>MEGM01000191.1 GCA_001725505.1 Rubrivivax sp. SCN 70-15 | reverse complement strand
CGCGGCGCTGACGCTCAGCCGCGCGCCCGAGCCGCCGCGCGGATCGCCGACAGCGTCGTGCGGCTGGTGCTGACCTCGGCGTCCAGCTTCAGGTGCAGCAGCGCCGGCCGGCCGCCTTCGAGCGCGCGCACGAACGCGGCCTCGAAATCCTCGGTGCGCTCGACACGTTCGGCGGCCCAGTCGAAGGCGCGCGCGAGCGCGGCGAAGTCCGGATTGAACAGGTCGCTGCCGCTCACGCGGCCGGGGTATTCGCGCTCCTGGTGCATCCGGATCGTGCCGTAGCTGGCGTTGTCGACGACGATGCTGATCAGCCGCTTCGCGCCATAGCCGGTGGCGGTGGCGAGCTCCTGGCCGGTCATCAGGAAGTCGCCATCGCCGGCGAGGTTGACGACGCAGCGCTCGGGCTGCAGCAGCGCCGCGGCGACCGCCGCCGGCAGGCCGTAGCCCATCGCGCCCGAGGTCGGCGCGAGCTGGGTCCGGCCATGATGCTGCAGCCCGGGATAGCGGCAATAGCGGTGCAGCCAGCCGGCGAAGTTGCCGGCGCCGTTGGTGAAGACGGTGTCGGGCGGCGCCAGGCGCTGGACCGTCTTCACGACGACGGCCAGGTCCAGCGGCGCGACCGGCGGCGCGACGAGGTTGGCCTCGTAGTCGGCATGCGCGGCCTCGGCCTGGCCGGCCCAGCGCAGCGCGTTCGGTGCGGCCAGCGTCTCGAGCGCCTTCGCGGCGCAGGCCATCGAGGCCTGCAGCATCAGATCGGCAGCGTAGACGCGGCCCAGTTCCTCCGGCCCGGCGTGGACATGGACCAGCGTCTGCTTCGGCCGCGGCGCCTCGAGCAGGGTGTAGCCGCCGGTCGTCATCTCGCCCAGCCGCACGCCGACGGCGAGCACCAGGTCGGCGTCGCCGATGCGCGCCGCGAGCTTCGGGTTGATGCCGATGCCGACGTCGCCGGCGTAGTTCGGATGCCGGTTGTCGAACGTGTCCTGGAAGCGAAAGCCGCAGGCCACCGGCAGCTGCCAGTTCTCGGCGAAGCGCTGCAGCGCGGCGCAGGCCTCGGCGTCCCAGCCGCTGCCGCCGGCAACGACGATCGGACGGTGCGCCGCGAGCAGCCGCTGGCGCAGCTCGCGCAGCCCGCCGGGCGCCGGCCAGGCGTGCACCGTCTGCACCCGCGGCAGCACCGGCGCGGCGGTCGGCGTCGTCAGCATGTCCTCGGGCAGCACCAGCACGACCGGGCCGGGCCGGCCCTGCAGCGCGGTGTGGAAGGCGCGCGCGACGTACTCGGGCAGCCGGTCGGCGCTCTGCACCTCGGCGACCCACTTCGCCAGCCCGAGCGTGCCGGGGCCGAACATCTGCCGGTAGTCGAGCTCCTGGAAGGCCTCGCGGTCGCGCTGGTCGCTCGCCACCTGGCCGACGAACAGGATCATCGGCGTCGAGTCCTGGAACGCGGTGTGCAGCCCGATGCTGGCGTTGCTGGCGCCGGGCCCGCGCGTGACGAAGCAGATGCCCGGGCGGCCGCTCAGCTTGCCCTGCGCCTCGGCCATGAAGGCGGCGCCACCCTCCTGCCGGCAGGCGACGAAGCGGATGCGATCGCGGTGCTCGTGCAGGCCGTCGAGCACCGCGAGGTAGCTCTCGCCGGGAACGCCGAAGCAGGTCGTCACGCCCTGGGCGACGAGGGCTTCGACGAGGGCATGGCCGGCCAGGCGGCCGGGGCTGGACGGGGACGGCGCTGCGCTCATGGCCGCACTGTAGCGGCCCGTGCCGGCACGCGGCTCAAGCCGGCGCCAGCACCGTGCGGCGCACGCGCCGGACGTTGAACGCGCTGACGATGAGCACGCCCTGCAGCCGCGCCAGCGCGAGCCAGACGCCGCGGTACTGGTGGTGGTCCATCAGCGCGCCGACGAACAGCGGCACGACCGCCTGGCCGATGTCGAGCCCGGCGTAGACCACGCCGTAGACGCGGCCGGTGGCATTGTCGGGCGCCGAACGCTTGACGAGCAGGTCGCGCGACGGGCTGGCAATGCCGCTGGCCACGCCCATCGCGCCGAACATCACCGGCACGGCCCAGGCCGGCACGTCGGCGAAGCCGATCGACAACGCGACCAGCGCGGCCGCACCGAACGCGGCGCCGACGACGCGCTCGCAACGCTCGGGGTTCGCCGCCAGGAAGCCGCCGATGACCATGCCGCCGGCGCTGCCGACCATGTAGATCGTCAGGCACATCGCGGCCCAGGACGGCGGCACTGCGTGCAGCTGGCGTGCCGACTCCGACGCGAAGCTCTGCACCACCGAGAGCACGCCGGCGTTGAAGAAGAAGAAGGCGAAGCACATCCAGACGGCGGGGATCTTCAGGAAGTCGAGCGAGCCGTCGCCGGCCTGGCGCGCTGCGGGGGCCGAGGGCGCGAGTTCGAGCTCGTCGCGCCTGACCCACAGCAGCACCCAGACCGCGGCCACGAGCGCGGCCGCGACGAACAGCGCGACGCGCCACGAGAACGCCATCGTCAGCGGCACCAGCAGCGCCGGCGCGAGCGCCCAGCCCAGGCTGCCGGTGATGCCGTGCACGCTGTAGGCATGGCCGAGCCGGGACCTGGCGATCTTGCGGTTCAGCAAGGTGTAGTCCACCGGGTGGAAGACGCCGTTGCCCAGCCCGGCCAGCACCGAGAACATCGCCAGCATCGCGTAGCTGCGGCTGGACGCGAAGCCGATCGCGGCCAGGAACAGCAGGCCCAGACCGGTGAAGAGGATGGGCCGCGGGCCGTAACGGTCGACCCAGAAGCCCGACGCCGCCTGCACCGCACACGAGACGACGAAGAAGATCGTGAGCAGGAAGCCCAGCTCGGCATAGCCGACCCCGAACGCGGTCTTCAGCCAGGGGAACAGCGGCGCGAGCAGCAGCTGGCTGAAGTGGCTCATGCTGTGCGCGACACCGACCAGGCCGATGACGGTGGCGTCCTTGCGCAGGCTGGTCACGGGCATGGCAACGGTGCTCATGGCCGCAATGTAGGCGGGCGCGCGACGGCAGAGTTACGATAGACGGACAAGTTCTGTCGAGATCATGCCAACTCCGCCACCACCGCGCGCCGCGCTTGCGCCGCTGGACCCCGACCGCCATGCGCCGACAGCACAGCGCCCGGTGCGCGCGAAGGCGCGCCGGCTGGCCGCCGATTCGGAGATCACACCGCACCACCACCCCTGGGCCCAGCTCGCCTGGTCGGTGAGCGGCGTCGCCCGGATCACGACCGAGCACAGCACCTACCTCGTGCCGGCGTCGCGCGCGGTGTGGATCCCGGCCGGCATGGTCCACGCGGTGACCGCGGTCGAGGCCGCCGAGCTGCGAGCCCTGTACGTCCGGGCCGACGCCTTCGGCCTGGACCTGCCGCCCTGGCAGGTCTGCCGCGTCATCGAGGTCTCGGCGCTGTTGCGCGAGCTGGTGTTGCAGATGGACATCGAGCGCGACCGCGGCGCCGCGCCGGCGCCCGCGCTGCTGGCGCGCGAGCGGCGCCTGGGCGAGCTCGCGATCGACGAGCTGCAACGCGCGGCGCCGGTGCGGCTGGGCATCGAGCTGCCGCGCGACAAGCGCCTGCGCGCGCTGTGCGAGGCGGTGCTCGCCGACCCGGGCCGCCACGACCGGCTCGCGGGCTGGGCCGCCGAGGTCGGCGCGAGCCCGCGCACGGTGGCGCGCCTGTTCCGCCAGCAGCTCGGCACCAGCTTCGGCCCCTGGCGCCAGCAGGTGCTGCTGGCGCGCGCGCTGACGCTGGCCGCTCAGGGCCGGCCGATGGGCCTGATCGCGAGCGACCTCGGCTACGCGAGCGCGAGCGCCTTCACCGCGATGGTGCGGCGTTCGGTCGGCGCCCCGCCGGCGCGCTTCTTCGCCAGCCGACCCTGAGGGTCGGGCCGGCGGGCTACCATCTCGGCATGGAACAGCATGAGTTCGACTACACGCGGCAGGACGCCAGCGGCACGAGCTGCACCGCGCACGCCTGGGCCAAGGTGCCGCCGGCATTGAGCCCCGACCAGCGGCGCGAGGCGAAGGTGCGCGCGGCGGCGCTGCTCGAGCGCCACCGTGCGGTGCTGGTGGCGCATTACTACGTCGACGGCGATCTGCAGGACCTGGCGCTCGAGACCGGCGGCATCGTCGCCGATTCGCTCGAGATGGCGCGCTTCGGCCGCGACCACGCGGCAACGACGCTGGTCGTCGCCGGCGTGCGCTTCATGGGCGAGAGCGCGAAGATCCTGTCGCCCGGCAAGCGCGTGCTGATGCCCGATCTCGACGCGACCTGCTCGCTCGACCTCGGCTGCCCGGCCGACGAGTTCGCCGCCTTCTGCGACGCGCACCCGGACCGCCAGGTCGTCGTCTACGCCAACACCAGCGCTGCGGTGAAGGCGCGCGCCGACTGGATGGTCACCAGCTCGTGCGCGCTCGCGATCGTCGAGCACCTGAGGGCACAGGGCCAGAAGATCCTCTGGGCGCCCGACCGCCATCTCGGCCGCTACATCCAGGAATCGACCGGTGCCGACATGCTGATGTGGAACGGCGCCTGCATCGTGCACGACGAGTTCAAGGGCCTGGAGCTGGATCTGCTCAAGCGCGAACACCCCGAGGCGCAGGTGCTGGTGCACCCCGAGTCGCCGCGCAGCGTGGTCGCGCTCGCCGACGTCGTGGGCAGCACGACGCAGCTGCTCAACGCGGTCGTCAACGGCAGCGCCCCGACCTACATCGTCGCCACCGACAACGGCCTGATGCACCGGATGCGCCAGCTCGCGCCGGGCAAGACGCTGATCGAGGCACCCACCGCCGGCAAGAGCGCCACCTGCAAGAGCTGCGCGCATTGCCCTTGGATGGCGATGAACTCGCTGCAGGGCGTGATCGACTGCCTGGACAGCGGCCAGGGCGAGATCCTCGTCGACGAGCCGGTGCGGCGCCAGGCGCTGCGCTGCATCGAGCGCATGCTCGACTTCACCCAGGCGCATCCGTCCGCACTGCGCGCACCGACGCGCGGCCTGGTCCCGAACGTCGGCGCCGCATGAACGAGACCCTCGAGACGGCACGCGAGCGCAACGTGCGCGACGCGCTCGCCGAGGACATCGGCGAGGTCGACTGGACCGGCCTGCTCGTCCCCGCCGGCCAGCGCGTGCGTGCCCAGGTGCTGGCGCGCGAGCGCGCGGTGCTGTGCGGGCGCGACTGGTTCGACGGCGTCGTGCGCGCGCTCGACCCCGCGGCGCGGCTGGCCTGGCAGATCGCCGAAGGCGACTGGACCGTCGCCGACGCGCCGGTGCTCGAGCTCGAGGGCGATGCGCGCGCGCTGCTCGCCGCCGAGCGGCCGGCGCTGAACTTCCTGCAGCTGCTCAGTGCCACCGCGACCGAGACGCGGCGCCATGTCGACGCGGTTGCGGGCGCGTCGCCGCTGCCCGGCGGCTGCGCGATCCTGGACACGCGCAAGACGCTGCCCGGGCTGCGCCAGGCGCAGAAGTACGCGGTGCGCGTCGGCGGTGGCCAGAACCAGCGCCTCGCGCTCTGGCACGGCATCCTGATCAAGGAGAACCACATCGCCGCGGCCGGCAGCGTGGCCCAGGTACTGGCCAACGCGCGCGCGCTGAACGCCGGGGTCGAGATCCAGATCGAGGTCGAGACGCTGGAGCAGCTGCGCGAGGCGCTGGCGCATGGCGCCGCGAGCATCCTGCTCGACAACTTCGACCTCGCCCGGATGCGCGAGGCGGTGGCCATCAGCCAGGGCCGCGCGCTGCTCGAGGTGTCGGGCAGCGTGCAGCTGGCGCAGCTGCGCGAGATCGCCGCCACTGGCGTGAACCGGATCTCGATCGGCCACCTGACCAAGGACGTGAAGGCGGTCGACTTCTCGATGCGCGGGCTGGCGCGGCT
This sequence comes from Rubrivivax sp. SCN 70-15, assembly GCA_001725505.1. GTDB lineage: Bacteria > Pseudomonadota > Gammaproteobacteria > Burkholderiales > Burkholderiaceae_C > Rubrivivax. The sequence goes on along the minus strand of MEGM01000191.1, from coordinate 1,315 downwards.
TTGAGTCGCCGCGGGCGACCGCCTCGACGCTCGCGGGCGCTCAACTTTCGAGGCGCTGTGGCCGATAACGCGGTACGCATGCCACCGAGAGAGCCGAGATGAGCGTCGACTTCGCATCGATCAGCAACCACAACGAGCGCGCCGTGTTCGACGCCGTGCTGTCCGCCGCGCCGCGCTTTCCCGGCATCGCCGACCAGCACGAGCTGCTCGCCGACGTGGCCTGCGTCGCGCTTAACCGGCTCCAGCCGCGCTACATCCGACACCCGGTCGACTTCGCCTTCTACCTCACCGACGGCGAGCGTGCCGACAGCCAGCGCCAGGTCACCGAGGCCGTCGACTACGCGTTCGGCTTCGTCCAGGCGCGCGCGGCGATGCGGGCCCGAAGCTGACGCCCGATGACCTCCGGCTCGCTGCAGTCGCTGGTCGACCAGGCCTGGCAGCAGGCCTATCTCGACCCGCGCCAGTCGCTCGCGCTCGGCCACCGCATCGTCGAGCTGGGCCAGGCCGACGCCGCCGAGCCGGCGCTGGCCTGGGGCTGGCTGCATGTCGCGCTGGCCGAGGTCCGCGTCGGCGACAAGGCCGTGGCGCGCGACGCGCTCGCGCGCTCGCGCGCGCTGATGACCGCTGCGGACGATGCGCGCGGCACGGCCCTGTGCGACGAGATCGAGGCGATCCTGCTGCGCCGTGGCGGCGACTACGACGCAGCGCACCGGCTGCAGGCCGAGATCGACGCCCGGCCCGGCATCGCGTGGACCGACCACGACCGCTTCCTGGCCCACAATTCGCGCGCCATCACGCACAACCTGCTCGGCCATGCCGAGGACGCACTGCGCCATTTCTACAGTGCGCTCGACGCTGCGCGGCGCACCGGCTGGAGCGGCGCCTTGATCACCGCGCTGGGCAACCTCGGCAGCCACCACCAGGACCTGTTCAACCTGGAGGATGCGCGCACGCTCAGCGAGCAGGCGCTGCAGGCCGGACGCGCGGTCGGCGCGCGCCAGACGGTGGGCACGGTGGCGGCGAACCTGATCGTGATCCACCACGCAGCCGGCGAGCCAGAGCGCTGCCGCGAGATGGCGGACTTCCTGCGCGCGAACCCGCAGGAACTGTTGCCCGGTGCGCTCGAGCGCCTGGCGCTGCCGCTCGCGCTGGCCGACCTGTCCGGCGGCGACATCGACGCGGCCCAGGCATACCTCGAGCGCGGCGCGGTCACGGTGATCGGCGACGGCGACGGCCTGGTGCTCTGGTCCTGGCTCCAGGCGCGCTGCTGGCTGGCGCGCGGTGACGCCGCCGCGGCGCGCGCGCTCGTCGAGCG
>MEGM01000190.1 GCA_001725505.1 Rubrivivax sp. SCN 70-15 | reverse complement strand
CCACCTGTCGTGCAGGCCGTCAGTACAACGATTCCGGCGAGAGCCAGTGCGGCGCTGACCGCGGGTCGGTTCGTCGTTCTCATGTCGCGGGCGCCAGTTCGCCAAACCGGTACGCCGCCGTCACGCCGCCATCCATCAGGACATCGCTGCCGGTGATGAAGCCGCCGTCGGGCCCCATCAACAGCGCCGCCACATTGCCAACCTCGTCAGGCGTGCCGGCTCGGCCGACTGCGCAGGTCTCGATCATGCGGCGATAGCTCGCACCACGCGGTCCGTTGAGCTCGTCACGCGCCAGCGGCGTGATGATGATGCCTGGGCTGATGGTGTTGATGCGTGCACCGCGCGTGCCCCAGCGCACGGCCTCGGCCATAACGCGCAGCGAGTTGCCGCGCTTGGACAGTTGATAGGCATGCAAGGTATCCCTCACCTGGCCGGGCTGCAGCATCGGCAGCTTCAGCAGGTCTTCCGTCGGGGTGGTTGCGAGGAGCCGGTCCTGCTCGCCGGTCAGTGCCGGCAGCCGATGGCCCGACTGAGACGAGATCACCACGCCCGAGCCGCCATGTGCGATTGCGTTGCCGAACAGTTCGAGCACGAGCGCGGTGCCGTAGAGGTCGACCTTCAGGATGGTCTCGATCGGCGCTTGCGACGGAGAGACGCCGGCCGCGTGAATCAGGCCCGTGATCTCGCCCAGCGCCTGCGCCTGCGCGATCAAGGCCTGGACCGACGCGCGCGACGAGATATCGACCTCGGCCGCTGTCACCTCGAACCCGGCATTGGCAAGCGCCTCGGCCGCTTCGACGGAACTCTGGTGCGTGACATTGGCCAGCAGCAGATGCTTGCCCGCACCCACACGGCGGGCGATGGCCTGGCCGATGAAACCGGCACCGACCACGACGACAACTTCTTTCATTTCTCTCTCCTTGAAGGGCGTGTTCAGGCTCGGGGGCTCAGGGCCGTGGCTGCTTGAGTACCTCGCGCGCCACGCCTATGGCCGTGACGGCGTTGGGCCAGCCGGTGTAGAACGCAAGGTGCGTGGTGGCTTCGATGAGTTCGGCGTCGGTCAGACCGTTCTGCCGCGCGCGTGCCAGGTGCCCGCGCAGCTGGTCGGGGCGGTTCATCGCGATCAGCGCGCTCACCGTGACCAGGCTGCGGTCACGGGGCGACAGACCCGGCAGCGCCCAGACATCGCCGAACAGCACCTCGTCGGTCAGTTGCGCGAATTTCGGTGCGATGTCGCCGAAGAGCTGTTGCCCCTGCGTTGCCGGCGCAGATGCCGTGGCGGGCACCGGTGCGGTAGCCGCGCCGTACTGCGCTTCACTCACCTGCTCCATCCACTCGGCGGACTTGCCGCCCTGGGCCTCGGTGATGGCGATGTGCGTCATCGCGCTGTCGGCCGCCGCGCCATGCCAGTGCTTGACGTGCGCCGGGATGTGGACGACGTCGCCGACGCGGATCTGCTCGACCGGGCCGCCCCAGCGCTGGACCCTTCCGATACCAGCCGTCACGACCAGGGTCTGGCCCAGCGGATGGCTGTGCCAGACCGTGCGCGCTCCGGGCGAGAAGCTGACCGTGCCGGCCGAGGCGCGCTCCGAGCCTGCGGGCGTGTAGAGCATCTCGACCTTCACGGTCCCGGTGAAATTCTCAGCGGGCGCCGCGCTGACCGGACGGGCGCCAGCGCGTGCGATCTTCAGCTCGGCCTCCGCTGCTCCCGAGGTCTCAGTCATCGACAGGGCCATCGCAGCCAAGGCCATCAGGGGCTTCATCTGAATCTCCATTCGTCAATGCCACCGCAGCACTTCAGCCCGCTGACAGCATTTCGAGGTCTGCACGCACCTGGGCGGGCTCACCCATCAGAGGCATGTTGTCGGTGTCCCGCACGGCATCGATGGCGTCCGCAGCGTCTGTCTCCAGCGCGGCAAAGAGGGGCTCGAGATTTTTCTGAGCGGGTCCACGCTCGGCCACCAGCTCGAAGGTCTTGGCGCGTGCCGCCTCCGAGTTGAGGCTGTGCACCAGCACCTCGGCGATCTGCTGGCGTGCGATCACGCCGTCGCTGGGGTCGCCGGCATGGCGCGTGTCGCCCTGCAGCAGGACCATGCGGCGCTGGTCGGGCTCGTTGTAGTCGAACCAGCCTGGCCTCACGATCGTGTAGGGCAGGCCGCTGGCACGCACCAGGCGTTCGCCGCGGCGCTTCCAGTCGTGGATCTGCGTCGAGCGGTTGTAGGCGCCTTCGCGGTTCGTCACGCCGATCGCCGTCATCAGCGCGATGCGCACGGGGCGGCCGGCGAGCGCGCGCAGTACGTTTCGCACGGCGCCGTAGTCAACTTGCTCGGCGCCGGACTTGCCGCCACCGTTGGAGCCGTGGGTGAACACGACGGCGTCAATGCCCTCGACCGCTGGGGCCAGGGTCTCGGCCCGCGTCAGGTCGCCGACCACGGCTTGCGCCTCCTGCGGCAGGCCGCGGGCGCGTCCGAGGTCACGCACCAACGCCCGCACGGCATGGCCCTGGCGCAGCGCCTCGGCCACCACCAAGCGGCCGATGCTGCCCGTGGCGCCGACCACCAGCACGGTCATGTTCGTTGCATTCATGCCCGCACCTCGTCCTTGAGAGAGGCCATGTCGATGACGAAGCGGTACTTCACGTCGGCATTGAGCAGCCGCTCGTAGGCTTCGTTGATGTCCTGGATGCGCACTACTTCGATGTCCGAGGTGATGCCGTGCTGGCCGCAAAAGTCGAGCATCTCCTGCGTTTCGGCGATGCCGCCGATCAGCGAGCCGGCCAGGGCCCTGCGGCTGAACACCAGCGGGCCGCTGTTGAAACCCTCCAGCGGACCGAGGTAGCCCACCATCACCATCGTGCCGCCGGTGGCCAGCGTCGGCACATAGGGGTTCACGTCGTGCGCATAGGGCACGGTATCGACGATCAGGTCGAACTGGCCGGCCACGCCAGCCATCTGCGCCGGGGCGGTGGAAATCACGATGCGGTCCGCGCCCAGACGGCGCGCGTCGGCTTCCTTGCCCGGCGAGCGGCTGAACAGCGTGACCTCGGCGCCCATCGCCTTCGCCAGCTTCAGGCCCATGTGGCCCAGTCCGCCCAGGCCGACAATCGCGACCCGGCTGCCCGGCTGGACGCCCCAGTGGCGCAACGGCGAATACAGCGTGATGCCGGCGCACAGCAACGGCGCAGCGCCGGCCAGATCCAGCGCGTCGGGCACCTTCAGCACGAAGTGTTCGGCGACGACCACCTTCTCGCTGTAGCCGCCCTGGGTGCGCGTGCCATCGACCGGGTCGGTGCCGTTGTAGGTGTAAGTGGCGCCGTTCTCGCAATACTGTTCCCAACCCTTGCCGCATGCGCCGCAGTGCCGGCACGAGTCGACCAGGCAGCCCACGCCGACGCGGTCACCGGCCTTGAAGCGCGTGACCTCGGGACCCACGTCGATGACCCGCCCGATGATCTCGTGGCCCGGCACCATGGGGTACTGCGCGTTGCCCCAGTCGTTGCGCACGTTGTGCAGGTCGGAGTGGCAGACGCCGCAGTAGAGGATCTCGATGACGACGTCATCCGCGCGCGGGCTGCGGCGGTCGAAGGCAAACAAGCCCAGGCGGCCAGTGGGTGAGTGGGCAGCGTAGCCCTTGACGGGAGTGGTCATAGTGAGGGTCCTCGGGTTTCAGCGGCCGACGCGGTCGGCCATCGCCGCGGGATAGCGTGCGCCTTCGATCGTGATGGCCGCCAACGCCTCGGCGATGCGCTGCAGATCGCCGGCATCGAGGTCGACATCGGCCGCGGCCAGGTTCTCTTCCAGGCGATGCAGCTTGGTCGTGCCCGGGATCGGCACGATCCAGGGCTTGCGCGCCAGCAGCCAGGCCAGTGCCACCTGCGCCAGCGTGGCGCCCTTGGCCTGCGCTATTTCCGTCAGGGCCCCGATCAGCACCTGGTTCGCCTGCCGCGCCTCCGGCGAGAAGCGCGGCACCACGTTGCGGAAGTCGTCCTTCGCGAACTCCGTCTTGGCATCGATCGCGCCGGTGAGGAAACCCTTGCCCAGCGGGCTGAAGGGCACGAAGCCGATGCCCAGTTCCTCCAGCACCGGCAGCAGGGCCTGCTCGGGCTCGCGCCACCACAACGAGTACTCGCTCTGCAGCGCCGTGACGGGCTGTACCGCGTGTGCGCGGCGGATCGATTCCACGCCCGCTTCGGACAGCCCGAAGTGGCGGACCTTGCCTTCGGCGATCAGTGCCTTCACGGTACCGGCCACGTCTTCCATCGGCACGTTCGGGTCGACGCGGTGCTGGTACAGCAGGTCGATGCGATCGGTGCGCAGGTGGCGCAGCGAGTTCTCGACCACCGCGCGGATGCGCTCGGGTCGGCTGTCCATGCCGGCGCCCACATGGCCGTCCTTGAAGCCGAACTTGGTGGCGATCACCACCTGATCACGCACCGGTGCCAGTGCCTCACCGACCATCTCTTCGTTCAGCGCGCCATAGGCTTCGGCGGTGTCGAAGAACGTCACACCGCGTTCGACGGCCTGACGGATGAGTTGCACACCTGCGGCTCGATCCACGGCCGGACCGTAGCCGTAGCTCAGGCCCATGCAGCCGAAACCGAGGGCCGAGACTTCGAGGCCGCTGCGGCCGAGTTGACGATGCTTCATGAAATTCTCCTTGCGGCCGCGATCAGCGGTCTTCCATCGAGGTGAGGCCTTCCGAGAGCGGGGCACCCTGGACATCGATCGCGGCAAACGCCGTTCCGATTTCCTGCAGATCGTTGGCCGTGAGTTCGAGCTCGACCGCGCCCAGGTTGTCGTCCAGATGCTCCAGCTTGTTGGCACCCGGGATCGGCACGATCCAGGGCCGCTGCGCGAGCAGCCAGGCCAGAGCGATCTGCGCGGGCGTGCAGCCTCTGCGGGCAGCAAGCCCGCGCAGGAAGTCCACCACCACGAAGTTCGCCTTCAAGGCTTCGGGCGTGAAGCGCGGGAAGCTGCTGCGCAGATCGCTGGGGTCGTCGAACTTCGTGTCGGGCGTAATCTGGCCCGTCAGGAAGCCTTGCCCCAGAGGGCCCCAGGACACGAAGCCGATGCCGAGTTCCTCGCACCGCGCGAGCAGTTCAAGCTCGGGCTCGCGCATCCACAGCGAATAGTGGTTCTGCAGCGCCGCCACGGGCTGCACGGCGTGGGCGCGGCGGATGGTCCGCGCACTGGCTTCCGACAGGCCGAAGTGCTTGACCTTGCCGGCTGCGATCAGGTCCTGTACCGCACCGGCCACGTCCTCGATGGGCACGGCCGGGTCCACGCGATGCTGGTAGAGCAGGTCGATGCGGTCGGTGCGCAGTCGCTTCAGCGAAGCCTCGACGACATCGCGGATGTGCTCGGGGCGGCTGTCGAGCCCGACGATCGCGCCGTTGTCATCCAGCTTGAAGCCGAATTTGGTTGCGATGACCACTTGGTCGCGGATCGGTTCTAGCGCCTCGCCGACCAGCAATTCGTTGGTGTACGGGCCGTAGCCCTCGGCGGTGTCGAAGAAGGTGAGGCCGCGTTCGAAGGCGCTTCGAATCAGCGCGATCCCATCGCGCTTGTCGGCGGCGGGGCCGAGGCCGAAGCTCAGGCCCATGCAGCCCAGGCCCAGGGCCGAAACGGTGAGGCCGGTGCGGCCCAGTTGGCGCGTCTTCATGAGGGTGTTTCCTTTGTTTGAATCCATGGCAGGAACTCTAGGCACCGGCCCGCTCCATGACTAGACTGCTGGACCGACATGAAGTCAGTAGCAGAGCTAATCAATGGCACGTTTCGATGACCTGGCCGCCTTCGCAGCGGTCGTGCGCGTGGGCAGCTTCACGCGCGCGGCGGCGCAGATGGGTGTGACCCAATCCGCCTTGAGCCAGACCGTGCGCTCGCTGGAGCGCAGGCTCGACCTGAAACTGCTGAACCGCACCACGCGCAGCGTGTCGCCCACCGAGGCGGGCGAGCGGCTCTACCGGACGGTCGGACCGCGCTTTGTGGCCATCGAGGCCGAACTGGCGGTACTCGGCGAGTTGCGCGGCAAGCCGGTCGGCACCATCCGCATCACCGCAACGGAACACGCCGTGCGGACGCTGATCTGGCCCCGGCTGCTGCCCTGGCTGCCGAAGTACCCGGACATCAAGGTCGAGATCAGCAGCGACAACCGCTTCATCGACATCGTCTCCGAGCGCTTCGACATCGGCGTGCGCCTGGGCGGCGACGTGGCAAAGGACATGATCGCGGTACGGATGGCGCCGGACATGCGACTGGTCGTGGTCGGCAGCCCGGGCTACTTCCGGCGCCATCCTCGGCCTCGGGTGCCTCAGGATCTGACCGGTCATGACTGCATCGGCATGCGCCTGCCCTCGCACGGCGGGCTGCTGCCCTGGGAGTTCAAGCGCCGAGGCAAGAGCCTCAATGCGCATGTCTCCGGTCGGCTGGTCTTCAACTCCAGCGAGATGGTCGTCGCCGCCGCGATGAGCGGGCACGGTCTGGCGTGGGTGCCCGACGATGCCGTCGCCGAGCATATGGCCAAGGGCCGTCTGGTGTCGGTGCTCGACGACTGGTCGCAGACCTTCCCCGGTTACCACGCCTACTACGCGACTCGCAGTGCGTCGCCGGCGCTGGGCCTCGTGGTCGAGGCCTTGCGTCAGGAGCCTCTTCAGCGGGTCGACTGACTCGTCAACTCTGCTTCGTAGAACACGATGGGTCGCGTTCAGTCGGCTGCGATCGCAGGTCGAGCGACCGGTGTCGACCCGTACGCCGACACAGAACCTCACCAGCAGACCTATTGACGCTCAGTCAATGTGCCGTGACGGCGGCCGTTCGAGCTGGCGTCGATGCCTTTGAAGGTCGGCGACGGGCTCGCTGCCCGCTCTTGTGAACCGAGGACGAAGGCTTTGGATCCGCCTCAACTGCGGCGTTGGCCTCGATGAAGTCAGCAACGGTCTGCCACGCAGCCGGCGCGCGTCAAGGTTTCCTGCCAGCCTCAGGGCGACCGGCTGGAGACCACGATTCAAGATTTCGGGCCGGGTATCCCGGCCGATTGCCTGCCCCTGTTGGGCAAGCCTTTCCAGCGCTTTCATCCACAGACGGCCGGGGGCGACGAACTGGGTCTGGGCCTCACCCGCGTAACTCGCGGATTGGCCGCGCTGGGAGGTCGTCTGCGCTGCCTCAGCCAGGTCGGCCAGGGCTCCTCCTTTCTCGTC
>MEGM01000189.1:12573-25157 GCA_001725505.1 Rubrivivax sp. SCN 70-15 | reverse complement strand
GCGTGACCGGCGTTGTCCATGGGCTGAACTCTAGGGTTTGCCCTGATGGAGAGAAAGCGCCGGCGCGCGAACGCACCATTCCCGATTCAGGAATGGTGCGGCGCGGAGACCCGTGCCCGTTACCGGTGCTTGAACACCGGGGCGCGCTTGTTGACGAAGGCGTCCATGCCTTCCTTCTGGTCCTCGGTGGCGAAGAGCGCGTGGAAGGCGCGGCGCTCGGCCGCGGCGCTGGATGTCTTCGAGCAGCTGCTCGATGCTGCGATCGGCGTCACCGCGGGATGGCTGATTTCGGGGCCTTGTTCGGCGTTGCCCGAAAGCGGCTTCAGGAGATCGAAGCCGACCGGAGGACTTCCGGCGCAGGCCTGTCCCAAGCGCGGAGGAGTCCTTCACGTCCCAGGGCACGAAACCGGTCTCCGCAGCGCGACCCGGTGGTCCGGCCAGGCCGGCGGTAAGCTCGATCACTCAGGGCCGAGAGTCGTCACACGCATCAATCACGCCGCCGATGGCCTCAACACAGAAACCATCCAGCTCTTCCTGGCTCCGCCTGCTCTGGATCTTGCTCGCGCTATCCATCATCGCCGCGATGCTGTGGCGGCACAGCCGCCCTCCCGTCGTTTCCGGCTATCGCATCGAGTCCCACGATCTGATCCAGAACGTGGTGGCCACCGGCTATGTCATCACCCCATCGCGGGTGCAGGTGGCGAGCGAAATCACCGGCACGGTGGTCAAGCGGCTGGTCGATCGCGGCGAGCAGGTCAAGGCCGGACAAGTGTTGCTCGAACTGCGTGCCGACCAGACCTCGGCACAGCTCGACCAGGCCCGCGCCGCGCTGCTCCAGCTGGCTGAACAATCCCGCCCGCAGGCCGCCACCGCCCTGGCGCAGGCCAGGGTTCAACTCGAACAGGCGGAACGCGACCTGCGGCGCACGCAGGGAGGGTTTGCCGCCGGCGGCAGCTCGCAGCAGCAGCTCGAACAGGCGCAGACCGCGCTGCGCACCGCGCGCCAGCAGCGTGATGGCGCGCAGGCGGCTTATGACGCCGTCGCCCCCGGAGGAGCGCAGCAACGGGCGCTGCAGGCCGCAGTGACGGCCGCGAGTGCCGTCAACGACCGCAACCAGGTGCGCGCCGGGGTGGACGGTGTGGTCCTGGCGCGCAATGCGGAAGTGGGCGACACCGTCACCCCGGGGCAGCCGCTGTTCACCCTGGCGATGGCCGGGCCCACCGAAATCCTCCTGCCGGTCAACGAGCAGAGCATCGGCAACCTGCGCATCGGCCAGCAGGCGCGCTGCGTGGCCGACGCCTACCCCGATCGCAGCTTCGGCGCGCAACTGAGCTTTCTTTCGCCGCAGGTCGATCGCACCACGGGCACGCTGGAAGTGCGGCTGCGCGTGCCCGATCCGCCCGCCTGGCTGCGGCAGGACATGACGGTATCGGCCGACATCGTCACCGCCCGCCGCAGCAATGCGCTGGTCGTGCCCAACGACGCCTTGCACCAGATCGAGGGCGGGCAGGCCACGGTGCTGGTGCTCGACCAGGGCCGCGCCCAGTCGCGTCGCGTCACCCTCGGCGTGCAGGGACTCACACTCACCCAGGTGCTCTCCGGGCTGAAAGCCGGCGACGAGGTGATCGCCGCTGGCGACGACGCCACCGCCGGGCGGCGCCTGCGCCTGCAACTGATGCCGCTGCCCACTGCGGCGAGCAGCCCGCCCACGGCGAACAACAACGAACTGCCCGCTCCGTCCGGCCGCTGAGGCCGCACCGCGCCCCCCATGCGGCTGACCTGGAACATCGCTGTGCAGTTCCTGCGCGACGGCCGCGCGCAGACCACCCTCATCCTGGTGGGCATCGCGCTGGGCTCGGCGGTGATCGTGTTCATCACCGCACTGATCACCGGGCTGCAGGGCAATATCGTCAAGCGCACCCTGGGCAGCCAGCCGCAGATCGTGGTCAAGGCGCCCGACCTGGTGCCGCTGACCCCGCCGCCAGCGGCGGGCACGGTGTACCTGTCTCGCATCGACCCGCGGCCACAGAGACTGCGCGGCATCGACAACGCCGCTGCGGTCGTGCACGCCATCCGTGCCATGTCCGATGTCAAGGCCGCCACCCCGGTGGTGTCGGGCCCGGCATTCGGGCAGCGCGGCAACGCCGTGCGGGCGGTGACCATCGTGGGCATCGAGCCGGACAGCTACGTGCGCATCATCCCCGTCGACACCTACATGGTGGCGGGGCAGTTCGCCGTCGGCGCGGAAAAAGTCCTCATCGGCTCGCGGCTGGCCTCCGATCTGGGTCTGTCGATTGGCGACACGCTGCGGCTGACCGGCCCGTCGGGGAAGGCGCAGGCGTTCCGCATCGCCGGCATTTACACCATGGGGGTGCGCGACGTCGACGAGCGCCAGGTCTATCTCGGCCTGCAGCAGGCGCAGACCCTGCTCGGGCTGCCGGGATCGGTGACCGAAATCGACCTGACGGTGCACGAGCTTTTCGCCGCCGAGGTGCTTGCAGCGCGGATCGCCGACACCTACGGCGTCAAGGCCGAGAGCTGGATGACGATCAACAGCCAGCTGCTCAATGCGCTGCAGTCGCAGTCGCTGTCGACGAACATCATCCGCCTGTCGGTGGCACTGTCGGTGGCGCTCGGCATCGCCAGCGTACTCGCGGTCAGCGTGGTGCAGCGCACGCGCGAAATCGGGATCCTGCGGGCGATGGGCGCCACCCGACTGCGCATGATGAGCGTGTTTCTCATCCAGGGGGGGCTGCTCGGGCTTGCGGGCTCGACCGCCGGGGCGCTGCTGGGCCTGGCCGCGGTGTATGTGTTCAACACCTCCGGGCCGCGATTGTTTCCGGTGGCGGTTGACCCGTGGCTGGTGCCACAGGCCATGCTGATCGCCACCCTGGCCGGGGTGATCGCCGCTTACACCCCGGCGCGGCGGGCCTCGCGGCTCGACCCGGTCGAAGCCATCCGCACCGTCTGACCATGGCCGCGATCCCAGCCCCGATCTCTCCCGCTGCGCCGGTGCTGCAGCTCAACGGCCTGCGCAAAGCTTATGGCGCCGGCACGCCGCTGGAGGTGGAGGTGCTGCACGGCATCGACCTTGCGCTCGCGCCGGGCGAGTTTGCCGCGCTGATCGGTCCGTCCGGTTCGGGCAAGAGCACGCTGCTCAACCTCATCGGCCTGCTCGATACGCCGACCGCCGGAGAGATCACCGTGCAGGGACGGTCGACCGTCAGGCTCAACGACACCGAGCGCACCGCGTTGCGCGGCCGCACCTTGGGCTTCGTGTTCCAGTTCCACCACCTGATCAACGCCTTTTCGGTGCTCGACAATGTGATGATGCCTGCGCTGCTGGGCGGTGCGCCTCGCGACGCCGCCACCCGCGACCACGCGCTGGAGTTGCTCGACGCCGTCGGCCTGACGGCGCATGCGCACAAGCACCCCAACGCGCTGTCGGGCGGGCAGCAGCAGCGGGTGGCCATTGCCCGTGCGCTGATGATCCGCCCGCCCATCCTGCTGGCCGACGAGCCCACCGGCAACCTCGACACCCGCGCCGCCGACGAGGTGTTCGCGCTGTTTCGCCGATTCAACCAGGCCTTCGGCTGCGCGGTGCTGCTGGTCACCCACGATCCGCGCATGGCCGCGCGATGCGACCGGGTGATCGAATTGCTCGACGGCCACCTCGTCGCGGAGCGCGCCGCATCTGCTCAGGCGTGAATGCCGATGAAGACGAGCTCTCCTGAGCATTCGTCCGCGCATTTCCCTTCCGATGCGAACGGGCGGCGACCGCTGCCCCGATGCGTGAGCCGAATCGCCAGGAGGGAGTTGTCCATCCGGTCATCCACCGGTGAACGCCCCTGGGCTTTCGGTCGGGAAGCCCGCGCCAGCGGCGCCTGTCCACGAATGCACAGGGCTGGCGGCGCTCCACCGCGCTGCGTCGGCCGCGCAGCCGCCGCTGCCGTGCAGGAGGCGCAACTCCTCGGCCAGGTGCGGCACGCGCAGGTACAGCGCCGACTGCCCCCGCCGGCAGGCGCACTGCGCCAGCGCGCAAGCCAACCAACACTTGCCCGAACCGGCCAGCCCGGTGACGAGCACCGCGGCTCCGTCCTCGACCCAGCGTGAAAGTGCCAGCCTCATCGACGCCGGCCGCTCGAAGCCGCGCACGGCGCGGCCGTCGAAGTTCTCGATGCAGGCCTGCGGGTACTACTGGGTATGCAAGCCGAAGCACGGGTCGCAGCGCAGCGCCACGCTCAGCGCCCGGGGCGATCGACTCCTCGGTCTTCTCGTCGAGCGGGCCGCGCCCGAACTGCGGCGCCTGCGAGTTCAGGACTCGCCATTCCCGCGCAGGCGGGATGGCGACCGCGGAACGCCGTCAGGCCTCGAGTTCCCGCGCGGTGATCTGGTAGCGAAAGTCGTCCGGCGCGTAGGAGTCGAAGCGGCCCTGGCGGTCTTCCGCCACCGGGTACATCAGGAAGTGCAGCGCGCCCATGCGCGCGCCGGGCAGGTTCACGTCGTTGGCGGTGTTGAAGGCCATCCAGTTGCCTTCCCAGCCGCCGTACAGGCTCTTGTACACGGGCGCCACCAGCGGGTCGGACACGGTCTTGATCCAGGTGGGCGTCTCTTCCCGCATCACCTTCGCGACGTCCGCCGGGTCCATGGCCACCCAGCCGTGCGCCTGCAGGAAGACCTCGGCGCGGCAGTGCTGCGCGCCCTTGAGGCTGGCGCTGTTGCCGCTCAGGGTCTTGTAGCCGAAGGCCGAGGGCGCCAGGCGCACGCCGTAGACGTCGCGCGCGGGCACGCCCACCGAACGGCACAGGCCCACGAACAGCGCACTGATGTCGGCGCACTTGCCGCCCAGGTTGCCGGTTTCCAGCATCGCCTTGACGTCCCCCTCGCCGCAGCCGCGCACGCTCGGCTCGCGATGGGCGTTGGCCACCACCCACTCGTAGATGCGGTGCACCTTGTCCACGTCGGTGCGCGCGTCGCCCACGGCCTTCAGCGCCGTCTCGCGCACGATGCCCTCGGTGGGGATCATCTGCGTGGCGCGCAGCCAGTACGCCCGCGACTGCGCGTCCATGGCCACCGGGGTCGGGCGTTTCCAGTCCACCGCGCGGTTGCGGGTCTGCACGCGGCTGGTCAGCTCCACGTAGGGCTGCTTCGTCGCCGCGTCGAAGTCCACCTGCAGGATGCGGGTGCCCTCGCGGCCGTCAGCCACCTGACGGGCCCGGCCATTGGTCGTGAAGCTGCTTTCCAGCGAGCGCTGCCAGTCGCTGTCGACCGAGGGAACCGGCAACCACACGCTCGCGGCGCCCTGCGACAGGTTGAGGTCCACCCGGGTGGTCACGTCGAAGGTACGCCAGTCGCCCGGCTCGGGCGCGAATCGGCGCTCCTGCGCCCGGGCAGCGAACGGGAAGGCAACGAAACCGCCGGCGGCGGCGACCTGCAGGAAGTGGCGGCGGGTGTTCATGGCGGCCGATTATGGAACCGGCGGATTCCCGACCCCATCGCAAGCGCAACGCGGGCCGGCCCCTCCCCTGGCCGTCAGCGCCAGAGGCTCTCGACCAGCCTGCCGGCCTGCGGCGAGCTCCAGTCGTACTCGCCGATCACGCGCCAGCGTGGATGGCCATGCCCGTCGAAGCCGAAGGTCGTGGGGAAGACCTGGACGCCCCAGGCCTGGGCACCGGCGCCCATGGGGTCGAGCACGACCGGGATGGACCAGCTGGACTCGCGCAGGTAGCGCTGCACCGCGACGGCGCGCTCCTTGAAGTTCACCGCCTGGAACACCAGCCGGTCGCCGTAGAACTCGGCCATCTGCTGCAGCAGCGGCATCTCGGCACGGCAGGGCGGACACCAGGTGGCCCAGAAGTTCACCACCGTCGGCTTGTCGGCGGCCGGCACGGACACGGGCCTCCCATCGAAGTCCAGGCCCTGCCAGGGCGCAAGGCGCACGCCAGCGGCCAGGCGCTCGACCCGGGCCTGGGCATGAAGGGCGGGAACGGCAAGCGCGGCGGCTGCGCCGATGAACAGGCGCCGGGACACCCCCTGTCCCGCCGGCGGTGGAGGGTGACGGCCGGCGTGCCCCCACCCCTGCCCTGCGCCGGGAGCGGAAGGAGGAACACCGTTGTCAGCGTCCCGGCCCTGAAGCTCGGGGACGCCTGCTGCGCAGGCCTTGGTGTGAACGAAGCTCATGCCGGCGCCCTTGCCGCGCACCGGGTCAGCCGCCTGCGCCGCGCCGCGCCAGCGCTGCGTCGACGCTGCCCTGCGCCGCGTCCAGGCGCTGCTCGGCCGTTGCCGCGTCGACGCCGGCGCGCAGCATCACGAGCGCGACCTTGACGCGCCAGCCGCAGGCGTCGAGCGCCTGGCGCGCCGCGGCCTCGTCGGTGCCGGCGGCGCGCACCGTGATCGCGAGCGCGCGCCGGCGCAGCTTGGCGTTGGTCGCGCGCAGGTCGACCATCAGGTTGCCGTAGGTCTTGTGCAGCCGCACCATCAGGCTGCTCGAGAACGTGTTCAGCGCGATCTTCTGCGCCGTTCCGGCCTTCAGCCGCGTGCTGCCCGAGATCACCTCGGGCCCGGTGTCGAGAACGACGCCGATCTCGGCCGCCGCGGCGAGCGGCGCGCCGGGGTTGTTCGCCAGGCCGATGGTCAGCGCGCCGGCCGCGCGCGCGGCGTCGAGCGCACCGAGCGCATAGGGCGTGCTGCCCGAGGCCGCGATCGCGAGCAGCACGTCGTTCGCCGTCGGTGCGAGCGCGCGCAGGTCGGCCGCGCCCTGATCGCGGTCGTCCTCGGCGCCTTCGACGGCCTCGAACATCGCGCGATCACCGCCGGCGAGCAGCGCGAGCGCGCGCTCGCGCGGCCACGAGAAGGTGGGCAGCAGCTCGACGCTGTCGAGCACGCCCAGGCGCCCGCTGGTGCCGGCGCCGGCATAGAGCAGCCGGCCGCCGGCGGCGATGCGCGGCAGCGCCGCGTCGACCGCGGCGGCGAGCGCGTCGCGCGCCGCGTACACCGCGTCGGCAGCGCGGCGCTGGTCGTCGACGAAGGCGGCGACGAGTTGCGCGCTGTCGTAGCGGTCGAGCGCGGCATGCTGCTCGCTCGGGGATTCGGTTCGCAGAGGTTTCATGTCAAGGTCAGCGCGGCAGCCGCGCCGAGGTTGCCGAAGCGGTCGACGCCGGCCACCGAAACGGCGTCGGCGCGCGCCACCACGGCGCGGTCGTTCACCGGCTGCACCGCGAAGCGCGGGCGTGGTCGGGGCCGGGCCGGCACCCAGCCAGGGGCTGGCCGGCACCAGCGCGGCCTGCGCGTAGGGGCCGGCACGCAGCTTCGTCGCGATGCCGTCGCGGTCCTGCATCAGCGCGACCATGCTGAAGTGCAGGTGGCCGCTGGCACCGGCGCGGCTGCGCAGCAGCGCGACCTGGTCGACGATCTCGCGCGCCGGCCAGTCGCGCGGCGGCGTCGCGACGGCGCTCGTGAACAGCCCCGGCCACAGGTGGCGCTGGTGGATGTTGGTGCCGATCCAGTGGTCGAGCAGCGGGCCGAAGGCCTGGCCCGGGCTGGCGATCGGCCAGTACAGCTGCGGCGCGAGGTAGTCCAGCCAGCCGCTCGCCCACCACAGCTCGACGTCGGCGTAGAGCTTGTCGTACTGGCTGAAGCCGACGATCCCCGGCGGCCGCAGCGCCGGCCGGCCCAGGCCGAAGGGGCTGACGCCGAAGCGCGCCTGCGGCTTGACGCGGTGGACCTCGTCGTTCAGCGCCGCGACGAGCCGGTTCACGTTGTCGCGCCGCCAGTCGTCGCGCGTCAGCGGGCCGCGGTAGCGCTGCCAGGAGGCGTCGTCGGGGAAGGGCCGGTCGCCCTCGGGGTAGGGATAGAAGTAGTCGTCGAGCTGGACGCCGTCGACGTCGTAGCGGCGCAGCACGTCCGCCACCACCGCCAGCGTGTGCGCGGCGGCGGCGGGCTCGCCGGGATCGATCCAGAGCTGGTTGCCATAGCGGCGCACCCACTCGGGGTGCCTGAGCGCGACGTGCGAGGCGGCCAGCGGCGTCTTCGCCGACGGATGGCGCGCGCGGTAGGGGTTGAACCAGGCATGCAGCTCGAGCCCGCGCCGGTGCGCCTCGGCGACCCAGAACGCGAGCGGGTCCCAGGCCGGCACCGGGGCGCGGCCCTGCGCCCCGGTGAGGTATTCGCTCCAGGGCTCGAGCGTCGACGCGTAGATCGCGTCGGCCGCCGGCCGCACCTGGAGCACGATCGCGTTCAGCGCCAGCGCCAGCGCGCGGTCCAGGATCGCGACGGCTTCGTCGCGCTGCACCGGCACCGGCAGCCCGGGGCGGCTGGGCCAGTCGATGTTGTCGACGGTGGCGACCCAGGCGGCGCGAAACTCGCGCGGCGCCGGCGGCGGCTGCAGCGGGCCCGGTGCCGCGGGTGCCGGCGACGGCGCGTGCGACGGCAGCACGGCGCAGCCCCCGGCCAGCAGCGGCAGGGCCTGCAGCAGAGCGCGGCGGCGCATCATCGCGGCATGGCTCAGGGCGAGATCGAGTTCACGACCTGGAGCAGCGCGGCGGTCTCGGGGTCGGCCTGGCCGTCGTACCGCGCCGGCCGGTACTTCATCTGGAAGGCCGCGATCACGTTGCGCGTCGGCTCGTCGAACTCGCCGGTCTCCGTGATCTGGAAGCCGAGCCGGGCGAGCTGCTGCTGGAACCAGGTGGCGTCGGGCAGCGCGGCGGCGTAAACGGTCTCGAGGCCGGCCACCTGGGTCGGGTCCGGCCAGGGGATGATGCCGAGCTCGCCCAGGCGCTTCCACGGAAACAGCGGCCCGGGGTCCTGCTTGCGCTGCGGCGCGATGTCGCTGTGGCCGAGGATGCGGTCGGGCTGGATCTGGTGGCGCTCGACGATGTCGCGGATGAGCGGGATCAGCGTGTCGATCTGGGCCTCCGAATAGGGCGCATAGACGCGCTGGCCGTCCGGGCCGATCGTCCAGCCGCGGTTCACGATCTCGATGCCGATCGAGCTCGAATTGAGCATCGCGTTGCCGCGCCAGTAGCTGACGCCCGCCTGCCAGGCGCGCCGGCGCTCGCGCACCAGCCGCATGATGCGCGGCGGGTTCTCGTCGGTCACGAGGTAATGCGCCGAGACGCCGCCGCGGCTGAGCTCCTTCAGCGAGTCCGCCATGTCGAGCGCCGTGTAATGCAGGATCAGGAACTCGACCCGGCTGTCCTGCCCGATCGCGGTGACGCTGGTGTCGATGGGCACGCCGCCGGGGGTGGTGGTCGCGCAGCCGGCGAGCAGCGCGGCGGCCGCGACGAAGGCGGCGCCGACGATGCGGCGTATCGGTCGGAGGCTCATGCGGGGATCGTGTCGGTCGCCAGGCGCGGCGTGGGGGAAAGGCGGTTCTCGAACGGGTCGCCAGTATCACCGGGCGAACGGCAGCAGCGGCGGATCGGCACCGTATCACGCGCGCACAATCGCGGCCGAGATGAAGTGGCTGTGGCTGTTGCCCGTCGCCTGGCTTGCCGGCTGTGCCGCGCTGCCGCCGGGCCTGCCCGCCGGCGTGCACGCCGCGCTGGCCCAGGCCGGCGTCGGCGCCGACGCGCTCGCCGCGATCGCGCTGCCGTTGGCCGGCGGCCGCGCCTGGCAGTTCCGCGCCGACACGCCGATGCAGCCGGCCTCGACGATGAAGCTCGCGACCAGCATCGTCGCACTCGCCCGGCTCGGCCCCGACCACCGCGGCCGCACCGACCTGCTCGGCAGCGCGCCGGTGGTGGACGGCGTGCTGCAGGGCGACCTGGTGCTGCGCGGCGGTGCCGACCCCGACCTGAACCTGGCGCAGTTCTGGCAGATGCTGGAGACCTTGCGCGAGAGCGGCATCCACGGGGTTGCCGGCGACCTGGTCGTCGACCGCAGCCTGTTCGACCCGGCGCGGCCCGAGATCGGCGTGCCGCCGTTCGACGGGTCGCCCGAGTTCCCCTACAACGTGATCCCCGACGCGCTGCAGCTCGACGGCAGCCTGCTCGGCCTCGAGATCCGCTCCGACGCCGACGGCGTGCACGCGCGCGCCTGGCCGGCGCTGGACGGCATCCGCGTCGAGAGCCGGATGACGCCGACCGACACGCCCTGCCGGCACTGGGACGACGACTGGAAGCCGGCCACGGTGACCGAGACCGCCACCGAGGTCAGGGTGGTGCTCAACGGCGGCTTCCCGCGTGACTGCCTGCAGCGCCCGGCGCTGCAGCTGGTCGAGCGCCAGCGCCTCGTCGACGCGGTGTTCCGCACGCTGTGGCGCGGCCTCGGCGGCACCTGGGCCGGGCACCTGCGCGAGGGCGTCACGCCAGCCGATGCGCGCGTGCTCGCGACACACGAATCGCGGCCCTGGGGCGAGCTGCTGCGGCCGATGAACAAGCGCTCGGACAACGTGCTCGCGCGGCTGCTGTTCCTGCAGCTCGGCGCCGCAGCCGGCGCCGGCGACGGCCGCAGGACGACCGCCGAGCGCGCCGCAGCGGTGGAACGCGAATGGCTTGCCGCGCACGGCATCGACGCCACCGGCCTCGTGCTCGACAACGGCTCGGGGCTGTCGCGCAGCGAGCGCATCACGCCGCGCCAGCTCGCGCGCATGCTCGTCGTCTCGCAGCGCGGCCCGCTCGCGCCCGACCTGCTGATGAGCCTGCCGATCGCCGGCCGCGACGGCACGGTCCGGCACCGCCTGAAGGACAGCCCGGCGGCCGGCTGGGCGCGGCTGAAGACCGGCACGCTGCGCAACGTGGTCGCCGTCGCCGGCACCGTGCGCGACGCGCGCGGTCGGCCCTGGGTGCTGGTGGCGATGATCAACGACCAGAACGCGATGCGCGCCCGGCCGGCGCTGGACGCACTCGTCGACTGGGTCGCGCGCTCGGGGTCGGATCGCGGCACGCCACTGCCGCCTTGACGCGCGAGCGGGTGGCCGCCCCTCGGCCCCGGCTCAGCGAACGCGAACCAGCTCGCGCCGCACGGCGTCGCGGTCGCCGTGGTCGAAGTGCCACCACTCGCTGGGGATGCCGTGGAAGCCGCCGCGCGCCATCGCCGCGTAGAGCCAGCCGCGCTCGGCGAGCTGCGCCGCCGAGAGCAGGCCCAGCGCCAGGTGCTCGGCGTCCAGCGCCGGGTGCGACGCGAGCGACATCTCGTCGAAGCCGCTGCCCATGTCGGCCTCGCGGCCGTCGGCGTGCAGCAGCGTGACGTCGACCGCCATCCCGAACGAATGGATCGAACCTCGGCGCGGCTCGGCGAAGTAATGCGCCATCGGCGTGCCTTCGACCTCGGCCCAGATCGATTCCTGCACGCGCTGCGGGCGCAGCGCGTCGAGCACGCGCAGGCGCACGCCGGGGCGTTGCACGGCGAGCCAGGCCGCGGCGCGCGCGAGCCCTTCGGCAGCCTCGCGGCGCAGCCAGGCGCAGTCCATGCCGGGGTAGAGCACGCGGCCGGCGAAGTTGTCGCGGCCGGCGTAGCGCAGGTCGACGTCGATGCCTTCGATCTCCGCCAGGCGGCACCAGCCGGCGTCGCCGGCGAGGTCTTCGAGATGGATCCGGCGGCCGGCGCCACGCCGGTTCCCGGCCCTCACCCCGCCGCCGGGGGCGCGAAGCGCTGCGTCGGCTTGGCCGCGGCCTCGAACAGCGGCAGCACCCTGGGCAGCCTGGCCTCGATGTCGCGGATGCGCGTCGGCCCGGACGGGTGCGTCGACAGGAACTGCGGCGGCGCGCCGCGGCGCGCGTCGAGCATCTTGTTCCACAGCGAGACGCCCGCGCGCGGGTCGTAGCCGGAACGCGCGGCGAGGTCCATGCCGACGAGGTCGGCCTCGGTCTCGTCCTCGCGGCTGAAGCGCAGCGTCAGCAGCTGGCTGCCCATGTCGAGCAGCGCATCGCCGGTGCCGCCCAGGCCGAGCAGCGCGCTGATCAGGCCCGCGCCGACGCGGGTCGCCGCGGTCTTGCCCATGCGCTCGCGCGCATGCTCGCGCAGCGCATGCGCGGCCTCGTGGCCCATGATCGTCGCGACCTCGTCGTCGGACAGCTGCAGCTTGGCCAGGATGCCGCTGTAGAACGCGATCTTGCCGCCCGGCATGCAGAAGGCGTTGAGCTGCGGGCTGCCGATCAGGTTGACCTCCCACTGCCACTGCGGCGCGCGTGCGTTCCAGCCCGCGGCACGCGGGATGATGCGCTCGGCGATCGCACGCAGCCGCACCAGCTGCGGGTGGTTCGGCGGCGCGAGCGCCCTCTTCTGCGCCGCGTCGCGCAGCAGCTGCGCGTACTGCTGCGCAGCCGCGGCTTCGACCTCCTGCGCCGGCACCAGCTTCGCGAAGCGCGATTCGCTGCCGACCTCGGCGCGCAAGCCGTCCAGCGCCTGGCCCCGCGCCGGGCCGGCGAGCAGCGCGCCGGTGCCGGCAAGCAGCAGGCCGCCGAGCCGGCGCCGCGCGTGCAGCGTGCAGCCGCAGCCCGGCCGGTGCGCCAGCGGCGGCGGCTCGATGCAGGCGTCGGTGCGGAAGTCGTCGGTCATGGCGGTGTCGGGCCCGGGACGAGCAGCGTCGGCTCCACGATGGCGGGATTCTAGGAGCCTGTCGGGCTTTGGGTTGGGCCCAACCC
>MEGM01000189.1:0-12553 GCA_001725505.1 Rubrivivax sp. SCN 70-15 | reverse complement strand
GGCTTTGGGTTGGGCCCAACCCAAAGCCCGACAGGCTCCTAGGAGGCCGCGTCCGGCGGCGCCGCGTCCAGCGCGCGCACCGCATCGCGCAGCGCGACCAGCATCACCAGTGCCGGCAGCGCGAGCACCGCGCTGAGGACGAAGAAGTCCGGCCAGCCTATGCTCTCGGCAAGCACGCCGGCGAGCGGCCCGACCCAGACCCGGCCGACCGACGCGAACGCCGACAGCAGCGCGAAATGGGTCGCCGCGAAGCGCTGCTTGCACAGGCTCATCAGGAAAGCGACGAAGGCCGCGGTGCCCATGCCGCTGGCCAGGTTCTCGAACGCGACGACCATCAGCAGCCCGCCATCCACCGGCGTCGGCGCGGCGAGCTTGACGAAGCCCCAGTCGAAGGCCGGGATCTCGAAGCCCGGCAGCACGCCCTTGCCGTTCACCGCGAGCCACCAGAAGCCCAGGTTGCTGACCAGCTGGAGCAGGCCGAAGACGAACAGCGAGCGCCACAGCCCGAGCCTGAGCATCAGCGCGCCGCCGACGAGCGCGCCGCCGATCGTCAGCCACAGGCCGAAGACCTTGTTCACGACGCCGACCTCGGCCGGGCCGTAGGCCATGCTCTTGAGCAGGAAAGGCGTCATCAGCGAGCCGGCGAACGCGTCGCCGAGCTTGTAGAGCACGATGAAGAGCAGGAAGCTCGTCGCGCCGCGCTGGCCGAAGTAGCTGCGCAGCCCGCCGAGCAGGGTCTCGAAGCGCGCGCGCCGCGCCGCCCACGCGGCCAGCGGCAGCGTGACCGCGATGCCCAGCATCAGCGCGAGCAGCTCGACCCAGCGCTGCTGCAGCGCGGCCGGCAGCGTGCCGCCCGCGAGCCAGCCGCCGACCAGCGCCTGCGCCAGCGGCTCGGCGAAGCGCTCGCTCAGGCCCACGCCGAGCGCGACCGCGGCGAGCATCGCGACGAAGCCGACCACGTCGCGCCGTGCCGCGCTCGCCGGGCCGGCACGCGCCGGGACGCGCGGCAGCGCGAGCGCCGAGAGCGCCGCCGCGCCGACCATCAGCAGCGCCATCAGCCGGTAGACCTCGGGCCAGGTCCGGCCGTCGCCCTGCACCGGGTCGGTCCAGATCAGCGCGAGGCCGCCGGAGACGATCATCGCGAGCCGGTAGCCCATCACGTTCAGCGAGGCGCCCAGGCCGCGCTCGGGCGGCGGCAGCACCTCGGTGCGCCAGGCGTCGATGACGACGTCCTGCGACGCCGAGACGAAGGCCACCAGCACCGCGAGCAGCGCGAAGACGCGGATCGAACCGGTCGGCGACGTGGCCGCGAGCGCGAACAGCACCCCGGCCAGCGCGAGCTGGGTCAGCACCAGCCAGCCGCGGCGCCGGCCCAGCCAGGGCAGCTCGAAGCGGTCGATCAGCGGCGCCCAGAGGAACTTGAAGGTATAGGGCAGGCCGACGAGGCTGAGGAAGCCTATCGTCGCGATGTCCAGCCCGTCGGCCGTCAGCCAGGCCTGCATCGCCTGGCCGGTCAGCGCCAGCGGCAGCCCCGACGCGAAGCCGAGCAGCGTGACGACGACGCGCGATGGTCGCGCCCGGCGCGATCGGCGGCGAAGCGGGCGAACCAGTCGACCGCGGCGGCGTTGGCCATCGCGTCGCGATTGAACACCGTCTCCGGCGCCGCGCCCATCAGAAGCTTCTTCACCGGCAGCTCCATCTTCTTGCCCGACAGCGTGCGCGGGATCGCGGCGACCTGGAAGATCTCGTTCGGCACGTGGCGCGCCGACAGGCCGGCCTTGATCGCGTCGCGCAGCCGGCGTTCGAGCGCCGCGTCGAGCGTCAGCCCGTCGCGCAGCACGACGAACAGCGGCATGTAGCTCTCGCGGCCAAGGTATTCGAGGTCGACGACGAGGCTGTCCAGCACCTCGGGCTGGGCCTCGACCGCGCGGTACAGCTCGGC
Organism: Rubrivivax sp. SCN 70-15; assembly: GCA_001725505.1. Classification (GTDB taxonomy): domain Bacteria; phylum Pseudomonadota; class Gammaproteobacteria; order Burkholderiales; family Burkholderiaceae_C; genus Rubrivivax. The sequence goes on along the minus strand of MEGM01000189.1, from coordinate 10,611 downwards.
GGTGCCCATGCGGATGCCGTGGCGGTTGATGGTGGCGTCGCTGCGGCCGTAGATGATCGCCCCGCTGCAGCCGGTCTCGGGGTGCGCGACGATGCGGATCCAGTCGCCGTGGCGCCAGACTCCGGGGAACATGTCGAAGTAGCTGTCGCGGTAGCGCGCGCCGCCCTCGTCGCCCCAGAAGTACAGCGGCATGCTCGGCATCGGCTGCGTGCAGACGAGCTCGCCGACCTCGCCGATCAGCGAACGGCCGTCCTCGCTCCAGGCCTCGACCGCGGCGCCCAGGCAGCGGCACTGCATCTCGCCCTGGATCACCGGCAGCTCGCGGTTGCCGGCGATGAAGGCACCGGCAAAGTCGGTGCCGCCGGAGATCGGATCGAGCCAGATGTCCTCGCCGTCGACCTTCGGGCAATGGTCCCAGATCCAGCGGTAGCACTCGTCGGACAGCGGACTGCCGGTCGAGCCCACCGCGCGCAGCTTCGACAGGTCGGCCACCTGCATCGGCTCGACGCCGGCCTTCAGGCAGCTGGCGAAGAAGGCCGCACCGGCGCCGAAGAAGCTGCAGCCGGCGGCGCCGGCGAAGCGCCACAGCGTGGCCCAGTCGGCGACACCGGTCTTCGCGTGCAGGCCGCCGGGGTTGCCGTCGAAGATGCAGATCGTGGTGCCGCCGAGGAGCGCGCCGAGCTGCGCGTTCCACATGATCCAGCCGGTGCTGCTGTACCAGTGGAAGCGGTCACCGGTCTCGACGCTGGGGCCGACGTCGTTGTGCAGTCCGCCCTTCAGCGCCTCGAGCATCACGCCGCCGTGGCCGTGGACGATGGCCTTGGGCAGCCCCGTCGTGCCGCTCGAATAGACGACCCACAGCGGGTGGTCGAAGGGCAGCCATTCGGGCTCGAAGCTCGCTTCGCCACGCGTCAGCGCGGCGAAGTCGTGCGCCTGGCGCGTCGCAGTCGCGAACTCGTCCGGCGAAGCGCCGGCATCGACATCGGCGAGCAGCACCAGGTGTTCGACCGACGGCAGCGCCGCGAGCACCTCGCGCAGCACCGGCCGGCGGTCGTGCGCGACGCCGCCGTAGACCTGGCCGTCGACCGCGATCAGCACCCTGGGCGCGATCTGGCGGAAGCGGTCGAGCACCGCGACCGGCCCCATGTCGGGCGAGCACACCGACCAAATCGCGCCGACGCTGGCACAGGCGAGGAACGCGACCACCGCATGCGGCGTGTTCGGCAGGTAGGCGCAGACGCGGTCGCCGCGCACGACGCCCATGCCGCGCAAGGCCTGCGCGAGCGCGGCGACCTGGCGCCGCAGCTCGGGCCAGGCGATCGCGACCGGCGCCGCCATGCGCTCGTTCTGGAACACGATCGCCGGGTGGCCGGCGGCATGCGCCGCGTCGGCATGGCGCATCACCTGCCGTGCGTAGTTGACCTGCGCGCCCGGGAACCATTGCGCGCCGGGCATCACCGGCGCGACCAGCTCGGTGCGGAAGGGCGTGGGCGACTGCAGATCGAAGTAGCGCCAGATCGAGCCCCAGAACGCGCGCAGGTCCGTCACCGACCAGCGCCACAGATCGTCGTAGCTGTCGAAGGCCAGCCCTTGCTCGGCCTGCAGCCAGCGGCGGTAGAGGGTGATCCGGGGGGTGGGCTTCATCGGTGCGGGCTCGCTGTCATCGGAACACCGATGCTAGCGAGGCCGCGCCGAGGCCGGAATCAGTTGATGCTCGCGGACGCCGGCTTCTGCGCCGTCATCAGCCGGCCGATGATGCCGAGCTCCTCGTCGTGCGAGAACGCGAAGGGGTAGAGCGAGCGCTCGTCGGCGCTCGTCTCGGGCTGGCCGCCGAAGACCGCGATCTGCTCGCGGATGTAGTCGAAGGGCAGCGACAGCAGCACCGCCGGCGCGTTGACGAAGCGGTTCAGCCGCTCCTCGCCGATCACGCGCGCACCGAGCATGCGCTGGTAGTAGCGCACGTGGCGCGGGTTGACTTCCATCACGAGCGCGTCGTAGCCGCGCATCCGGTGCGCGACGATGTAGGCGACGTGGAACAGCGCCGCGAGCACGCGCTTGCTGCCGGTGTCGGGGTCGATCGCGAGCTTGGTGAATTCGCAGATGCGCTGGTCGTCGGCGCGCAGCGCGGCGATCTCGGCCGGGAAGGCGTCCTCGGCGCTCAGGCCCTCGGGGCTGTCGAGCGCGACGGTGATCGTGCCGATGGTCTCGTCGTTCTCGCTCGCGGTCAGCGTGATGCGGTTGCTGGTCTGGTCGCTCGGCAGCGACACCGCGTGGTAGCCGCGCCAGGCATAGCGCTCCTGGAGCAGCGCATTCGCCGCGCTGCGCACCATGTACGAGTCGGCCGATCGGATGCGGAACACGCGCTCGCCGCGTTCGCCGGCGCGCAGCGCGTCGACCAGGGCCTTCTCGCTGCGCAGCGCGGTCGCGAGCCGGGGCGACTGCAACGGCGCCACGATGAGGGTGTCGGTCGTCATGATGGGTGGGATCTCTCGGGTTCCAGGGATGGCCCGAGTCTGCCCAAGGAGCGTCGCGCGAACTGTGTCAAACCTTAACGGCGCCGGTCCCCGGGCGTGAAAACGCGCACGGGCACGCGCCGAGCTGGTAACGAGCTGTTTGTGCGCTGCCGCAGAAGGGGTTCGACAGGCTCCTAGCGGTCCTCACGCCGCAGGTTCGGGTCGATGTCGACGAACTGCCACCAGTCCTGCCAGAACAGCGGCCGGCGAAAGCCCAGCAACGCGGGCTGGACGAGGTCGTTGCTGAAGCGGTGCACCATCGCCTTGTACGGCATGTAGGCGATGGAGATCTTCTTCGCCTGCAGGAACAGCGCGTCGCGTTCGGGGCCGTCGGGCAGCACCGTCAGGCGATCGTAGATCGCGTCGAAGGGCCTGGACTCGAAGCGCGCGAGGTTCTGGCTCCCGGCCTGCGGGCCGTAGAGCTTGGCCAGCGAATCCGCGCCGTCCGGGCTCGCCGCGGACGAGCCCAGCGCCCAGATCATCAGCTTGCCGGCGCGTGCGGCCTTCAGCTGCTCGGGCCATTTGCCGGGGAAGAAGCGCACGCGCAGGCCGACGCGCTGCATGTCCTTCTGGAACAGCTCGTCGCGCTGACGGCTGAGCTGGTCGGGCTGGGTCGCGACGTCCAGCAGCAGCGGCCGGCCGTCGGGCTGCTCGCGCCAGCCGTCGCCATTGCGGTCGACGTAGCCGTAGAGGTCGAGCAGCGCCATTGCGCGCGCGGGGTCGTAGTCGCCGTTCTCGCTCTTGAACTTCGGGTCGTAGCCGCTCGTGTAAGGCACGATCACCGACTGCGCCGGGATCGCCTGGTCGCGGTAGAGGATGCGGATCAGCCGGTCGACGTCGATCGCGAGCCCGATCGCGCGCCGCAACGCGACCTTCTCGGCCGTCATCCCGCCGACCAGCGGGTCGACCATGTTGAAGTAGGTGAAGGCCACGTCCGGGTTCAGCGTGCGCAGCCCGCGCAGGCCGAGCCTGGCCAGGTTGGGCGCGACCTTGCCGCCGGGCATCGCGAGGTTGACGAACTCGGCCGGCACGTTGATCAGGTCGAGCTGCCCGTTCAGGAACGACAGCCAGCGCGGCTGCGACTCCTCGATGATCGAGACCTCGACGCGGTCGATCATCGGCAGGCGACGGCCCTTGAAGCGCTGCAGCAGCGCCTGGCCTTCGGCGTCGTCGGCGCCGACCTCCGCGTCGTAGCGGACCTCGCGGTAGTCGGGGTTGCGCTCGAGCACGATGCGGCTGCTGCGCCGCCACTCGGCGAGACGGAACGGGCCGCTGCCCACCGGGTGGCCGGGGATCGCGTCGCCGTACTTCTCGACGACCTCGCGCGCGACCGCGCCGAACAGGTCGCTCGCGGCGAGGAAGTCGAGCAGGCCCGGGCGCGGCTTGCGCAGCGTGAACTGGATGCGGTGGCGGTCGAGCGCGCGCAGGCCTTCGATCGGGGTGTCGTAGTCGAAGGGCTTGCGCTGCTTCAGCGCCTGCTCGCGCCGCTCGGCCAGGCCGACGAAGCCGATGTCGAGCACGCCGCCGACGACCGGGCTCTTGTTCGCGGGGTCGACGGCACGCGCGATCGCGTAGACGAAGTCCTGCGCGACGACCTCGCGCCGCCGGCCGCCGAAGGCCGCGTCGTCGGCGAAGAAGATGCCGCGCTGGAGCGTGACGGTCCAGCGCCGGTAGTCGTCTTCGACCTGCGGCCAGCCGTCGGCGATCAGCGGCCGGTGCCTGACCGGGCGCGCGAGGTAGTCGTAGGTGTACAGCGCCTCGAAGATGTTCGCGGTGACGGTGCGCGAGTACAGGTCGACGATGCGCGCCGGGTCGAAGCCGGTCTCGGCGACCGGGAACGCGATGCGCAGCGTCTTCGCCGGCGCCCCAGGCGGGCCCGAGGCGGCGTCCGCCGTGGTCTGGGCGCCTTCGGCCGGCGCGCCGGCGGCGGCGAGCGCGACCAGGCCGCCGAGCGTCTGGCCGAAGCGGCGGCGCGCCGGATCCGTCATTCGGAACCTCGTTCGTTCGCAGCGCGCGCGAGCGCGGCGCGGTCGATGTCCACGTACTTCCAGAACTCGCGCACGAAGATGTTGCGGTGGTAGCCGACGACCCAGGGCTCGGTCAGGTCGGTGTAGATGCGGTGCACGTGCTCCTTGTATGGCATGTACGCGATGAGCAGCTTCTTCGCTTCGTCGATCAGCGCGAGCCGCTCGGGGCCGTCGGGCAGCACGCGCTGGCGCTCGTAGATCGCGTTGAAGGCGGGCAGGTCGAAGCGGGCCAGGTTCGACTGGCCCTTGCTCGGCCCGTAGCCCAGCGACAGGAAGGTGTCGGCGTCGGGCTGCGCCGCGTTCCAGCCCACGCCCCACATCATCAGCTTGCCGGCGCGCGCGGCCTTCAGCTGCTCGGGCCACTTCGCGGCGGTGAACTCGATGCGCAGCCCGATCGCGTTCATGTTCTTCTGCCACAGCTCGGCGAGCTGGCGGCTCTGCTGGTCGGGGCTGGTCGCGTACTGCAGCACGAGCGGCCGGCCATCGGGCTGGTCGCGCCAGCCGTCGCCGTCGCGGTCGACCCAGCCGTAGAGGTCGAGCAGCGCCATCGCGCGCGCGCGGTCGAAGCGGCTCATCTCGCTCTTGAACGCCGGGTCGTAGCCCCAGACCTCGGGGCCGATCGCGCTCTGCGCCGGGATCGCCTGGCCACGGCGCACGGTGCGGATCTCGCGGTCGATGTCGACCGCGAGCGCGATCGCGCGCCGCAGCGCGACCTTCTGCGGCGTGTAGCCGCCGACGAGCGGATCCTCCATGTTGAAGTAGGTCTGCGAGACGTCGGCGCGCGCGTAGCGGAACATCGTGATGCCGCGCCGCGCGAGGTTCGGCGCCAGCCGGCCGTTCGGGAACGCGGTGTCGGCGAAGTCGGCCGGCACCTCGACCGCGACGTCCTGTTCGCGGTTCAGGAACGACAGCCAGCGCGGCTGCGGCTCCTCGATGATGGCGATCTGAGCGCGCGGCAATCGCCTGCAGCGCGGCGTCGCCGGCCGGCGGATGCTCGTCGTAGAGCACGGTGCGGTAGTCCGGGTTGCGTTCGAGCACGATGCGCGAGCCGCGCCGCCATTCGGCGAGCCGGAACGGCCCGGTGCCGACCGGGTGCTCGCCGACGCGGTCGCCGTAGTACTCGACCACCTCGCGCGCGACCGCACCGGTGAACGATCCGTCGGCGAAGTTGTAGAGGAAACGCGGGCTCGGGTTCGCGAGCCGGACCTGGAAGGTGTAGCGGTCGAGCGCGCGCAGGCCCTCGACCGGCGCGTCGTAGTCGAAGGGCTTGCGCTCGGCGAGCGCGCGCCGGCGCAGTGCGGACAGGCCGAGGATGTGGGCGTTCTCGAGGATGTAGAGGTTGGCACTCTTCCAGCGCGGGTCGTAGTGGCGCTCGATCGAGTAGACGTAGTCCTGCGCGACGAGTTCGCGCTTCGCGCCCTTGAAGGCCGGGTCGTCGGCGAAAACGATGCCGGGCTTGATGTGGAAGGTGAAGGTGCGGAAGTCGGCCGACACCTCGGGCATCGCGGCGGCGGTGTTCGGCCGCATCTCGCCCGGGCGGCCGAGGAAGGCGAATTCGAGCGGCGCCTCGAAGATGCCGCTGATCACGTTGCGCGAGTACAGGTCGCTGATCGGCGCCGGGTCGAGGCTGGTGACCTCGATCGGGAACGCGTAGCGCAGCACCCTCGGCGCCTCGGGCGGCGCCGGCAGCGCCGGGCCGCCGGCGAGCAGCAGGGTCAACGCCAGCAGGGCGGAACGCAGCATCGTCGTCGGGGCGTCGAAAAGCGCGCAGTCTAAGCGCGCGCGGGCACGCGGCTTGCTCTCCCACCGATCGCCGGGGCGGGGAACCCCCCGCCGGTGCGCGCCGGGCCCGACCCTAAACTCGCGCTTTTCGTTTTCCGGCCGCCGTGCAGCGCGCCTTTCGCCGAGGAGCTCCTGGTTCGATGGTCGGCTACCTGATCCGGCGCCTGTGGCAGATGATCCCGACGCTGTTCGGCGTCGTGCTGCTGGTGTTCGTGCTGTTCAAGCTCTTCGGTGGCGATCCGGCCGAGATCCTGGGCGGCCTGAACGCGAGCAAGGAGCAGATCGCCGCGATCCGCCAGGAACTCGGGCTCGACCAGCCCTGGTGGTTCCAGTTCTGGATCTTCGTCAAGTCCATCGTGACCTTCGACTGGGGCAAGAGCTGGGCCACTGGGGAGCCCGTCGGCCACCTGTTCGCGACCCGGCTGCCGGCGACGCTGACGGTGATGCTGCCGATCCTGGTGCTCGACGTGCTGCTCGCGATGCCGATCGCGATGTGGGTCGCCTACCGGCGTGGCTCGCTCACCGACCGCACGATCATGATCGTCGCGACGGTCGCGCTGTCGATCAGCTTCCTGGTCTACGTGATCGTCGGCCAGTACGTGTTCGGCTTCCTGCTCGGCTGGTTCCCGGTCCAGGGCTGGAGCGACTCGACCTGGGAGAACCTGCACCGCTACGTGCCACTGCCGGTGATGCTGGCGGTGGCGGTGGGCATCGCGCCGCAGACCCGGCTCTACCGCAGCTTCTTCCTCGACGAGCTCGGCCACGACTACGTGCGCACCGCGCGCGCCAAGGGCATGACCGAGGGCGTCGTGCTGTTCCGCCACGTGCTGCGCAACGCGATGATCCCGATCCTCACCAACGTCGGCCTGGCGCTGCCCGGCGTCTTCGTCGGCTCGTTCCTGATCGAGGTCTTCTTCTCGATCCCCGGCCTGGGCCGCGAGGTGCTGCTCGCGGTGAACCGCAGCGACTACCCGGTGATCCAGGCGGTGACGGTCTACCTGTCGGTGCTGACGATGCTGATCAACCTGGCGACCGACATCCTCTACAAGTTCGCCGACCCGAGAGTCGTCCTCCGATGACGGCCGCACTGACCGGCGCCGCGGGCGCGCTCGACGACGAGACCCAGGCTTCCGAAGGCGTCTGGCACGCGGCCTGGCGGCGCTTCCGCGCCGACCGCGTCGGGCTCGCGTCGCTCTTCGTCGTGCTCGCCTTCCTGCTGCTGATCCTGCTGTCGGCGACCGGGCTGGTGGCGAAGGACTGGCAGCGCGAGGTCGCGGTCGCGAGCGCGCCGCCGACCTTCATCGGCCCGGCGCCACCGCACCACGACACGATCGAGGCGCCCAGCGGCCCCGACGTCGACCTCTCCGACGTCGACCCGCTGGCGCCGCGCTACAAGGAATGGGACGCGCTCGCCGCGAAGCTGCGCACGGCCGAGACGCCGAAGGCGCTGACGCGGTCGCTCGGCGCGGATCGCCTGGGCCGCGACGTGCTCGCGAAGACGATCAAGGGGACCCAGGTCTCGGTCTTCGTCGGCGTGCTCGCGGCGCTCGTCGCCACCGGCATCGGCACCGTGCTCGGCGCCTTCGCGGGCTACTTCGGCGGCAAGGTCGGCGACCTGCTCGAGTGGCTGTACAACGTGTTCACCTCGATCCCCGACATCCTGCTCATCTTCGCGTTCGCTGCGGTGTTCGGGCGCGGCATCGGCACCGTCGTGCTGATCCTCGGGCTGACCGGCTGGACCGGCGTCTACCGCCAAGTGCGCGCCGAGTTCCTGAAGCACGCCGGGCGCGAGTACGTGCGTGCCGCCGAGGCGATCGGCGCATCGCCGCTGTCGCGCATGTTCCGCCACATCCTGCCCAACGTCAGCCACGTGATCCTGGTCCGGATGGGGCTGCTCGTCGTCGGCTTCATCAAGGCCGAGGTGATCCTGTCCTACCTCGGGCTGGGCGTGCCGGTGAACGAGGTCAGCTGGGGCACGATGCTCGCCGAGTCGCAGAGCGAGCTGATCCTGGGCATCTGGTGGCAGCTCGCCACTGTGACCGCATTCATGGCGGTCTTCGTGACCGCGTTCTCGCTCATGGCCGACGCCGCGCGCGACGCGCTCGACCCGAAGCTGCGAGGGCTGGAATGACCACGGCTCTGCTTTCCATCCAGGACCTGAGGGTCGCGTTCCGGATGGGCCGGGGCGAGCGCGCCGACGCCGTCAGCGGCGTGAGCTTCGACGTGCCCGAGAACGCCACCGTCGCGCTCGTCGGCGAGTCGGGCTCGGGCAAGAGCGTGACCGCGATGTCGGTGCTGAACCTGCTGCCCGACAACGCCGAGCGCAGCGGCCGCGTCGAGTGGCGCGGGCGCGACCTGCTGCGCGCCTCGCTGGCCGAGCTGCAAGGCTTGCGCGGGCGCGAGATCGCCTGCGTGTTCCAGGACCCGATGAGTTCGCTGAACCCGGTGTTCACGGTCGGCCAGCAGCTCTGCGAGCCGCTGCGCAAGCATCTGAGGCTCTCGCGCCGCCAGGCCTGGGTGCGCGCCGAGGCGCTGCTGGGCGAGGTCGGCATCCCCGAGCCCAGGCGGCGCCTGGGCGCCTACCCGCACGAGCTCTCCGGCGGCCAGCAGCAGCGCGTGATGATCGCGATGGCGCTGGCCTGCGAGCCCCGGCTGCTCATCGCCGACGAGCCGACGACCGCGCTCGACGTGACGATCCAGCGCCAGATCATCGAGCTGCTCGCGCGCCTCAAGGCCAGCCACCGGATGAGCCTGCTGTTCATCAGCCACGACCTCGCCCTGGTCGGCGAGATCGCCGACCAGGTGGTCGTGATGCGCCACGGCGTCGTGCGCGAGCAGGGCCCGGTCGCGCGCATCTTCGAGGCGCCGCAGGACGACTACACGAAGGCGCTGCTCGCGTGCCGGCCGGGGCTGGACGGCAACCCGGCGCGGCTGAAGGTGATCGACGACCACATCGCGGCGCTGAACGGCCCGGCCGCGGTGCCCGTGCCGGTGGCCAGGCCCAAGGACCCGGCCGCGCCGGTGGTGCTGGAGGTGCGCTCGCTGGCGAAGAGCTTCTGGCTGCGCACCGGCGTCTTCGGCCGGCGCGAGTTCAAGGCGGTGCAGGACGTCAACTTCAGGCTCAGGCGCGGCCACACGCTGGGCGTCGTCGGCGAGTCGGGCTCGGGCAAGACGACGATGGGGCTGACGCTGCTGCGCCTGTACGAGCCGACGCAGGGCGAAGTCCTCTTCGACGGCCGCAACCTGCTCACGCTCGCCGACGCCGAACGCCAGGCGATGCGCCGGCGCATCCAGATCGTGTTCCAGAACCCCTACGCGAGCCTGAATCCGCGCTTCACGATCGGCCAGACGCTGGTCGAGCCGATGGCGATCCACGCCATAGGCCGCGACACCGCCGAGCGCGAGCGGCGCGCGCGCGAGCTGCTGCGCAAGGTCGGCCTCGACGGGCGCGCGTTCGGCAAGTACCCGCACGAGTTCAGCGGCGGCCAGCGCCAGCGCGTCGCGATCGCGCGCTGCCTGACGCTGGAGCCCGAGGTGCTGGTGCTCGACGAGGCGGTGAGCGCGCTCGACGTCTCGGTCCAGGCGCAGGTGCTGAACCTGCTCAAGGACCTGCAGGACGAGTTCGGCCTGAGCTACGTCTTCATCAGCCACGACCTCGCGGTGGTGCGCTTCATCAGCGACGAGGTGCTGGTGATGAAGGACGGCGTCGTCGTCGAGCAGGCCAGCGCCGAGCAGATCCTGCGCGCACCGCAGCAGGACTACACGAAGCGGCTGCTCGCCGCGGTGCCGCGCGGCTGGCAGCCGGCGGCCTGACCAGAACCAATCTTGGCGTTTGGCGCCACGGGTCTTATCATTCGCCCATGACTGTATGGACATCCATATGAGCGTTGTTGGCCTGTTTGCAGGAATCGGTGGGTTCGAACTGGGGTTGGCTCGGGCTGGCTTTCATGCATCCCTGATGTGCGACGTGTTACCTGCGTCTCGCGCGGTACTCGAGTCCCGCTTCCCTGAAGTTGCCTATCACGATGACGTGACGACGCTTCGATCGCTCCCTCGAGGCACCGAGTTGTTATGTGCGGGCTTTCCATGTCAAGACTTGAGTCAAGCCGGGCGCACGGCAGGACTGGACGGCGAGCGATCGGGCCTGATCGCCGAGGTCTTTCGCCTGTTGCGGCGCCAGCGAGTTGCCACGGTCGTCGTCGAAAACGTGCCCTTCATGTTGCAGCTCAACGGCGGAAGCGCCATGCGAGCCATCGTGGATGAATTCGAGTCACTCGGCTATCGATGGG
>MEGM01000188.1 GCA_001725505.1 Rubrivivax sp. SCN 70-15 | reverse complement strand
TGGGCCGGCCCGCACCACCTGATGTACACGGCGCTGCCCGACTGGGTGCAGAGCATCGGCATGGTGTTCTCGCTCGTGCTGCTCGCGCCGAGCTGGGGCGGCATGATCAACGGCATCATGACGCTGTCGGGCGCCTGGCACAAACTGCGCGACGACCCGATCCTGAAGTTCCTGATCGTCTCGCTGTCCTTCTACGGCATGTCGACCTTCGAGGGGCCGATGATGTCGATCAAGACCGTGAACGCACTGTCGCATTACACGGCCTGGACGATCGGCCACGTGCACAGCGGCGCGCTGGGCTGGGTCGGGCTGGTGACGATGGGCGCGCTCTACCACCTGATCCCGCGCATGTACGGCCGCACCTCGATGTACAGCACGCGCGCGATCGAGACCCATTTCTGGGTCGCGACGATCGGCATCGTGCTCTACATCGCGTCGATGTGGATCGCGGGCGTGATGCAGGGTCTGATGTGGCGCGCGGTGAACCCCGACGGCACGCTGGTCTACAGCTTCGTCGAGAGCGTCAAGGCGACGCACCCGTTCAACATCGTGCGCCTGGGCGGGGGGCTGCTGTATCTGGCGGGCATGCTCATCATGGCCTGGAACGTCGTGATGACGGTGCGCTCCAGCCGCCCGGCCGCCGTGCCGATCCCGGCCGTCGTCGCCCACGCCTGACGAGAACAAGGAGAACACCATCATGGCCGACACCCATGTCGCGCGCGGGCACGAGCGCATCGAGACGAACAACCTGCTGATGATCGTGCTGATCCTGGTGGCCGTGGCGATCGGCGGCATCGTCGAGATCATTCCGCTCTTCTTCCAGGCCTCGACGACGCAGCCGGTGCCCGGCGTCAAGCCCTACACCGCGCTGCAGCTGGCCGGGCGCGACATCTACCAGCGCGAGGGCTGCTTCTACTGCCACTCGCAGATGATCCGCCGGCTGCAGGCCGAGACGCTGCGCTACGGCCACTACTCGCTCGCCGGCGAGTCGGTCTACGACCATCCGTTCCTCTGGGGCAGCGAGCGCCAGGGCCCGGACCTCGCGCGCGTGGGTGGCAAGTACAGCGACGAGTGGCAGCGCATCCACCTGAACAACCCGCGCGACCTGGTGCCCGAATCGATCATGCCGGCCTATCCCTGGCTCGAGCATGCGACGGTCAACCCGGCCGGCATGGCGCCGCGGATGAAGGCCTTGCGCATGGTCGGCGTCCCCTACACCGACGCCCAGATCGCCGCCGCCGCCGACGACGTGAAAGGCAAGACGGAGATGGACGCACTGATCGCCTACCTGCAGGTGCTCGGCACGGCCGTCAAGTAAGAACGATCGGAGTTCGACGATCATGAATCTCTACCACTTGCACAGCGCCGCGACGGTGTTCTGCTTCGTCTTCTTCCTGGGCGTCGTCGTCTGGGCCTGGTCGGGCCGGCGCAAGGCCGAGTTCCGCGAGGCCGAGCAACTGCCCTTCATCGACGAGCCCGGAGACCGGTCATGAGCGACTTCATCAATCCGGGCTGGTCCTGGTTCGTCGCCGCGGCGGTCGTCGTCAGCCTGCTCGCCTGCCTGGCCGTGCTCATCGCGGCGAGCAAGCGCACCGTGATGGCCAACGACAACAGCACCGGCCATGTCTGGGACGAGAACCTGCGCGAGCTGAACAACCCGCTGCCGCGCTGGTGGATGGGGCTGTTCGTCATCACCGTCGTCTTCGCCGGCATCTACCTGGCGCTGTACCCGGGCCTGGGCAGCAACGCCGGCCTGCTGCACTGGAGCAGCGCCGGCCAGCACCATGCCGAAGTGCTGCGCGAGGAGCAGGCGATCGCGCCCGTCTACGCGCGCTACGCGACGATGCCGGCCGAAGCGCTGGCGAAGGACGCGAACGCGATGGCGATCGGTGACCGCCTGTTCGCGAACAACTGCGCCCAGTGCCACGGCTCCGATGCGCGCGGCAGCAAGGGCTTCCCGAACCTGACCGACAACGACTGGCTGCACGGCGGCACGCCGGAGAAGATCGAGGAGACGATCACCAATGGGCGCCACGGCATCATGCCGGTGATGGCGCCCGCGGTCGGCAGCGCCGAAGACGTCAAGAACCTCGCGAACTACGTGCTCAGCCTGTCCGGCAGCCCGCACAACAGCATCGCCGCGCAGCTGGGCAAGGCGAAGTTCGTCGTTTGCGCGGCCTGCCACGGGGCCGACGGCAAGGGCAACCAGGCGATCGGCGCGCCCAACCTGACCGACGGCATCTGGCTCTACGGCTGGGGCGAGGCGGCGATCATCGAGCGCATCAACAAGGGCGCGAACAACGTGATGCCGGCGCAGGCCGGCCGGCTGACGCCGCAGCAGATCCACGTGCTGGCGGCCTACGTCTGGAGCCTGTCGCACGGGCGCAGCGTCGCCCAGCAATGAAGTCCGAGTCCGCCGCGGGCCCGGCCATACAGGGCGCGCCCGAGAGCGACGACGCCGTCGTCTCCGTCGTCTCGCTCTACGCGAAGCAGAAGAAGATCTACCCGCGCGCGGTCAGCGGCTGGTTCGCGGGCTGGCGCTGGGCGATGGTCTGGGCCACCCAGCTCGTCTTCTACGGCCTGCCCTGGCTGCAGTGGAACGAGCGCCAGGCGGTGCTGTTCGACCTCGCGTCGCGGCGCTTCTACATCTTCGGCCTGGTGCTCTATCCACAGGACTTCATCTACCTGACCGGGCTGCTCGTCGTATCGGCCTATTCGCTGTTCCTGTTCACCGCGGTGGCCGGCCGGCTCTGGTGCGGTTACGCCTGCCCGCAGACGGTCTACACCGAGATCTTCCTCGCCGTCGAGCGCTGGTTCGAGGGCGACCGGATGGCGCGCATCAAGCTCGACGGCGGCGGCTGGACCTTCAACCGGCTCTGGCGCAAGGCCGGCAAGCAGCTGGTCTGGATCGCGATCGGGCTGTGGACCGGGCTCACCTTCGTCGGCTACTTCTCGCCGATCCGCACGCTGCTGCCGGCGGTGTCGCACTTCATGCTCGGGCCGTGGGAGACCTTCTGGATCCTGTTCTACGGTTTCGCGACCTACGGCAACGCGGGCTACATGCGCGAGCAGGTCTGCAAGTACATGTGCCCGTATGCGCGCTTCCAGAGCGCGATGTTCGACCACGACACGCTGATCATCAGCTACGACGCCGAGCGCGGCGACCCGCGCGGCACCCGCTCGCGCAAGGTCGACGCGCGCGCCCAGGGGCTGGGCGACTGCATCGACTGCGGGCTGTGCGTGCAGGTCTGCCCGACCGGCATCGACATCCGCGACGGGCTGCAGTACGAATGCATAGGCTGCACCGCCTGCATCGACGTCTGCAACGGCGTGATGGACAAGATGAAGTACCCGCGCGGGCTGATCCGCTACGCGACGCAGAACGGTCTGGCCAAGCACCTGACGCGTGCGCAGATGCTGCGCAGCGTGGCGCGCCCGCGCGTGCTGATCTACACCGCGATCCTGGTCGTGATCACCGGCGCGCTGCTGGGCAGCATCGCGCTGCGCAGCCCGTTCCGCGTCGACGTCGTCCGTGACCGCGCGTCGCTCGCGCGCATGGTCGAGGGCGGGCAGATCGAGAATGTCTACCGGCTGCAGGTGATGAACGCCACCGAGCAGCCGCAGCGCTACAGTGTCGCGGTCGCCGGGCTGCCGGGGCTGCATGTCCAGGGCCGCAGCGGGTTGCAGGTCGGCCCGGCCGAGGCGCAATGGCTCACCGTCGAGGTGCGTCTGGACGCCCAGGCCGCGGTCGATGCCGGGCCGGGCGTGCATCCGATCGAGTTCGAGATCCAGCGCCTGGCCACCGAGCCCGATGCGACGATTGCCCACAAGATCGAGAAGTCCACCTTCGTGGTGCCGCGCTGAGCCGTGCACCCGCCGACCGGAGAACCACCGATGAGCGCCACCTCCCGCAACGCCCAGCCGACCGAACTGCCCTGGTGGCGCTACGGCATGGTCTGGCTCGTGATCGCCGGGCCGGTGTCGGCCGTCATTGCCGGCCTGACGACGGTCTGGATCGCCGAGCGCAACGCCGATGTCGAGATCATCGATCCGCCCGCGGTGAGCACGGCCGGGACCGCTGCGCCGAAGGCTGCCGGCGTCGCGGCCCCGACGGCCGCCGTGGGCCGCTGAGCCGGGGCCGGCGATGACACGCGCATCGAGCCTCGCGATGACGATCGGCTGGCCGTCCTTCCTGATGGCCGCCGTGCTGGAGGTGCTGGTGTTCTCGCTCGTCGACCCGACGCAGCTGCACTGGTTCGGCGGTGCGGCGCTCGAGCTCAGCGCGACCGCTGTCTACTCGCTCGCGTTCTTCGTCTTCTGGATCGTGATCGCGGTCGCCAGCTTCCTGACGCACCGGCTCGGCGAGAGCGCGGTCGAGGTCAACAGCCGCACCTTCCGCTGAGGCGCGGCGCGCGGCGCGCCGATGCGGCCGCTCCCAGGCAAATTTGGCTCTGCCACTTTGCTTGACCCCGCGGGGGACGGCCGGCTCCGGCCGGCCTTGGGGCGTTCAGCAAGCGCTGCCGTTGACGAGGGTCTGCAGGCCGGCCGCGTCGAGCACCCGGATCTGGCGCTGCTTGACCTCGAGCAGGCCGTCGTCCTGGAACTTCGAGAACGTCCGGCTCACGGTCTCGAGCTTCAGCCCCAGGTAGCTGCCGATCTCCTCGCGCGTCATGCGCAGCACCAGCGAGCTGGGCGAGAAGCCGCGCGTCTTCAGGCGCTGCGTCAGGTTGAGCAGGAAGGCGGCCAGCCGCTCCTCGGCGCGCATGCTGCCCAGCAGCAGCATCACGCCGTGATCGCGCACGATCTCGCGGCTCATGATGCGGTGGAGCTGGCGCTGCAGGTCGCTGAACTCGCGCGACAGGTCCTCGAGCTGGTGGAACGGGATGATGCAGACCTGCGAGTCCTCGAGCGCGACCGCGTCGCAGGTGTGGCGCTCGGTGCCGATGCCGTCCAGCCCGAGCAGCTCGCCGGCCATCTGGAAGCCGGTGACCTGGTCGCGTCCGTCCTCCGACGAGACGCAGGTCTTGAAGAAACCGGTGCGCACGGCGTACAGCGAGTTGAACTCGTCGCCGGAGCGGAACAGGGTGTTTCCGCGCGGTACCGAGCGGCGCGTCTCGACCAGCGTGTCCAGCCGCTCGAGCTGGTCGTTGGACAGTCCCAGCGGCAGGCACAACTCGCGCAGGTTGCAGCTCGAGCAGGCAACCTTGAACGGTTCGATGCGGATGGGCTGGGGTTGTGCGCTCATGGGGGTCCGATCGGTGAAGCCTTGCCTGGGCAGGGATGCTACCCCCATCGGGCGATGACGGTCGCGATGCACGACCGGCGCCCCATTCGGGAGGGCCGCGGACGGTCTGCTTGATGCGCGTCAAGCTCGGGCGCGCGCGCTTTGGCACAGTGGCAC
This sequence comes from Rubrivivax sp. SCN 70-15, assembly GCA_001725505.1. GTDB lineage: Bacteria > Pseudomonadota > Gammaproteobacteria > Burkholderiales > Burkholderiaceae_C > Rubrivivax. The sequence goes on along the minus strand of MEGM01000188.1, from coordinate 1,858 downwards.
CAACATGCAAAATGCTGCCGTCCTGCCCGACGAGTTGCTGCGCCGGCTCGATGTTCCGGGCCCGCGCTACACCTCTTACCCCACCGCCGACCGCTTCGTCGAGGCTTTCGGTCCGGCCGAGTACCGTCAGGCGCTGCGCCAGCGTGCCGAGGGGGCGACGGTCGGCGGCACGCCGCCGCTGTCGGTCTACGTGCACATCCCGTTCTGCGAATCGGTCTGCTACTACTGCGCCTGCAACAAGGTCATCACGAAGCACCACGACCGTGCGCGCGAGTACCTGCTCGCGCTGAACGCCGAGATCGAGATGCACGTGGCCGAGCTCGGCCGCGGCGCGCCGGTGTCGCAGCTGCACCTGGGCGGCGGCTCGCCGACTTTCCTCTCGGACGAGGAGCTCGGCGCGCTGATGGTGACGCTGAAGGACGCCTTTCGCGTTGCGCCCGGCGCCGAGATCTCGATCGAGGTCGATCCGCGCACCGCGACGCCGGCGCGTCTGGAGCGGCTCGCCGCGATGGGCTTCAACCGGATCAGCTTCGGCATCCAGGATTTCGACCCCGCGGTGCAGCAGGCGGTGCACCGGGTCCAATCCTTCGAAAGCGTGCGCGACCTGATCGAGGCTGCGCGCGCGCTCGGTTTCGAGTCGATCAATGCCGACCTGATCTACGGCCTGCCGAGGCAGACGCCGGCCTCGTTCGAGCGCACGGTGGCCCAGGTCGCGGCGCTGCGGCCGGACCGGATCGCGCTCTACGCCTATGCGCACCTGCCAGAGCGCTTCAAGCCGCAGCGGCGCATCGTCGCGGCCGAGCTGCCGGCCGGGGCGCAGCGCGTGCGCATGCTCGGCGGCGCGATCGCCGGCTTCATCGGCGCGGGCTACGAGTACATCGGCATGGATCACTTCGCGCTGCCGGGCGACGCGCTCGCGGTCGCGCGCCGCCAGGGCCGGCTGCACCGCAACTTCCAGGGCTACAGCACGCAGCCCGACTGCGACCTGATCGGTCTGGGCGTCTCGGCGATCGGCCGCATGGGCGCCACCTACAGCCAGAACGCGAAGACGCTGCCCGAGTACTACGACGCGGTGCGCCAGGGCCAGTTCCCGATCGTGCGCGGGCTCGCGCTGACGCGCGACGACCTCGTCCGCCGCGCCGTCATCATGGCGCTGATGTGCCAGGGCCGGGTCGAGTTCGAGTCGATCGAACTCGCACACCTCGTGCGCATGCGCGAGTACTTCGCCAGCGAGCTGCGCGAGATGGAAGCGCTGGCCGAGGGCGGCCTGGTCGAGCTCGGCGACGAGGCGATCCAGGTCACCGCCAGCGGCTGGTACTTCGTGCGCGGCGTCGCGATGGTCTTCGACCGCCATCTGCGCGCCGACCGCATGCGCGAGCGCTTTTCGCGCATCATCTGACGGTGAACTCGACGCTGTTCTTCGGTGCCCTGATGCTCGGGCTGGCCGGCACGCCGCACTGCGCGGCGATGTGCGGTGCCGCCTGCGCGGCGGTCGGCGGGCAGGGCTCGCCGGCGTCGCGCATCGCGTTCCACGCCGCGCGGCTGGCGGCCTACGCGCTCGCCGGTGCGCTGGTCGCCTCCAGCGTCAACCTGCTGTCCACGCTGGGCGGGCTGAGCCCGGCCTTCAGGCCGCTGTGGAGCCTGGTCCACGCCGGCGCGCTCGCGCTCGGGCTGTGGCTGCTGTGGCGCGGTCGCCAGCCGGCCTGGCTCGAGCGGCTGGCCCGCGTCGGCGAGCGTGCCGCGCCGCAGGCCGCGCCGGCCGGGTGGCAGCGCGTGCGCGGCCCGGCGAAGGCGGCCGCGGCGGGCAGCCTGTGGGTGGCCTGGCCCTGCGGGCTGCTGCAGTCGGCGCTGGTGATGG
>MEGM01000187.1 GCA_001725505.1 Rubrivivax sp. SCN 70-15 | reverse complement strand
TCGAGGGGGCGACGCCAGCGGGCCGGCAAAGCCGGACCCGCGGCGCCTGCTCGGCAGAGACATTGACGATGGCGACCGGTCCTTCCACCGACAACCAGGGCACATCGACGCGGCCCTACCTGCTGCGAGCGCTGCACGACTGGTGCACCGACAACGGCTTCACGCCCTACATCGCGGTGTTCGTCGACGCGGGCGTGCAGGTGCCGATGGAGTACGTGAAGAACAACGAGATCGTCCTCAACGTCGGCTTCGAGGCCACCAGCGGCCTCAAGCTCGGCAACGAGACGATCGAATTCCGGGCACGCTTCGGCGGCACGGCGCGCGAGATCGTCGTCCCGGTCGACCACGTGGTCGCGATCTACGCGCGCGAGAACGGCCAGGGCATGGCCTTCCCGGTGCCGACCGACAGTGCCGGCGGCCAGGCCGAGGCGCCGCCGACGGTGAAGCCGCCGTCGAGCCTGCCGCGCGGGCTGCGTCTGGCCAGCTCCGAACCCGGCGCGAACGCCGAGACCCCGCCCGTCGACGAACCGCCGGAACCCGCCGGCCCCGGCAGCCGGCCCTCGCTCAAGCGCATCAAGTAGCGGCCTTCGCGCCACCTACAATCCGGCCCCACGCCGGCTTAGCTCAGTTGGTAGAGCACCCGCCTTGTAAGCGGAAGGTCGTCCGTTCGATTCGGACAGCCGGCACCACCCCGCTGCCGACCGTTGCCTCGCCACCGCGGCAAGCCAGTCGGCGGCCCGCTGGACCCCTCCGATGACGGCTCCCCTGGCATCCGCGCACGATCACCTGCCCGAACTGCGCGAGTCGCTGCGCGACCTTTGCGGCCGCTTCGGCGACGACTACTGGCTGCGCCTGGATCAGGCCGGCGCCTACCCCGACGACTTCGTCAAGGCGCTCACCGACGCCGGCTGGCTGGCGGCGATGATCCCGCAGGAGTACGGCGGTTCGGGCCTGGGCCTGGCCGAGGCCTCGGTGATCATGGAGGAGATCAGCCGCAGCGGCGGCAACGCCGGCACCTGCCACGGCCAGATGTACAACATGGGCACGCTGCTGCGCCACGGCTCGGCGGCGCAGAAGGCGCGCTGGCTGCCCGACATCGCCCGCGGTGCGCTGCGGCTGCAATCGATGGCGGTCACCGAGCCGGGCACCGGCACCGACACCACGCGCATCCGGACGACCGCGGTGCGGCGCGGCGACCACTACCGCATCGACGGCCAGAAGGTCTGGATCTCGCGCGTGCTGCATTCGGACCTGATGATCCTGCTCGCGCGCACGACGCCGCTGGCCGATGTCAAACGCAAGACCGAGGGCATGTCGATCTTCATGATCGACCTGCGCGACGCGATCGGCCGCGGCCTCGAGGTCAGGCCGATCGCGAACATGGTCAGCCACGACACGAACGAGCTGTTCTTCGACGGTCTCGAGATCCCGGCCGAGAACCTGATCGGCGCGGAAGGGCAGGGCTTTCGCTACATCCTCGACGGGCTGAACGCCGAGCGCACGCTGATCGCGGCCGAATGCATCGGCGACGGCTACTGGTTCGTCGACCGCGCGCGGCGCTACGCCGGCGAGCGGCGCGTGTTCGAGCGCCCGATCGGGCAGAACCAGGGCGTGCAGTTCCCGATCGCCGAGAGCTTCATCGAGGTCGAGGCCGCGAACCTGATGCGCTGGGACGCCTGCCGGCGCTTCGACGCCGGCCAGGACTGCGGCGCGCAGGCCAACATGGCCAAGCACCTCGCTGCGAAGGCGGCCTGGGAGGCGGCCAACGTCTGCCTGCAGACGCACGGCGGCTTCGGCTTCGCCGCCGAATATCACGTCGAGCGCAAGTTCCGCGAGGTGCGGCTCTATCAGGTGGCGCCGATCTCGACGAACCTGATCTTCAGCTACGTGGCCGAGCATCTGCTCGGCCTGCCGCGCTCGTTCTGATCGTTCGGAACGAGCGCGCGCACGCGTGGCTCAGGCGAGCACGCGCAGCAGCCACTGGCGCAGCGCGGCGACCTCGTCCATGCACACCGAGTGTTCCATCGGGTACTCGTGCCATTCGACTGGATGGCCCAGCTGCTGCAGCGCATCGCGCGCCGCCGCACCGCGCGCGAGCGGCACCACGCCGTCGCTGCGGCCATGGGCCAGGAAGACCGGCAGCCCCTGGCTCGTCGCGTCGCGCTCGGCGCCCGAGCGCTCGGCCAATGGCAGGTAGCCCGACATCCCGGCCAGCCCGGCCAGGCGCTGCGGGCAGCGCAGACCGGCGCCGAGCGTGATCGCGCAGCCCTGCGAGAAGCCGGCGAGCACGATGCGCCGCGCCGGCACGCCGCGCGCGATTTCGCGTTCGATCAGCGCGTGCACCTGGGCGAAGGACTCGCGCAGCCCGGCTTCGTCCTCGCGCCGGGCGAGGTCGGGGCCGAGGATGTCGTACCAGGCGCGCATCCGGTGCCCGCCGTTGATCGTCACCGGCCGCACCGGCGCGCGTGGGAGCAGCCAGCGCACCGGGCCGATGGCAGAGAGGTCGATCTCGTCGCCGAAGGGCAGGAAGTCGGTGCCGTCGGCGCCCAGGCCGTGCAGCACGATGATCGTCGCGACCGGGTCCGCGCCCGGGTTCAGTTCGATGGTCTGCAGCGTCATCGCCCCATCCTCAGTAATTCAGGCCCATCGCGTCGCGCACGTCCTTCATCGTCTGCCGCGCCACCGTGCGCGCGCGCTCGGTGCCCATCTCGACGATCCAGTGCACCTGCTTCGGGTTCGCGGTGTAGGCCGCGGCGCGTTCGCGCCAGGGCTTCTGCTCGTTCGTGATCGCGTCGATCACCGGCTGCTTGCAGTCGAGGCAGCCGATACCCGCGCTGCGGCAGCCCTGCACGACCCAGTCCTTCGTCGCCGCGTCGCTGTAGACCCTGTGGAACTGCCAGACCGGACACTTCTCGGGCTCGCCCGGGTCGGTGCGACGCACGCGCGCGGGGTCGGTGGTCATGCCGCGGATCTTCTTCTCGACCGTGGCCGGGTCGTCGCGCATCAGCACCGCGTTGCCATAGCTCTTGCTCATCTTCGCGCCGTCCAGCCCGGGCAGCTTGGCAACCTCGGTGTGCAGCGCCTGCGGCTCGGGGAGGATGGTCTTGCCGCTGCCGCGCAGGTGGCCGAGCAGCAGCTCGCTGTCGGCCTCGGTCCAGCCGGCCGCGTTCGCGGCAGCCTTGGCCACGATGGCCTCGCCCTTGGCGAGTGCCTCGGCCGCGCCGGTCTCGCCGAAGGCCTTGCGCTGGCGCTCGTAGTAGCGCGTGTCGTCCTTGGTCAGCTTGGCCAGCGCCGCGGCGGCCTGGGCCTCGAAGTCGGGGTGGCGGCCGTAGAGATGGTTGAAGCGGCGCGCGACCTCGCGCGTGAGCTCGACGTGCGACGCCTGGTCCTCGCCCACCGGGACGAAGCCGGCCTTGTAGATCAGGATGTCGGCCGCCTGAAGCAGCGGGTAGCCGAGGAAGCCGTAGGTCGCGAGGTCGCGGTCCTTGAGCTTGTCGATCTGGTCCTTGTAGGTCGGCACGCGCTCGAGCCAGCCCAGCGGCGTGCCCATCGCGAGCAGCGTGAACAGCTCGGCGTGCTCGGGCAGCCGGCTCTGGATGAAGATCGTGCTCTTCTCCGGGTCGAGGCCGGCGGCGAGCCAGTCGATGACCATGTCGTAGACGGTCTTCTCGATGACCTCGCGGTCCTCGTAGTGCGTGGTCAGCGCGTGCCAGTCGGCGACGAAGTAGAAGCAGTCGTAGTCGTCCTGCAGCCGCACCCAGTTCTTGAGCGCGCCGTGGTAATGGCCGAGGTGCAGGGAGCCGGTGGGGCGCATGCCGGAGAGAACGCGGGGTCGCATGGTGATCGCGGGAATCGTGTGACGGAGGGGATTCTCGCCCAGTCGGCTCGCTACACTCCGGCCCGCCATGAAGCGCATCGTGATTCTCGTCTCCGGCCGCGGCTCCAACATGGAGGCGATCGTCGACGCCTGTGCCGTCCAGGGCTGGCCTGCGCGCGTGGCATCGGTCGTCAGCAACCGCGCCGACGCGGCCGGGCTGCGCTTCGCCGAGGCGGCCGGCATCGCGACCGCGGTCGTCGATCACCGCGCGTTCGCGACGCGCGAGGCCTTCGACACCGAACTGGCGCGGGTGATCGCCGGCTTCGAGCCCGACCTCGTCGTGCTCGCCGGCTTCATGCGCATCCTCGGCGCCGCGTTCGTACGGCAGTTCGAAGGGCGGCTGCTCAACATCCACCCGTCGCTGCTGCCGGCCTTTCCCGGGTTGCACACGCACCGGCGCGCGCTCGAGGCCGGCTGCCAGGCGGTCGGCGCGACGGTGCACTTCGTGACGCCGGAGCTCGACCATGGGCCCATCGTGATGCAGTCGGTGGTGCCGGTGCGCGCCGGTGACGACGAAGGCACGCTGTCGGCGCGCGTGCTGGCGACCGAGCACGTGATCTACCCGCTCGCGGTGCGCTGGTTCGTCGAAGGCCGGCTGCGCGTCGAGCAGGGCCGGGTGCGCCAGCTCGACGGCGCGTCGCAAGTGCTGATCTGAGAATTCCATGCATCCGAACGCCCTGCTCGACCTCGCCACCGATCTGCTGCGCGTGGTGCTGCGCCTGGACCAGCCGGCCGACGGCGTGATCTCGGCGTTCTTCCGCCAGCACCGCACACTCGGCGCGCGTGAACGCCATACGCTGGCCGAGACCGCCTACACCGTGCTGCGCCAGCGGCCGCTGCTGCAGCATCTCGCGCGCAGCGAAGGCGATCCCAAGGGTGCGGGCGGCAGCGGCGGTCTCGAGCGCCGGCTGGCGATCCTCGCCTGGCAGGGCAGCGACACCTTCCTGCGCGGCGCGCTCGGCCCGCACGAGCAGCAATGGCTGGCGCAGGCCGCCGCGGTCGACCGTGCCGCGCTGCCGGACAAGCTGCGCCACAACCTGCCCGACTGGCTCGCCGGCGCGCTGCGCGAGCAGGTCGGGGCCGAGGACTTCTGGCCGCTCGTGAACGCGCTGAACGAGCCCGCGCCGCTGGACCTGCGCGTCAACACGCTGAAGGCCGATCGCGAAGGCGTGCGGCGCGCGCTCGCCGAGGCCGGCGTCCCGGCCGAGCCGACGCGGTACTCGCCCTGGGGCCTGCGCGTGCAGGGCAAGCCGGCGCTGAACAAGCTCGAGCTCTTCACCCAGGGCGCGTTCGAGGTCCAGGACGAGGGCAGCCAGATGCTGGCGCTGCTCACCGATGCCCGGCGTGGCGAGATGGTGGTCGACTTCTGCGCCGGCGCCGGCGGCAAGACGCTGGCCTTGGGCGCGGCCATGCGCAACACCGGCCGCCTCTATGCCTTCGACGTATCGGGTCACCGGCTCGACGCGCTCAAGCCGCGGCTGGCGCGCAGCGGGCTGTCGAACGTCTACCCGGTGCAGATCGCACACGAGCGCGACGACCGCATCAAGCGGCTGGCGGGCAAGATCGACCGGGTGCTGGTCGACGCCCCCTGTTCCGGCCTCGGCACGCTGCGCCGCAACCCGGACCTGAAGTGGCGCCAGTCGCCGCGCGCGATCGACGAACTCCAGGCCAAGCAGGGCGCGATCCTGGCCGGCGCCGCGCGTCTGCTCAAGCCGGGCGGCCGGCTCGTCTATGCCACCTGCAGCCTGCTGCGCGCCGAGAACGAGGCCGTCGTCGAAGCCTTCGGTGCCGGCCCTGGGGCGGACTTCGTGACACTGCCGGTGGCGGCGCTGCTGCAGGGGCTGAAGGTCGAGGCCGCCGCGGAGCTGGTGTCGGGGGACTTTCTGCGCCTGTGGCCGCATCGCCACCAGACCGACGGCTTCTTCGCCGCGGTCTGGCAACGACGCTGAACTGGGCTTGAAAGCTTTTGATCTGCATCCATCTTCCGTCAGATCGGCCCCGTTCCGGGTGTTCCCTGGGTCTGTTCTTCGCCCCGGCCGGCGCCGGGGCGCCTACAATCGACATTTCTTGAAACCAGGCTCTGGACCCCGATGAATGAACTGATGATGGTGCGAGACGCGCTCGTGGCGTGGCTCGCGCACGGTCTGCTGAATGCGGCGTGGTGGCAGGTGCTGCTGTTCGTGCTGGTCACGACGCACATCACGATCAGCGGGGTCACGATCTTCCTGCACCGCGCCCAGGCTCACCGGGCGCTGGACCTGCACCCCGTGGTGGCGCATTTCTTCCGCTTCTGGCTCTGGCTGGGCACCGGCATGGTGACGAAGGAGTTCGTCTCGATCCACCGCAAGCACCACGCCAAGTGCGAGACCGAGGAGGATCCGCACAGCCCGCAGACGCGCGGCCTCAAGGCCTTGCTGCTGACCGGCGTCGAGCTCTACCGTGCCGAGGCGCGAAATGCCGAGACCATGGTCAAGTACGGCCACGGCACGCCGGACGACTGGATCGAGCGCAACCTCTACAGCCGCTTCACCTGGCAGGGCGTGGGTCTGCTGCTGATCGCCGACCTGCTGCTCTTCGGGGCCATCGGCGCGACGATCTGGGCGATCCAGATGGTCTGGATCCCCTGGTGGGCGACCGGCGTCATCAACGGCCTGGGCCACTGGTGGGGCTACCGGAACTTCGAAGCGCCCGACGCGTCGACCAACGTCTCGCCCTGGGGCATCATCATCGGCGGCGAGGAGTTGCACAACAACCACCACACCTACCCGACCTCGGCCAAGTTCTCGGTCAAGCCCTACGAGTTCGACATCGGCTGGGTCTACATCCGCGGCCTCGAGATGCTGGGCCTGGCCAAGGTGCGCAAGACGCCGCCGCGGCTGGCGCTGGGCAACATCAAGCCAGTGGCCGACGACAAGACGCTCGAGGCGCTGATCGCGAACCGCTACGAGGTGATGGCCAGATACGCCGCCGAGATGCGCCGTGCCGTCGGCGCCGAGCTCGACCGCCTGAAGGCCCAGGGGGCGCAGAACACCTCGCGCTGGAAGGACATGCGGCTGGCCAAGGCCTGGCTGCACCGCGACGACGACCGGATCCCGCAGGGCATCAAGCCGCAGCTGGCGCAGGCGCTGGGCGAGAGCCCGAAGCTGGCCAAGCTGGTCTCGATGCGCGAGGAGCTGCGCGGCATGTGGACGCGGACCAACGTGTCGGCCGAGCAGCTCGTGGTCGACCTGCAGGCCTGGTGCCGCAAGGCCGAGGGAAGCGGCATCGCCGCGCTGCACGACCTGTCGCTCAAGCTGCGCTCGGCGCGCGCCTGAGGGCACGAAAGAGAAGTGCCGCGAATGCGGCCCACGAACGAAAAGGGGGTCTCGACGCGACCCCCTTTTCGTTC
>MEGM01000186.1:15582-20782 GCA_001725505.1 Rubrivivax sp. SCN 70-15 | reverse complement strand
CGCACGGCACCGGCCCGGCGCTGTTCGGTCGCTTCAGGGTCGAGGGCCGACAGGTCATCAACTGGAATGCGGGACTTGTGTTCGGCGTGACCAACGGCGCGCCAAGCAATACCGTTCGCATGCAGGCGGAGTACGAGTTCTAATCCAGTCGCCGCTCAATTCGACCTGCCGGTGGCGCGCCATTTGCCGCTCGATTCGGTCCCGCTGGACCTCACCCTCTTGATGCCCGCGAGCCTGGTGCGCTTGAGCATCAGCGCGTTGATCGCGACAACCGCCGAGCTGCCTGACATCGACAGTGCCGCGATCTCGGGGGACAGCGTGAACGGATAGAAGACGCCCGCCGCCAGCGGGAAGGCGATGACGTTGTAGCCAACCGCCCACCAAAGGTTTTGGTGCATCTTTCGCAGTGTGGCGCGAGACAACTCAATGGCACCAACGATGTCGTATGGGTCGCTCTTCATCAGAACGACCTGGGCGCTTTCCATCGCCACGTCAGTCCCGGCACCGATCGCGAAGCCCACATCAGCCTGGGTCAGGGCGGGAGCGTCGTTGATGCCGTCGCCGACCATACCGACCCTGTTCCCCTGATCCTGCAGATCCTTGATCTTGGAAGCCTTCTGGCCAGGAAGCACGTCGGCAAGCACGATGTCGATGCCGAGTTCCTTGCCGATTCGCTCGGCAGTCGACTGGTTGTCGCCGGTCAGCATCGCCACTTTGACGCCACGCTCTTGCAGCGCGGTGATCGTCGCTCTCGACGTCGGGCGCACTGCATCGGCGATGGCGATCAGTCCGATCAGCTCGCCAGCGCGTGCGACGTGGACGACCGTGCGCCCGCCACCCTCGAGCCTTGAGGCTTCGGCTGCCAAGGCGGCGAGACGCACGTTTTCAGATTGCATCAGCTTGCGGTTACCCAGCAGGATGGCGTCGCCGCCAAAAGCCCGTGGCGCCTTCGATCGGGACAGAGCCGACGCGCTTCAGAACCGCCTGCGCGAGCGGATGCTCCGAGAACCTCTCGACCGCTGCTGCGGCACCCAGCAGCTGCTCCTCGCTCACGCCCGGCGCGGTGACGATCTCGACGACGTCGGGCTGGCCGAGAGTGAGCGTACCGGTCTTGTCGAAGACGACGATGGTCAGCTTGGTGGCGCCTTCGAGCGCCGCAGCGTTCTTGAACAGGATCCCGTTCATCGCCCCAAGCCCGGTGCCCACCATGATGGCCATCGGCGTGGCCAACCCGAGCGCGTCCGGACAGGCGATCACGAACACCGTGATGGTCAGTGTCAGGGCGAACAGCAGCGGCTGGCCGACGACCCAGAACCACACAACAAACGTGATCAGCCCGAAGGCAATTGCCGCCAGCACCAGCCACTGCGATGCCTGGTCGGCGAGGAGTTGGCCCGGCGCCTTGGAGTTCTGAGCTTCTTGCACCAGCTTGACGATCTGCGCCAGGGCCGTGTCGGCACCGACCTTGGTGGCCCGATAGCGAAAGCTGCCGCTCCTGTTGAGGGTCGCTCCAGCAACGGCATCGCCGATCACCTTCTTCACCGGCATCGACTCGCCCGTCAACATCGATTCGTCGACCTGCGAACCCCCTTCGGTGATCACGCCATCGACCGGGATCTTTTCGCCCGGTCTGATGACCACGACGTCGCCGACGAGGACGTCCGCCGTGGGAACCTTGGTCTCAGTGCCCTGGCGAACAACCGTTGCCATGGCCGGAGCCAGGTCCATCAGTGCGCGAATGGCATCCGAGGCACCTGCACGCGCCCGCATCTGGAGCCAGTGGCCCAGAAGGATGAACACCAACAGAACGGCCGCCGCTTCGTAGAACACCTCGCCTTCGTATAGAAACGTGGCACCCACGCTGAAGATGTAGCCGGTTCCAACCGAAAGCACGATCAGCGTCGCCATGTTGGCGACCCCGTTACGGGCGGCCCGCCAGGCCGCCACCAGGAAGGGCCATCCGGGATAGGCAATAGCGCCGGTGGCAACGAAGAACAGGAACAGCTTTCGATCCATCCCCAGGGGCGTGGAGAAGTCGCCGAACATCTTCCCCATCGGGGAATACACGAGGACGGGCACGGCAAACAACAAAGCCACGAGAAACCGGTTGCGCATGTCCCGCGCCATGTCCTGAATCGACATGCCCGGTGCGTGACCCATGTCATGCATCATGTCGGCCGTCGGGTTGTCCGACGAGTCACTGGCTTTGCCCTGCGCGCCGCGACCGCCATGGGCATGACTCACATTCGGCGCTTGCGATACAGCGCCATGAACCTCCGTGCCGCCAGGCAACGAGTGTGCAGGATGCCCAACACGGACATCACTGGCTGGCCTGAGGTCCGCCGGTCGGCAAACATGGATCGGCACAAGCTCGCCGCGACAGTGATAACCACAGTCAACCACCTGCTGCCGAATCGCTTCCAGCGTGATCTTCGCGTCGTCGTAGTTCACCGTCGCGCTGCCGGCAACGTAGTTCACGTCGACGCGATGGACGCCTGCCAGCGAGGAGAGTTGCCGCTCGACGCCCGCTGCACTCAGCGTCGAGATCAGATCACCGACCTCGATGATGCTTGTCTTCATGGTAATTCCCTTTGGGGCGAGCGTCGGCAGGCAAGTCGATTGAAGTCGACGCAGAAAGGCGCGCACCTGAATCCACTCCTCCGGTCTGGCTCGAAGGGTCGGTGCTTCTTGCGGGCACAGAGCAGCCGCACCCATCGGACTGCTCGTCCACCGCCCACGCGGACGCTCATTTGCTGCGCTACACGCCGCGACTCGTCCTTATCGACGTCGCATTGGCGCTTGGCGTGAACCCGCTCGGCCTGGGGATACGCGGGGCAAACGCAAGTCGTGCCTCCGGGAGTGCGCTGAGGCGACAGTGGCATCTGGCGTGGCCACCCACCGGCGGCAACGACAAGAAGTCAGGCGCTTTCACGCGTCTACTCGCTCCGGCGATGACTGCCGTGGCCGCGATGACCGTGGAACATGTGTATCAGCGGGCAGGACAGCAGCAGCAGATAGGGCCAGAATCCGGCAACATGGTTCCAGTGCTCGCGAAGGATGAAGAACGCGCCGATCGGGCCGATCATTGCCAGTGCTCCCAACCATGGCCGGCCGCGCGCCGCCCCATCGAGCAACGCCGATACTTCAGGGTAATGATCGATGTTCATGGTCAACCCCCTTCCACGCCGGGTTCCTCTGTCGAGGTTCCGGCGCGAGTGAAGACTAAACCTTCGCGTCATTGGAAGGTCAACCCGATGCTGGCGATCCAACTCGCTGCTGGCGCTCATGTGGGGCCCGTCGAATCGCGGTCCAGCAATGCCTTGCGCTCCTCGTACTGCTGTGGCGTGATCTCCCCCGATGCCAGCCGCCGCTTCAAGACTTCCAGAGGCGTCTCTCGCGGATGGCCGCCTCGGCGACCGGATCGGCCCCAGCCTGCAAACAGGACAACGCCGATCACCAGGGCCCAGAACAGCCACCCCCACGCATGCATGCCACCCATGTACGCGCCGTCATAGAACATGGCGCCTCCTCTCACGGCGCGGGCGCGCCGGACACTGCCGAGCGCACGCGTTCCAGGCGCGCACGCACATCGCGAGCAACAGCGGCGACCTCCGGGTTGCTCGTCATCTGCAGTATGGCCACCGGGTCCATGAAGCCGACCACGAGGCGCCCATCGGCCACCTCGCGTACGACCACGTTGCATGGCAGCAGCAGGCCGATGTCGGGCTCGGCCGTCAGCGCGCGGTGGGCCAACGGCGGGTTGCACGCGCCGAGGATGCGGTACGGACGCACCTCGATGCCGAGCTTGGCCTTCATCGTGGCCTGCACGTCGATGTCGGTGAGCACGCCAAAGCCTTCCGTCTTCAGCGCCGCGCTCACCCGGGGAATCGCGTCCGCGAAGGTGATGCCCGTCAACTCGCAATGGAAGCCGTAAGCTGCGGCTTCGGCGACAGGGGTTTGCGTCATGCTCATTCCCCTCATTACTGGGCCGACGGCGGACCGGCGCGGTCCATCATCATCTGCATCATGGACTGCATCATCTCCATGCGCTTTTCCATCATCTGCTGACGTGCCGCCATGTCGGTCAATGCACCGGGCCCGCCCCGCATGGCAGCCGGCCCACCCATGCCCATGATGCCGGGTCCGCTCCCCGGCCCCATGCCGCCCGGCCCCATGCCACCCATCATCGCCATGCCTCCCTGCATCAGGCTCATGTTTTCCGCCATCAGGGCCTGACGCTCCTGGGGCGTGCGGGCTGAGGCCATCTTGTCGTGCAACTCGCGCATCCTCGTCATTTGCGCGTCCATCATGGCCATGCGGTCGGCCGGACTCGACGGCGCGGACGCGGCGACCGGTGGGTGGTGATCGTCTTCGGCAGTGGGCGCCTGCGCACATGCAGACAACGCGGTCGCCAGCACGGCGACGAGACTGATCGTACGAATGAAGGACATGTTGGACTCCTGTAATTGAGAGAAACGGGGTGCAGACGAAGCGGCGCCTCAATGGCGACCACGGAGTCGCCCGAAGCAATGCGCGGGACAGCCGCTCACGGCAGACCGCCCGTGCGCGAACGGACCCGACAAGACGGCTAGATGGTCAGCCGCAGAAAACGAATGGCCACCGAAGGACCCGGTGGCAGTGGCACCGCAAGGGGGTACCACAGAACGCGGTCGCGCCCGGCGGGCGCCGCGATGCCGAGAAACGCGTCTGCGACCAAAGGCATCAGGACCTTGATGACTTCCTGAGGCTTGGCCACTGCAACGACTGCTTGTTCGGCATCGCAGAAGCTCTTGCAGGCTTGCTTCCCTACATCGTGCTCATCTCGCCCCGTATCCGCGTCAAGCGTGGAGCGCCCGTCGATCAGATCAACCGCGCCGTGAGCATGCCGCTCAGTCGCGGGCTGTCGTGTCGGCAGCTGCAGGATGCACGCGTTCGCCAGACTGACCACGAACCCGAACAACCAAACGAACACCATCACCTTCGCAACGAAGGTCGTGCGGCGAGCGTAGTGTCGGCAATTCACGATCAGGTCAATCGATTCATATGCATCACGTCCGCAACGAGCCTATCCGCCAATCCGTCGTCCGTCATTGACTGGCATCAAGATCAACGCCTAGCGGAGATGACGCACGGTGGCACCGACCGTTGCGCCTGTCAAGGAGTTCGGGCGATGCATGCCCGGCGCACCGAAGATCTCCGG
>MEGM01000186.1:0-15481 GCA_001725505.1 Rubrivivax sp. SCN 70-15 | reverse complement strand
ACGTCGAGCATGCCGGTGATCAGGACAACGCGCGCAATTGCTCCTTATTTGGCCGGCTGAATGTCGGTCAAGACCAGCTTGCCGCCCTCGTTGACGACCATGAACTTGACCTTGTCGCCGGCCTTCACCGGTCCCAGCAAAGCCTTGTCCTTGGCGGTGTAGACCATGGTCATGCCGGGCATGTCCAGGGACTCGATGTAACCGTGCTGGATGGTGACTTTGCCCGCCTCCCGATCGACCTTCTTCACCTCGCCAGCCGTCATGGAGGCAGGCTGCGACATGCCCATCGTGCCGCGGCCCAAGGTGGATTGGGCGAAGCTGCTTGCCGGCAGCGCGATGGCGCCACACAGCGCGGAGATGGCCAGAGCATGCTTGATCATGGGGATGACTTCCTCAAGAGTGGTTGGAAAACACGGTCGTTGCCCCGTCCCTTTGGACGAGCAAGACTTGGTAGGGGTCGCGCCGGTTGCCGTAGACTGGCCCGTCCATTCCTGGAGACCCGATCGGCATACCCGGAACTGCCAGACCAAGAGCGCTCGGCCGGTCTTTCAGGAGCCGATGGATGTCGGTGGCCGGCACGTGCCCCTCGACGACATAGCCTTGGACCAGCGCCGTGTGGCACGAGCCAAGTTTCTGCGGCATGCCAAGGCGCGCGCGGGCGGCGCTGTCGCCCCGGTCGCCGGCGCTGATCTTGAAGCCGTTGCGTTCCAGATGAACGATCCAGTCCTTGCAGCAACCGCAGTTCGGGTCCTTCCAGACCTGAACGGCCACCGCCGGGTCGGGCTCAGCGAAGACCCTCGCGACACCGAGCGCCGCCACGAGCCCAACGAAGTGCCGGCGCGGCAAGCGGGCTTGGAACGGCGAGTTCACTTCTCGCTGACCTTGACGGTGCCCGTCATGCCCGCCTCGTAGTGGCCAGGCATGAGGCAGGCGAAGTTCACCGTTCCCGCCTTGGTGAACTGCCAGATGATCTCGCCCTGCTTGCCCGGAGCCAGCGACACCTTGCTCGGTTCATCGTGTTCCATGTCGGGGAACTTCTTCATCACCTCCAGGTGTTCCAGCAACTCCTTCTCGGTGCCCAGGCTGAGCTCGTGCTTGATCTGACCGAGGTTCTTGATCACGAGGCGCACGGTCTCGCCTTGCTTGACCTGAATGTCTGAGGGCGTGTAGCGCATCGTGTCGCTCATCTCGACGGCGATCGTGCGCGTCACCTTGGAGGCAGCGCCTGGCTTGCCGATGGCGGTGTCTTCGTCGCCGTGGCCATGGCCACCCTCGTGATTGCCCCCGGCAAGCGCCGCACCCGACAGGCACACGGCGGCCATGGCGAGCACGCGACGAACGGATTTGGACGGACTTTTCATGGAAACCTATTTCGTTGCAGAGGTTGACGAGTCGACGACCACTCAATGGCCGCTCCGGGATGTGGGCTTGCGCACCTGAACTTCAATCGTCTGCATCGGCGTGACCGCGCGTGGCATGGACTGCCCCCCTTTGGACTCGGATCGCGCCGGTTCCGCCAGAAGCCCGGTATACGCGTGGGCGACCGTGCCCTCGGGGTGCTTGAACCAGCCCGGGTCCCTGTAGTCACCCGGCTTCTGGTCACGGCGCACCTTGAGCACGCTGAACATTCCCCCCATCTCCACCGAGCCGAACGGTCCTTCGCCGGTCATCATCGGGGCAGTGTTGTCAGGGATGGGCATCTCCATCTCGGTCATGTCGGCCATGCCGCGCTCGCCCATCGCCATGTAGTCGGGGATGAGGTTGTTGATCTTCTTGGCCACGCCGCGGTGATCGACCCCGATGAGCGTGGGCACGTTGTGACCCATCGCGTTCATCGTGTGGTGGCTCTTGTGGCAGTGGAAGGCCCAGTCGCCCTCCTCGTCGGCCAGGAACTCCACCTGCCGCATCTGCCCGACCGCGATGTCGGTCGTGACCTCCGGCCAGCGTGTGGTCTTGGGCGTCGGGCCGCCGTCCGTGCCGGTGATGAGGAACTCGTGGCCGTGCAGGTGGATCGGGTGGTTGGTCATCGTCAGGTTGCCCATGCGGATGCGCACCTTGTCGTTCAAGCGGACGTTGAGCGAGTCGATCCCGGGGAAGATGCGGCTGTTCCACGACCACAGGTTGAAGTCCAGCATCGTCATCGTCTTGGGCGTGTAGCTGCCCGGGTCGATGTCGTAGGCGTTGGTCAGGAAGCAGAAATCACGCTGCACTTCGTCGATCAGCGGATGTTTGGCCTTTGGATGGGTGACCCAGAAGCCCATCATGCCCATGGCCATCTGCGTCATCTCGTCGGCATGCGGGTGGTACATGAAGGTGCCGGGCCTGCGCGCCACAAATTCGTAGACGAAGGTCTTGCCCGGTTGAATCGCCGGCTGGGTCAGGCCGGACACCCCGTCCATGCCGTTGGGCAGGCGCTGGCCGTGCCAGTGCACGCTGGTGTGCTCGGGCAGCTTGTTGGTGACGAAGATGCGCACGTGGTCACCCTCGACCACCTCGATGGTCGGGCCCGGACTCTGGCCGTTGTAGCCCCACAGGTGAGCCTTGAAACCCGGCGCCATCTCGCGCACCACCGGCTCGGCCACCAAGTGAAACTCCTTGACGCCCTGGTTCATCCGCCAGGGCAGCGTCCAGCCATTGAGCGTGACCACGGGGTTGTAGGGCTTGCCGGTCGAAGGCACCAGCGGCGCCATCGTGTCCGGCCGGGTCTGGATTACCGGCTCCGGCAGGGCCGCCATGGCCACCCGGCTCACTGCGCTCGCGGCCACGGCACTGCCTGAGATGCCCGCGAACTTGAAGAAATCTCTTCTCGACGACATGAACATTCCTTGAATCGAGCCCGCAGGTCAATGGCCGGCTGCGCCGCCACCAGCACTGAGCGCGCGGGAAGTTGCCGCGAGGCTGGTGTCGGTCGGGCGGCCGATCACTGACGCCCGCAGGGCGGCGTCGGCCAACCAGAACTGCCGGTCGGCGTCGATGGCGGCCATCACGGTACTGACCTGATCGCGCGCGTCGGCCATCAGCTCGAACACGCCGATGAGCATGCCGTTGTAGCGAAGCTGGTTCTCGTCGGCGATCACCTTGCGCAGGGGAAGAACCTCGTCGCGGTAGTGGCGCGCGATGTCATAGGCCGTCCGGTACGCCGAGTAGCTCTCGCGCAGGCTCGAGCCCGCGACGCGAACCGTTGCCTCCAACTGGTTGGCGGCGGCCAGCGTGCGCGCACTCCAGGCGTCCCGCTGCATGCCGCCCCAATCGAAGACCGGCAGCCGAACCCCGACCTCGTAGCCGCGCGCATCGGTGCGGGTGCCGGCCGCGTTGTCGAACGCGGTGTTCTTGCGCGCCGTGAGCTCGATGTCGGTGAAGCTCGACGCCTTGTTCAGACCCTGCGCGCGTGCCGAGGCGTCCAGCGCAGCCTGCGCCAGCCGGATGTCGAGCCGACCCCGGGTCGCCAACGCCGCCACGGCCTGCGGCTCCATCGCCTGCTTGGGCAGATCTGGCAGCCGTTCGGGCAGCTTCAGCGCCTGCGCCTGCGCTTCATCCAGGCCGAGCAGCCGCACCAGTTCCTCACGCGCGGCCGTCGCCTGATGGGTGGCCGTTGCAAGGCGCGTGGCAGCATCGGCGTAGAAGGACTGCTCCCGAGCCCGCGTGAGGCGGTTGTAGTTGCCCACCGATTGCATACGGCGAGCCAGCTCGGCGCCGGCCTCGGCGCTGTCAAACACCTGTCGGGCGTACTCAAGCGTCTGCCCCGCGGCGACTGCACGCACCCAGGCTTGGCGGACCTGTGTCACCAGGTCCAACACGTTGCTGGTCAACCGCAACTGCGACTGGTCTATGCGCCGCCTCGCCACGCCCTGGCGAGCCGGTACGGACAGCACATCGAGCAAGCCGAATGCCAGCGAGCGCCCGATGTCCAGCGAATCGCCCGCCACCAGGCGCTCGAAGCTGAAGAACGGGTTCACGATGCGCCCGCTCTGGGCGGCATCGGCCGACTCCGCCCAACCCTGAGCCAAGAGCGCCTGCAACGCGGGACTGTTGACCAGCGCCAGTTCCACGGCCTCGCGCTCGCCCACCGGTGTGGCCAGCAGCTTCTTGGCCACCGTGGAACGCTTCTGGCGCTCGTCGTCGGTCCGGGCCAATGACAAGCGCCCGCCCGTGAAGCCGGCGGCCTCGTCGTTCACTCGGCCGACGGTCTGTTCTGCGGTGATGCTGGCGCAGCCCGTCAGCGCGGCCACTGCCACGGCGGTCAGCACGAGTCGAACCCTGGGACTTCCCAACGCCCGCTTCATCGCTTGGCGCCTCCGTGGGGCCCGCCATGGGGGTCTGCCGGGGACGCCGGTCGCTGGGTCGGATCCTGGGTGGCTCCCTTCGCCGGCTCGCCGGTCTGGATCTCCTTGGCGTATGCGCGCCAGCCGCCGATGCGGCCAACACGATCGTTGGCCTCGCGCCACGACTCCACCGGTTGGTCTGCGTAAGCCTTGTAGGCCTGCAGCGGCGAGACGTACTGCAGCTTGCTAGGCAGAGCCGGCCGCGCAGCGTCGGCGGTCGCCTGCGCGTGGGATGCGCCCGCCAGCGACAGCAGGATGCAGGGCAGCACGAGCTTCGGCAAGGGTTCTCGGGTCGGGGATCGCATGAGACTTCTTCAGAGATTGCGGATGACTCAGGAGCCATTCTCGAAATCGCGACCCAACACCAAGCTGAGCTGATGTTTACATTTTTGTTATCTGACTGTCAGGTCGTCCGAACTCTGCGAAACTGTGTACACGTCACCCCGGAAAATGGCTGTGAAGATCCTGCTTGTCGAAGACGAACCCAAGACCGGGGAGTACCTTCGCCAAGGTATGAGCGAGGCGGGGTTCGTGGTCGACTGGACCCAGGATGGCGCCGAGGGCCTCGACCTGGCGCTGCAGAGCTTCTACGACCTGGTCATCCTGGACGTGATGCTGCCAAGACTGGACGGCTGGCAGGTGCGGCAGTCGCTGCGCGGGCGGGGGTTGCAAATGCCGGTCCTATTCCTCACGGCTCGCGACGATGTGACGGACCGTGTGAAGGGCCTGGAGCTCGGCGCCGACGACTACCTGGTCAAGCCCTTCTCGTTCGCCGAATTGCTGGCCCGCGTGCGGACCATCCTGCGACGGGGCCGCGCCGGCACCGAGAGCACGACGCTGCGCGTGGCGGACCTGGATCTGGACCTGTTGCGCCGGCGCGTCCACCGCGCCGGGCGGCGCATCGACCTGACCGCCAAGGACTTCGGCCTGCTGGAGTTGCTGATGCGTCGCAACGGTGAAGTTCTCCCGCGCTCGCTCATCGCCTCTCAAGTCTGGGATATGAACTTCGATAGCGACAGCAACGTCATCGAGGTGGCCGTGCGCCGCCTGCGCGTGAAGATCGACGAGGGCCATGAGGTGAAGCTGATTCACACCGTGCGTGGCATGGGCTATGTCCTCGAGGCGCCCGAGGAACCCTGAGTGCTGCGTGCCCTGTCGCTGACCCAGCGCCTGACGATCTTCTTCACCGCCCTCGCGGCCGCGGTCGTGTTCGGTCTGGGCCTGGTGTTCATTCAGGCGACAACACGGCACTTCGTCGACCTCGATCGCGCGACATTGCAGGACAAGCAGCACCTGATCGAGGACATCGTGCAGAGCGCCAACTCTGTCGAGGACACCAAATGGCGATTGAACGAGGCACTGAGCCACCATCGTGGCCTGTACGCAGTGGTAACGGACACGCGGGGCCGCACGCTGTACCAGTCCCAGGACTTCCGCCCGCCAGACGCAGCCCTGCCCTCAGCCACGTTGACCGGCCGGTCGGCGGCCCCGCTGCAGCATTGGAAATCCGAAGGCCGTGAATACCGGGCGATGGCATTTCAGATGACGCCGTCCTATGACAATGCCAGCCCGCTCGACGTGCTGGTGGCCATCGACACCGAGCACCACGAACACTTCCTCGCCGAGCTGCGCAGCACGCTGCTGCTGTATGCCCTGGTGGCCGTGGCCGTTAGTGGCCTGCTGGGATGGCTGGCTGCGCGCCAGGGCCTGGCGCCACTGCGGGCGATGCGCGCCAAGGCGGCCGCCGTGTCCGGCCACCAGTTCAGCGAGCGCATGCCGGTGGACGCCGTGCCCGTCGAAATGGCCGACCTGGCCGCCGAACTCAATGCCATGCTGTATCGCTTGCACGAGGACTACCGCCGCCTGGCCGAGTTCTCGTCGGACTTGGCCCACGAGCTGCGCACCCCGATCAGCAACCTGCTGACACAGACGCAGGTGGCCCTGTCCGCCAAGCGCGATGCGCCGATCTACCGCAACATTCTGGCTTCCAACGCCGAGGAACTGGAGCGCATGGCCCGCATGGTGGCCGACATGCTTTTCCTGGCCAAAGCCGAGCGCGGCATGGACCTGCCGAGCCGCGAGCGCTTCTCTTCCGCCAAGGAGGCACAGGCCCTGCTGGAGTTCTACGACGCGGTGGCCGAGGAAAAGGGCATCCGGCTCAGCCTCACCGGCGACGGCATGATCGACGGCGACCGGCTGATGTTCCGACGCGCCGTCAGCAATTTGCTGTCCAACGCGGTGCGCCATGGCGATCCTGACAGCGAGGTATCCGTGACGATCGATGTCGGCGAACTCGGCGTGTCGATCAGCGTGGAGAACGCGGTCGACGATATCGATCCGGCCGCACTCCCCCGTCTGTTCGATCGATTCTTCCGCGTCGACACGTCTCGAGCGCACCCTGCATCGGAAGGCGCGGGCCTTGGCCTGTCGATAACCAAGGCCATCGTCGAGGCCCATGGGGGTGACATCGTGGCAACGTCTCGAGACCGGCGCGTCCGTATGGTGATGCGCTTCCCAGCATCGCCGGCGATCACGTGAACGGTCCAGCGAGTACTCGCAACCAGTCATGGTCATTGAAGCCCGACAATTGATATTCACATGATGTCAGGCTTAAGGAGGTGCTGATTTATTCGCCATCAGGTCGTCTCGACGAAGGTGCTGTGCGTTGACGAGCGAGCGCCCCACGAGCCGAGGAAGACGATGAGCCAACGCAGCTTTGCCAGCGCCGAGTACGCGATGAAGAAGAAGCGCACGAGGCGCGAGAAGTTCCTCGCCGAGATGGAGCGCATCGTGCCGTGGGCCAGGCTGATCGGCGTGATCGAGCCGCTGTACCCCAAGAGCGGTCGCGTGGGCCGCCAGCCGATCGGCGTGCCCAAGATGCTGCGCATGTACTGCCTGCAGCAGTGGTACGGGCTGGCCGACGAGGCGCTGGAAGACGCGCTGTACGACAGCCAGGCGCTGCGCGACTTCGTGGGCATCGACCTGCTGCAGGACAACGACCTCACGCGCGCGCTGTTCGACGAGATCAACGCCCACCTTGCCGAGCAAGGGCTGCTGATGCGCGCAGGCACGATCGTCGACGCGACCATCATCGCCGCGCCCAGCTCGACGAAGAACCAGGGCAAGACGCGCGACCCCGAGATGCACCAGACGAAGAAGGGCAACCAGTGGCACTTCGGGATGAAGGCGCACATCGGTGTCGACGCCGAGTCGGGCCTGATGCACACGGTGATCGGCACGGCCGCCAACGTCAACGACGTGACGCAGGCCGGCGCGCTGCTGCACGGCGATGAAGAAGATGCCTTCGGCGATGCGGGCTACCGCGGCGTGCACAAGCGCGAGGAGGCCCAGGGGCCGCGCTGGCACGTGGCGATGCAGCCGGGCAAGCGCCGCCGGCTCGACCTCACGCGCGAGTGGGCGCGACTGCTGGAGCAGGCCGAGCAACTGAAGGCCAGCGTGCGCGCGAAGGTCGAGCACCCGTTCCACGTCGTCAAGAACCTGTTCAGGCACCGGAAGGTCCGCTACAAGGGCCTGGCGAAGAACGAGGCGCAGCTGTTCAGCCTGTTCGGACTGGGCAACCTCGTCATCGCCAAGAGGCGGTTGTTGGCACTCGATACCCGACGTGCGTCTTGAGAGCGCGAAACGGCCTCGAAAGAGGCCTCGAACACCGCGCTACGAGCCGTTGCGCGGGAGCTGACGGCGTTGGCGGCGTCGCAGCTGCGAACATGTGGCTCGGATCGGGCTGTGGGGCTCATTGTTCAGCGAGTCCTTAAGCGTCGCCCAGTCGCCCACCAAATAGCCCTGGAGAGCTTCGTGATCGCCCTTGAAGTCAACGACATGACCTGTGGGCATTGCGCCAGAACCATTACCAAGGCCGTCAACGCTACCGACCGCAACGCCAAGGTCACGATCGATCTGAGCCAGCACGTCGTGACGATCGAGCCCGTTATGGCGATCGCCGAGGACCTGAGCAGCGCCGTCCGCGAGGCGGGCTGCACGCGAGTCCCCCGTTGCAGGCCACTGCCATAGTGGCGCTGGCTGGCAGCAAGTCCCGCTGCGGGCACTGCCACTGAAGTGCATGTGTTGCCGACCGTATGGAGTGGGTCCGGTCTTGCTGGAGCGACGTAAGGCACGCTCGCCCGTGGCGCGCACTGCTGGCCTGCGCGCGCAGGCTTCGCGGCACCAGTGCGCGGCGAGCACCGCTTCGCTCTTGGGGTCGACGCGAACGCCGGAAAGCGCGCGAGAAGCAAGTTGCGCGTGTGTTGGGCATCGTTCATGGGCGTCTCCGGCAAGGTCGGTGAAATCTGTCGTTGGCCGCAGCGCGCAACCTGGGTTGCTGACAGCCCCCGCTTCGCAGGCGATACTAATGACCATCGTCATGGCTGGTTTTCAGCTGGCGCCGTCCTTGCCTGCCGTACATCCACCCATGGTCCTTGGTCTTCGCTCCACCGCCAGCGCCGCGCCGAACGCCAACCTCACGCGCGGCCTGGGGCGTCGCCTGGCGCACTTCCTGTCCTGGGCGTTGGTGTTGTTGCTGCTGGCAGACATCATCAGCGCGCCGCTGCATCGCCACCGGCACGACTCCGGCATCGATGGCAGTGCGATCCAGGTGCCACTGGTGGAGCTGCAACGCGACACGCATCGCTGCGAGGAAGACCGCCACGAACTGAACTTCGTCCATGCGGTCACGACGGTGCGCACCGAGTCGCACGCCTCGGCAAGCGATGTATGCGCGGGCGCCGATGATCAGCATGTTGCCTTGGCCTCCGCCGGCATGCCGTGGGTCGAAGCCGACACGCCCCTGCACCGACTCCACAGAAGCCTGCCCCCCGCAGGCCGCGCGCCGCCGTTGCGCGCCTGAACAGCCGCCCAGCCGACTATTCAGCGGCTCGCCCCATCGTTTGGCGGGCCGGTACCCCTTGGAGTTCTCATGCCTCATCGCCTCACCCGGCGCGCGCTGCTGCGCTGCGCCCAGGGACTGTTCGCCCTGACCGTTGTCGGGACAGCGTCCGCCCAGAAGTCCAGTGACTTCGCCGTCACGCCGGCCCAAATACAGGCGCTGGGCGTTCGCTTGCTCAAGTTGGAACAGCCGGCCGCCATCAACGGCCAGGCCTATCCCGCTCGCGTGGTGCTGCCCCCCAGCCAGGAATACGTGCTCAGCGCGCCGGTCTCAGGCGTGGTGGATCAGTTGCTCGTCAGCGAGAACGACAGCGTCCAGGCCGGCCAACCGCTCCTGCGCCTGGTCAGCCCCGAGCTGGGCGAGTTGCAGCTCAAGCTGAGCGAGGCGGCCTCCAAGGGACGGCTCTCTCAGGCCACGCTCAAGCGAGAGCAGATGCTGTTCGCGGACGGCATCGTCCCCCAGCGCCGTGTGCAGGAAGCGGAATCCACGGCCGCTGAGGATCAGGCCCGACAGCGGCACGCCGAGGCAGCGCTGCGCCTGGCCGGCATGGACGCTGCCGCCATCAGGCGCGTAGCCGAGGGCGGTGCGATGCAGGATGCACTCGTGCTGCGTGCGCGCGCGCCCGGCGTCGTGGTCAAGCTCGAAGCCAAGCCCGGCTTGCGGGCGCAGGGTGCCGACGCCCTGGTGCGCATCGCCGATACGCGCAAGCTGTGGCTGGACATCCAGGTGCCGGTGGACCGCCAGGCGCAGATCGCCACAAGGGGCGCTTCGGTCACCGGGGTCGATCGGGAAGTGACGGCCACGCCGCTGGGCTTCGGCGCCACGGTCAGCGACAGCCAGACCGTGACGCTGCGCGCACAGGTCACCCGCGGTGCCCAGACATTGCGCCTGGGCGAGTTCGTCCAGGTGCGCGTGCCGTTTGCCAGCACCGAAGAAGGCTGGCCGGTGCCGGTTCCTGCAGTCGTGCGGCAGGACGACAAGGCCTATGTCTTCGTTCGCACCGACAAAGGTTTCACCGCACTGCCGGTGACGGTACTCGACAGCGCCGGCCAGTCGGTGCGCGTCAAGGGCGCGCTGCGCGCCGGGCAGGAGATTGCCATCGGCTCGGTCATCGCGCTGAAGTCCGCCTGGCTCGGCAAGGGCGGGAGCAATTGATGGCCCCCACGCTCGCTTCGTTCGCTGCCCCCCGAGGGGGCGCAGGCCTCCTTTGGGGCGGCCCGGCAGGAGTCCTGACATGCTGACCCGCCTGGTTCAATTCGCGCTGGCACAGCGCCTCTTCGTGCTGATCGCCGGCCTGGTTCTGATGGCCGCCGGCTGGCTGGCCTTCAAGGACCTGCCGATCGACGCGTTCCCCGACGTGTCGAGCACACAGGTCAAGATCATCATGAAAGCCCCGGGCATGACGCCCGAGGAGGTCGAAAGCCGCATCGCGCTGCCCATCGAGGTGGAGATGCTGGGCATCCCCAAGCAGCGCATGCTGCGCTCGGTGTCGAAGTACGGCATCGTCGACGTGACGATCGACTTCGATGACGGTACGGACATCTACTGGGCGCGCCAGCAGGTGGCCGAGCGCCTGTCCGGCATCGCCGGCGACCTGCCCGGCGGCATCAGCGGCGGCATGGCGCCGATCACCACGCCGCTGGGCGAGATGTTCATGTTCACCGTGGAAGGTGAAGGCCTGACGCTGGAGGAGCGTCGCAGCCTGCTCGACTGGGTGATCCGCCCTGCCCTGCGCTCGGTCGTCGGCGTGGCCGATGTCAATGCACTGGGCGGCAAGGTGCGCAGCTTCGAGGTGCTGCCTGACCCGGTCAAGCTCTCAGCCGTCGGTTTGTCGACGGCACAGATCAAGGCGGCCATCGAAGCCAACAACCGCAACGACGGCGCCGGCCGGCTGGGCGAAGGCGATGAGGTCCTGCTGGTGCGCACCGAGGGCAGCATCAAGACGCAGGACGATCTGCGCGCCATCGTCGTCAAGAACGACAAGGGCATGGCCGTGCGCCTGGGCGATGTGGCGCAGGTGCGCGAAGGCAGCGTCACCCGCTACGGCGTGGTCACCAAGGACGGCCGCGGCGAGGCGGTTGAAGGGCTGGTGCTCGGCCTAGCCGGCGCCAACGCGCAGAAGGTCGTCGAGGGCGTAACGAAGAAGCTCGAAGACATCAAGCCGACCTTGCCCAAGGGCGTGGAGATCAAGGTCTTCTACAACCGTGCCACGCTCGTCGAAAAGGCGGTTGGTACGGTGTCGAAGGCCTTGATGGAAGCCACCGTGCTGGTGCTCGTGCTGCTGGGTGCCTTCCTCGGCAACCTGCGTGCGGCGGTCACGGTGGCGATGGTGCTGCCGCTGTCGGCGCTGGCCACCTTCATCCTCATGCGCACGACAGGCATGTCGGCCAACCTGATGAGCCTGGGCGGCCTGGCCATCGCGCTGGGCATGTTGGTCGACGCCGCCGTGGTGGTGGTGGAGAACGTCGTCCAGCACCTGAGCCACGACAAGGCTTCGGAGAAGCTG
This sequence comes from Rubrivivax sp. SCN 70-15, assembly GCA_001725505.1. Lineage (GTDB taxonomy): Bacteria > Pseudomonadota > Gammaproteobacteria > Burkholderiales > Burkholderiaceae_C > Rubrivivax. The sequence goes on along the minus strand of MEGM01000186.1, from coordinate 3,753 downwards.
CCGCGCCTGCACGTCGTCTTCCGCGCCGTGCGCGAGGTGGCTGCACCGGTGGCCGCCGGCATGTTGATCATCATCGTCGTCTTCCTGCCGCTGCTCACGCTGCAGGGGCTGGAAGGCAAGTTCTTTGTGCCCGTGGCGCTGACGATCGTCTTCGCGCTGATCAGCTCGCTGGTGTTGTCGCTCACCGTCATCCCGGTGCTGGCTTCGTACCTGCTGAAGAAGGTCAGCCATGAAGACCCCTGGCTGCCGCGCCAGCTGCTGAAGCTGTACGAGCCGACGCTGGCTTTCGCGCTCAAGCGCCAGACGGTGGTGTAGGCCGTTGCTGCCGGCGTGTACACTCAGGTCGGCAAGACCTTCATGCCGACCATGGACGAGGGCGACATCATCGTCGGCATCGAGAAGCTGCCGTCGGTGAGCCTGGAGGAGACCGCTGCACTCGATCTCAAGATCCACCAGGCGCTGATGAAGGAGATCCCCGAGATCACCGGCGTGGTGGCCCGCGCCGGTTCCGACGAGATCGGGCTCGATCCGATGGGCTTGAACCAGACCGACACCTTCCTGGTGCTCAAGCCGCGCGAGGCCTGGCAGGTCCAGAGCAAGGAAGCGCTGATGGACAAGATCCGCGGCGTGCTCGACCAGTTGCCCGGCGTGGCTTACAGCTTCACCCAGCCGATCGACATGCGCGTGTCGGAGATGATCATCGGTGTGCGCGGCGACGTGGCGATCAAGGTCTTCGGTCCCGACCTGACCACGCTGAACGACCTGGCCGGCCAGATCGAGAAGCTGATGAAGACGGTGCCGGGCAACCAGGACGTCTACACGGTCGAGAACGACGGCGTGCAGTACCTGCGTGTGGTGGTGGACCGGCTGGCGGCTGGCCGCTACGGCCTGTCGGTCGAGGATGTGCAGGACGCGCTGCGCGTGCAGATCGAAGGCCAGCGGGCCGGCACGGTGATCGCCGGCGGCAAGCGCATCCCGATCCTGCTGCGCGGGCCGGATGGCGTGCGCGTGTCGCCGGCGGACTTTGCGGCGCTGCGCATCAGCACGGCCGACGGGCAGAGCGTGCCGCTGCAGTCGCTGGCCAAGCTCGAACGCGACAGCGGCCCGGTGAAGATCGAACGTGAACTGGGCAGCCGCTACAGCGTGGTGATCGCCAACGTCACCGGCCGTGACCTGGTCGGCTTCGTCGAGGAGGCGCGTGCCAAGGTGGCGCAGGAGGTCAAGCTGCCCACCGGCTACCGGGTGGCCTGGGGCGGGCAGTTCGAGAACCAGCAGCGTGCCGCGGCGAGGTTGATCCTGGTCGTGCCCGCGTCACTGGGCTTCATCTTCGTCATCCTGTTCTCGACCTTCGGCTCGGTGCGCCAGGCCCTGCTGGTGCTGTCCAACATCCCGTTTGCGCTGGTCGGCGGCATCGTGGCGCTGTGGGCCACCGGCGAGTACCTCTCGGTGCCCGCCTCGGTCGGCTTCATCGCCCTGCTGGGCATCGCGGTGCTCAACGGCGTGGTGCTGGTGAGCTACTTCAACCAGCTGCACGCCGAAGGTCTCTCGCTGCTGGACAGCGTCACCCAGGGCGCGAAGCGGCGGTTGAGGCCGGTGCTGATGACGGCGGCGATCACGGCCTTCGGCCTGATCCCCTTGTTGTTCGCCACCGGGCCCGGCTCCGAGATCCAGCGTCCGCTGGCCATCGTCGTCATCGGTGGGCTCATCACGGCCACCGCGCTGACGCTGATCCTGCTGCCCATCCTGTACCTGCGCTTCGCCCATCCGAAGCCTGGCGCGGCCCCGGCCGCCCTGGAGTTGAACCATGTCTGAGTTCTGTCTGGCCATCGTCTGCCCGCCCTCGATCGAGGAGAAGTTGCTCGATGCCCTGCTTGTCAGCGCTGGAAACGAGATCTTCACGAGCACACCCACCTACAGCCACGGCACGGCGCACGGCCGCATGGCCAACCTCGAACAGGTCATGGGCCGCAGCCACTCGGTGAAGGTCGAGATCCTCGTCACCGGGGAAGAGATGACCCGGCTGCTGCAGGTCCTCCGTGAGTCGTTCAAAGGCACCGGCTTGCGCTACTGGGCCTGGCCCCTGGCCGCCGAAGGAGAAATCGCATGAAGCACTGGATTGCAGCGGCTGGCATGGCGCTCGCCCTGCCGCTGAGCTGGAGCACGCACGCCGCAGGCGTGGCCACCCCGCCCGACCTGCCCGCCACCGAGCAGGCGCGTGCGGCCATCGAACAGGACCCGTTGGTGGTGCAGGCCCTGCGCAGCCTGGAAGCCTCCGGCCACAGCGCGGCCATGCTGGAAGCCGGTCCCTACGAATGGACCGTGGGCGGGACCGCACAACGCCGCCGCATCGATGGCGCGGGCAACTCCAACGAGTGGTCGGTGCAGATCGAGCGGCCGATCCGCATCGCGGGTAAGGCTGGCCTCGACCGGCGGCTCGGCCAGACCGGGCTCGACCTGGCCCGGGCCCAATTGGCCGCAGCGCGCACGGAAGCCGCCCGCAACCTGCTGGACGCGTGGATCGACTGGCTCGCGGCACGCCAGGTGCGCGTGGTGATGGACGACCAGGTCCGCGCGGCCGAGGAGAACCTCCGTACGGTGAATCTGCGGCAGAAGGCGGGCGACGCCTCGCGACTGGAGCAGAACGTCGCCCAGGGCGATCTGGCGCAGGCGCGCCAGCAGGCCGCGTTGGCCATCACCACGGAGTCGAAGGCGCTGGCTGCGCTGAAGATCCGGTACCCCTCACTGCCAGCCGAACCGAGGCCGCTACCGGAGCCGACACCGCTCATCGGGAGCGAAGTCCAGTGGCGCGAGCGCGTTCTCGACGCGCATCCGCTGCTGGCGGCGGCCACGCAAGGTGTGCGCAAGGCCGAACTCGCCGCCGACCGGGCCCGAGCGGACCGCACACCGGACCCGACGGTCGGCGTCTTCACCTCGTCGGAGGCGTCGCGCACCGAGCGCGTCGTCGGCATCAGCCTGAGCATCCCGCTGGGCGGCACCTACCGCGAGCAGGCCTCGCTGGAAGCGCTCAAGCAGATCGAGGTGGCGCGAGCCGCCCTGGAACGCCAGCGGCGCGAACTCGAGCTGGCCGTGTCAGGGCAGGTTCAGGAAGCCCTCGGCAGCGTCGAGCGCTGGCGCCTGGCCGAGCAGTCGGCGGCCGTCCAGCGCGAGACCTCGCGCCTCACCCAAAAAGCGTACGCCGCCGGCGAAGCCGACGTGCAGGCCTTGCTGCTCGTTCGCCGGCAGGCTCTGGAAGCGACCTCGGCGGCCCAGGCCGCGCGCGCAGAAGCGCTTCGGGCCCAGTACCGGCTGCAGATCGACGCCGGGCAGCTGTGGCGCTCGGAGATGCCTTGACTGTGTCGGCGCGAGGTCTCTTTTGTTCGGTGACGGCTGGGCCTGCGCATCTCGGTGGACGTCACCCTCGTCGTGCCGGACCCCGGCGCTATGAGATTCATCGGCTCGAATGCTTTGAGGCCGGGAATCTTCGAGTGGAGGGGGCCGCAGCGATCGAAAGATTAGCCTTACTGTGTCACAAGCTCAGCCTTACACCTGCTCTGCCGCAGCATAGGCACTGCCCGAGGCGGGCGATCAGCGTGTAGCTGAGGTGGTGCCGCAGTGTCGTGATCGAATGGGTCACGTGCCGCTGCGCGCGCAGGACCGCTGGCTTCTCATGCAGCGTGGCCTGCACGATGCGCGACTCCATCTCGTCCATGACGCTGGCGGGCCGGCCCGAACGCGGTGCGTCCTTGCGCAGCG
>MEGM01000185.1 GCA_001725505.1 Rubrivivax sp. SCN 70-15 | reverse complement strand
TCGCCGACGCCGATGCCCAGGCGCGCCATCCGGTAGCGCATCTGGCGCAGCGACAGCCCGAGGCTGGCGCCGGCCGCGGTGCGGTTGTAGCGGTGGCGCTCGAGCGCGCGCTCGAGGATGTCGCGCTCGACCGCGTCCAGGTAGGCCGCGAGGTCGCCCGGCAGCGCGGGCGCGGGCGCAGGCACCGGGTCGGCACTCGCCGGCGGGGGCGGTTCGGCCGCGTCGCCCTCGCCGAGCGCGGCCTCCGGCAGGCCCAGATCGGCACGCTCGATGACCGCACCGCCGGCGAGCGCGAGCGCGCGGTGGAGCAGGTTCTCGAGCTCGCGCACGTTGCCCGGGAACGCGTAGCGCGCCAGGTGGCGCAGCGCGTCGCCGGACAGCGTCGGCGGCGGCACGACGCCGGCATCGGCGGCGATGCGCTCGAGCACCGCGCTGCCGATCGCCGGCAGGTCCTCGATGCGCTCGCGCAGCGGCGGCACGACGATGCGGATCACGTTCAGCCGGTAATAGAGATCCTGGCGGAAGCGCCCGGCGTGGACCTCGGCGCCGAGGTCCTTGTGCGTCGCGCTGACGATGCGCACGTTGACCGCGGTCTCGGCCACCGCGCCGAGCGGGCGCACGACGCGCTCCTGGATCACGCGCAGAAGCTTGCTCTGCATCGCCAGCGGCAGGTCGCCGATCTCGTCGAGGAAGAGCGTGCCGCCCTGCGCGGCCTGGAAGAAGCCCTCGCGGTCCTCGTTCGCGCCGGTGAAGGCGCCCTTGCGCACGCCGAAGAACTCGGCCTCGAGCAGCGACTCGGGGATCGCGCCGCAGTTGACCGCGACGAACGGCATCACACCGCGCGGCGAGACCTCGTGGATCGCGCGCGCGACGAGCTCCTTGCCCGTGCCCGACTCGCCACAGACGAGCACCGGCGCCATGCTGCGCGCGACCTTCTCGACCATTGCGCGCACCGCCTGCATCGCGCCCGAGCCGCCGGCGATGCGATCGAGCGCGCGCCGCGGCCCGGCCGTGCGCGGCTCGACGGCGCGCGCTCGCGGCGACGGCTCGGCCGCGGGCGCGCGGCCGAGCGCCGACGCGACCACGGCGCGGAACTGGCGCAGGTCGACCGGCTTGGTCAGGTAGTCGTAGGCGCCGGCCTTCAGCGCCTCGACCGCGTTCTCGGCCGAGCCGTAGGCGGTGATGACGATGCCCTTCTCGGCGCGCCCGGTCTCGTCGAGCCGGCGCAGCAGGTCCAGGCCGCTGCCGTCGGGCAGCCGCATGTCGGTGATGACGAGGTTGAAGCGCCCCGCCTGCAGCGCCGCCCAGGCCTCGGCGACCGATTCGGCGCTCTCGACGTCGTAACCTTCGCGCAGCAATGTCAGCTCGTACAGCGTGCGCAGGTCGGGCTCGTCGTCGACGACGAGCAATCGGGGCGGCGGCGGCGGGTTCACGGGTGGGTGGGCAGCACGGCGGGTTCGGTACTGGGTGCGGCCCGCTTCATCGTGACCAGGAACTCGTTGCGGGCCTGCGCGCCGGGCGGCCGGGTACGGTATTCGATGGTCGCGCCGTAGCGTTCGCACAGCTCGCGGCAAATGTACAAGCCCAGCCCGGTGCCGCGGCTGCGCGTCGAGAAGAACGGCTCGAACAGATGGCGCTCGACCTCGGGCGAGATCACCGGGCCGTCGCTGGCCACCGACAGCCGCACCGGCGCACCGGCGCGCGCCGCCAGGCGCAACTCGATCGCGCCGGGCGCGCCGCTCGCATGGCGGCGCGCGTTGTCGAGCAGGTTCACGAGCACGCGGCGCAGGTGCTCGGCATCGAACGACACCGCCAGCGGCGTCGCCGGCAGATCGGCGCGCAGCGGGCTGTCGGCACCGAGCGCGAGGCCGACCGTGCGCGCCCATTCGGCTGCGGCCGCGGCCACCTCGGCCGTCGCGTCGACGCTGCCCGCCGCCGGCGCCACGCCGGGGGCGAGTTCCATCACGTCGTCGACGATGCGCTTGAGCCGCGCCGCGTTGTCGGCGACCATGCGCGCGAGCCGCTGCTGCGCCGGCGTGAGCGCGTCCTCGAGCAGCAGCGCGTTGGCCTGCGAGATCGCCGCCAGCGGGTTGCGGATCTCGTGCGCGATGCCGGCCGAGACGCGGCCCATCGCGGCCAGCTTCTCCTGGCGCAGGCGCGCCTGCGCGGTGCGCAGGTCCTCGAGCAGCAGGACGCACAGCCGCTCGTCGCCGTCCTGCGCCGCGCCGCGCTCCGGCGAGCGGCTGCGCATGAAGCGCACGCGCACGCGCAGCGTGCGCTGCTGCCCGTCGCCGAACGCGAGCGTGACCTCGCGCCCGGCCTCCGGCCAGTCGGATTCGGCGAGCGCGCGCTCGACGGCCTGCATCAGGGCGCCCCAGGCCGGCCGGTCGGCAAGACCGAACGGCGCCGGCGGACTCAGCCCGACGTCGACGAGCAGCGCGCGTGCGGCCGGGTTCGCGGCGCGCACCCGCAGCCGCGCGTCGACGACGAGCACGCCGTCGACCATCTCCTCGATCACGAGCCGGTTCAGCTGCGCCTGCTGGCGCGCGAGTTCGAGGCTGCCGCGCGCGGCGAGCTGCTCGCGCGCCAGTCGCGCGGCAAGTTCGCCCGACAGCAGCGCGATCACGAACATGCCCAGCCCGGCCAGCCCGGACTGCAGCATCAGCGTCGGCAGGTCGCCGTCGGCGATGCCGGTGCGCCAGGCCGCGAACAGCAGCAGCAGCGTCACGCCGGCGGCAGTGCCGAGCGCGAGCAGGCGCTGCGTCAGCACACCGGCCATCAGCACCGGCAGCACGAGCAGCGCGGCGTAGTTGAAGCTGGCGCCGGCGGCCATCAGGTGCAGGCTGCCGAACGCGAGCAGGTCGACGCCTATCGTCGCCAGCCATTGCCGCCGGCGCGGCCCGGGCGCGGCCTGCGGCGCGGCGAGCGGCCTGAAGCGCGGCAGCAACCACAACGTGATCGCCTGCACCGCATAGGCGATGCACAGCAGCGTGAGCAGCGGCGACGCGCGTGCGGCGAACAGATTGCTCGCCCCCTGCGCCGCGACGAGCGCGACGCCGAAGGCGGCACGCGCGGCGGCATAGGCGCGGTAGAGCCGCGTCGGCGCGCGGTCCTCGGCGCGCCGGCCGTTGAGTCGGCCGATCGCCGGCGTCGGAAAGCGACTGTCCGACGCGCCTTCGCCGGCGGCCGCCCAGCCGGCCTCGAAGAACGACGCGCCGTAGCCGGAATCGTCGCCGCGCCGGCCCTGCGGCCCCGACCGCCAGTCGCTGCGACGGCGGTCGCCCTGGCGACGATCGGCGGCGGCGTCGGTCATCCGCGGCGCGGGCCGGCGACGCGGTGCGCGTCGCTGCAGTAGGGCCGGCCGCCGACGTCGAACAGCGCCTCGGTCTGCGGCAGGTGCACGCCGCAATGCGCACACTCGACCATCTGGACCGGCAGCCGCGGCGGCGCGGCGCGCCGAGGCGGCGGCGGGGTCGTGCGGCGCTCGCGGCCGAACATCGACCACAGCAAGGCGCCGACGACGACGATCACGAGCAGGTACTTCATGGTGTGGGCGGCATGCGGCCGAGCAGCACCTCGAACACGAAGCGCGAGCCGACGTAGGCGAGCAGCAGCAGCACCGCACCGATATAGAGCCAGGTCGTTGCGCGGTGGCCGCGCCAGCCGCGCCAGTGGCGGCCGACGAGCAGCGCCGCGAACACGCCCCAGGCAAGCAGCGAGAAGACCGTCTTGTGGTCCCAGTTCCAGCGGTTCGCGGTGACGAAGCCGAGCAGCATCGTCGCGGTCAGCACGGCGAAGCCGACCTCGACGAAGCGGAAGGTCAGCCGCTCGAGCTGCAGCAGCGGCATGCCGAAGGCCGCGCCGCCGGTGGCCGTGCGCAGCCGCAGCCGGCGCTCGGCCGCGTCGAGCATGCCCGCGTGCAGCACCGCGGCGCCGAACAGGCCGTACGAGCCGACGCCCAGCGCCAGGTGCAGCGGCGCCAGCGGCGACGCGTACTGGTGCGGCTCGCCGGGGAAGGTGAGCGAGAGCAGCACCGCCGCCGCGCCGCCGATCGCGAGCCAGCGCCGCACGCCCGGCAGCGGGAACAGCCGGCTCTCGACGGTGTGCACCGCGAGCACGAGCCAGACCGTCATCGACAGCACCGGCGCGAAGCCCAGCCGCGCGCCGGGCAGCGTGTCGCCCCAGCCGCCTATGTCGAGCACGAGCACGCCCAGGTGCATCAGCCAGCCGAGCAGCAGACCCGCGGCCGACAGGCGCCCGGTGCTCGCCGGCGGCAGCGCGGCCAGGCCGTAGCCGGCGACCGCGAGGAGCGCGAACACGAGCGGCGCGCCGCCATGAATCATGGGCGGCTCGGTCGATAGAATCATGGTGGCAAGTGTAGCGACCCGAGGCCGCGCTCGACGGCCTTCCACCCCCCACCCACCCTCGATGGCTTCGACCCTTTCCGACCGCCTGTCCCGGCTGGTCAAGACGATGCGCGGCCAGGCCCGCATCACCGAAGACAACGTGCAGGACATGCTGCGCGAGGTGCGCATGGCGCTGCTCGAGGCCGACGTCGCGCTGCCGGTGGTGCGCGACTTCGTCGCGCGCGTGAAGGACAAGGCGCTCGGCGCCGAGGTCGTTGGCTCGCTGAACCCGGGCCAGGCGCTGGTCGGCATCGTCAACCGCGAACTCGCCGCGACGATGGGCGAAGGCGTCGCCGACCTGAACCTCGCCGCGCAGCCGCCGGCGGTGATCCTGATGGCCGGCCTGCAGGGCGCGGGCAAGACGACGACCACCGCCAAGCTCGCCAAGCACCTGATCGACAAGCGCAGGAAGAAGGTGCTCACCGTCTCGGCCGACGTCTACCGGCCGGCGGCGATCGAGCAGCTGAAGACGGTCACCGCGCAGGCCGGTGCCGAATGGTTCCCGTCCGACCCGACACAGAAGCCGCGCGAGATCGCGCTCGCCGCGCTCGACCATGCGAAGCGCCATTACTTCGACGTGCTGCTCGTCGACACCGCGGGCCGGCTGGGCATCGACGAGGCGCTGATGGCCGAGATCCGCGAGCTGCACGCGGCGCTGAACCCGGTCGAGACGCTGTTCGTCGTCGACGCGATGCAGGGCCAGGATGCGGTCAACACCGCGAAGGCGTTCAAGGATGCACTGCCGCTGACCGGCGTGATCCTGACCAAGCTCGACGGCGATGCGCGCGGCGGCGCGGCGCTGTCGGTGCGGCAGATCACCGGCGCGCCGATCAAGTTCGCCGGCACCTCCGAGAAGATCGACGGCCTCGAGGTCTTCGACGCCGAGCGCCACGCCGGGCGTGTGCTCGGCATGGGCGACATCGTCGCGCTGGTCGAGGAAGTGCAGAAGGGCGTCGACCTGGCGTCGGCGCAGAAGCTGGCCGAGAAGGTCAAGTCCGGCGGCGGCTTCGACCTCAACGACTTCCTGATGCAGATCTCGCAGATGAAGAAGATGGGCGGCCTGGCCGGGCTGATGGACAAGCTGCCGAGCCAGCTCAGCGCCAAGGCCGCCGGCGCCGACATGGGCCGCGCCGAACGCGACGTCAAGCGCATGGAAGGCATCATCTGCGCGATGACGCCGCTCGAGCGGCGCAAGCCCGACCTGATCAAGGCCTCGCGCAAGCGCCGCATCGCGGCCGGCGCTGGCGTGCCGGTGCAGGAAGTCAACCGCATGCTGAACCAGTTCGAGCAGATGCAGGGGATGATGAAGAAGATGAAGGGCGGCGGGCTGATGAAGATGATGAAGCGCATGGGCGGCCTGCCCGGCATGCCGCGCTGAACGACGCTGGCGGCCGTGCGGATGTCACGCCCCGGCCGGCGGCGAGCACCCGTGTTCACGATTCGACACGCCTTTCGCCGCCGGCGGCGTTGACCCGGCGCGGGCCCAGGGCCTAGGGTCCAGACTTGGCTGGCTTCAGTCCCTGGACTCCGATGAATTTCTCAGACCCGATCGCTTCCACCGCACTGGCGATGGCCGTGCTGTTGTTGCTGACGCTGCTGAATCTGCGTCGGCGCCAGCGTCAAGGCACGCGCAGCCGCTCGCCGGCGCGCGAAGCACTGGACACGGTGCAGGCCTGGCCCCCCGAATCCGCGCGCGTGATGAGCATCGCCGAGCGCCAGGGCTACGACCTGCTGCGTCGCGCGCTGCCCGGCTTCCTGGTGCTGGCGCAGGTGCCGCTGGCGCGCTTCCTGCGCGTGCCGACCCGGCACTCGTACACCGACTGGATGCAGCGCGTGGGCTCGCTGAATGCCGACCTGCTGCTGTGCGACGGCGGCTCGCGCGTGCTCGCGGTGATCGACATCCGAGCCCCGCACGAGACCGAGCGCAGCCGGCGCCGCCACGAACGACTGGCCCGGGTGCTGAAGGCCGCGGGCATCCGCGTCCATGTCTGGCGCGAAGACGATCTGCCGAGCCTGGCCGCGGTGCGCAGCGCGCTCGGCGCCGACCTGCTGCCCGCGGCCGAACCGGCGAAGCCGACGCCGTCGCGCCCGATGCCGCTGATCCCGGTCCCCGAGATCGAGGAGATGCTCGCCGCCGGCGACCATCTGGCCTACGACGCGGCGCTCGAGCCGGTGCCGTCGGCCTTCTTCGACGACCTCGAATCCGAGCGCGGCCAGCTCGCGCGCTCGTAGCGGCGCGGCGTCAGCTCAGCAAGGCCTGCGCGAACTCGCGCGCGTCGAAGGTCTGCAGGTCCTCGACGCGCTCGCCGATGCCGATGAAGTAGACCGGGATCACGCGCCCCTGCTCGGCGCCCCAGCGCGCGATCGCCGCGAGCACGCCGCCCTTGGCGGTGCCGTCGAGCTTGGTCACGATGAGCCCGGTCAGGCCGATCGCGGCGTCGAAGGCCTTCACCTGCGCGAGCGCGTTCTGCCCGGTGTTGCCGTCGACGACGAGCAGCACCTCGTGCGGCGCGCCGTCCTGCGCCTTGCCGATCGTGCGCTTGATCTTCTTCAGCTCTTCCATCAGGTGCGCTTGGGTCGGCAGGCGGCCGGCGGTGTCGGCGATGACGACGTCGCAGCCGCGCGCGCGGCCGGCGGTGACCGCGTCGAAGCTCACCGCGGCCGGGTCGCCGCCTTGCTGCGCGACGATCTCGACGCGGTTGCGGTCGGCCCATGCCGCGAGCTGCTCGCGCGCCGCGGCGCGGAAGGTATCGGCGGCGGCGAGCAGCACCTTCTGATCGGCCTCGGCGAGGTAGCGCGTGAGCTTGCCGATCGTCGTCGTCTTGCCGGCGCCGTTAACGCCGGCGACCATCAGCACGGTCGGGCTCGCGTCCCCGATCACGAGCGGCTTCTGCAGCGGGCCGAGCAGGTCCGCGATCGCGTCGGCGAGCAGCGCCTTCACGGCGGCCGGCTCGGTGGCCTTGCTCTCCTTGACGCGCCGCTTCTGGTCGGCCAGCAGCTGCGCGGTCGCGGCCACGCCGGCGTCGGCCTGCAGCAGCGCGGACTACAGCTCCTCGTACAGCGAGTCGTCGATGCGCGTGCCGGTGAACACCTGTGCGATGCCGCCA
>MEGM01000184.1:2116-9668 GCA_001725505.1 Rubrivivax sp. SCN 70-15 | reverse complement strand
CTGCGGGCCGGGACACCCAAGGGCGCTGGGCCGAATTGCGTCGCTTGCCCAGGCGGTCAGCCTGGGCCGCGCGCCGCGCCTTGCCCGGCGCCCTTGGCCGCCCCGGCGCGGGTGTGATTCATACCTTCACAGGCTCTGAGCCCGGCTCCGCCCATGGACCCTGCGCGCCGTCCGTCCCCGGGGATCGCCCTCAGGCACCCCGCGAAGTGCAGCTCGTCGCATCGCGGCTGCGCGGTGAGGCCGGCCGCCCTATAACCGCGCGCTGCACCCTCAGCCCCGAAGAAGAGTCCAGGAAGGAAAGCCCATGCGATCGTTGCGCAACTGCCTCACGAGGGTCGCGCTCGCTGCCGCGATCGCCGCCGGCGCCCCGCTGGCGGCCCAGGCGCAGAGCCTGCAGGCCCTGTACGAGGCCGCGCGCGGCTACGACGCCACGTTCCTGTCGGCCAAGGCGCTCGCCGATTCGGCCCGGTACCGCGCGGCACAGAGCGAGGCGCTGGCGCGACCGTCGGCCGCACTCGTCGGCAGTGCAACCGCGACCCGGATCTACCCGCAATACGGACCCAACGGCGACAGCAACGCGCTCGCCGGCAGCCTGAACGGCCAGTACACGCTGTTCAACCGCAGCAACGACGCGACGATCGCGCAGGCGCGCGAATCACTGAAGTCGGCGCAGGCCGACCTGGAAGCCGCGCAGCAGGACCTGATCGTGCGCGTCGCGCAAGCCTACTTCGACGTGCTCGGGGCGCAGGACAACCTGGCCACGACGCGCGCGAACAAGGTCGCGATCACCGAGCAGCTCGCGTCGGCCAAGCGCAACTTCGAGGTCGGCACGGCGACGATCACCGACACCCGCGAAGCGCAGTCGCGCTTCGACCTCGCGGTCGCGCAGGAGCTGCAGGCCGAGAACGACCTGCACACCAAGCGCATTGCGCTCGACCAGCTCGTCGGCCGCAGCGGCGTCGCGCCGGATCCGCTGCGCGTGCCGGTCGTGCTGCCGGCGCCGCTGCCCGACGACGCCGAAGCCTGGGTCACGGTCGGCGACACGCGCAGCCCGAGCGTGCGCCGCGCGAGGGTCGCGCTCGACGTGGCCCGGCTCGAAACCGAAAAGGCCCGCGCCGGCAGCCTGCCGACGCTGAACGCGGTCGCCTCGGTGGGCACCGAGCGCGACACCGGCAACTACGTGCTGCGCGCCGGCACCAACCGGACGGCCAGCATCGGGCTCCAGTTCAACCTGCCGCTGTACACCGGCGGCGCGGTGCAGAACCGGCTCGAGGAGACGCTGGTGCTCGAGGACAAGGCGCGCAACGACCTCGACGCCGCGCGGCGCGGCGTCGCGCAGGGCGTGCGGGTCGCGTTCTACAACCTCAAGTCCGGCCTCGCGCAGGTGAAGGCGCTGGAAGCCGCCGAGGCCTCGAGCAAGCTCTCGCTCGAAGCCACCCAGCTCGGCTACAAGGTCGGCGTGCGCGTCAACGTCGACGTGCTGAACGCGCAGTCGCAGCTCTACCAGACCCAGCGCGACCTGGCCCAGGCACGCTACAACGTGCTGCTCGGAACCCTCAAGCTGCGCCAGGCCGCGGGCGAGCTCGGCGACGCCGACATCGAGGCGGTGAACAGCCTGCTCGCGCAATAGGCCGCGGCGGCGACGGGCCGGCTCGCACGGACGCGGGGTCTAGCGGCGCGCCGGCTCGATCAGGCTCACGACCTCGGCCGCCATGCGCGCCGCAGCGCCGCGGTGCTCGGCGGCGAAGGCCAGCGCCCGGAGCACCCAGGCGTCGCGCTGCGGGTCGGTGGCCAGCGCCACCGCGCGCTGCACCGCGTCGGCCAGGTCCACCGCACGCACCGAGGCCCCGGCGGCCAGCGACAGCTCGGCCGCCTGCGCGAAGTTGAAGGTGTGCGGGCCCATCACCAGCGGGCAGCCGCAGGCGGCGGCCTCGATCAGGTTGTGCCCGCCCAGCGGTGCGAAGCTGCCGCCCAGCAGCGCCGCGTCGGCCAGGCCGTAGTAGAGCGACATCTCGCCCACCGAGTCGCCGAGCCAGACATCGGCCTGCGCCGCATCGGCAGGCGGCGCGTCGCGCCAGTCGCTGCGCCGCGCGAGCGCCAGCCCTGCGAGCGGGACCCAGCCGGCGACGAGATCGAAGCGCTGCGGGTGGCGCGGTACCAGCACGAGCAAGGGCCGCGGCAGCGGCAGCGCCGCCCACGCGACGAGCAAGGGCTCTTCCTCCCCTTCGCGCGTGCTCGTCGCCAGCACCACCGGGCGGCCCAGGTCGCGCCGCCAGGCGCGCCCGCGCTCGAGCTGCACGGCGTCGGGGGCGACGTCGAACTTCAGGTTGCCGGAGACCTGCACCGGCGCCGCCCCCGCCTCGCGCAGCCGGCGCGCATCGGCCTCGGTCTGCGCGAGCACGCGCGCGAACGAGGCCACCGCCGGGCGCATCAGCGCGCGCGCGCGCTCGCCCTTGGCCTGGCTGCGTGCCGACAGCCGCGCGTTCGCGAGCACCATCGGCAGCCCGACGTCACGCGCCGCGAAGAGCAGGTTCGGCCAGACCTCGGTCTCCATCAGCACGCCGACCGCCGGCCGGTGCCGGCGCAGGAAGCGGCGCACCGCGCCCGGCGTGTCGTAGGGCAGCCAGGCCTGGCGGTCGCCGTCGTGCAGCAGCGCGCGCCCGGCCTCGCGGCCGGTCGCCGTGCCATGCGTGAGCAGCAACTGCAGCCCCGGCCGCAGCACGCGCAGCGCGTCGATCAGCGCCGCCGCCGCGCGCGTCTCGCCAAGCGAGACGGCGTGGATCCAGACCCGCCCCTGGCCCGGGTCACCCGCATGGCCGCCCAGGCGTTCGTGCAGCGCCTGCCGGTACAGCGGCTCGTGCCGGCCGCGCCACCACAGGCGCGCGAGGTACGCCGGCGTGGCCAGGCGCAGCAGCGTGGAGTACGACGCCCGGACCAGGCGCGCCTTCACGGACGCGTTCAGTGCGCCGCCGTCGCGACCCGCGCGTCCGGCTTCACGCTTCGCAGCGCGGCCATGAACTGGGCCTCGATGCGGTGCAGCGCGTCGGGCGTGTGGCCCTCGAAGCGCAGCACCAGCACCGGCGTCGTGTTCGACGCGCGGATCAGGCCGAAGCCGTCCGGGAAGTCGACGCGCAGCCCGTCGATCGTGCCGACCTCGCCGCCCGGAAAGGACAACCGGCCATCGGCGACGCGCGCCTGCAGCTCGGCGACGAGCCGGTGGTGTTCGCCCTCGGCGCAGGGCACGTTGAGCTCGGGGGTGTTGAAGCTGGTCGGCAGCGCGTCGAGCACGGCGCTCGGGTCGGCGGACCGGCTCAGGATCTCTAGCAGCCGGCCGGCGGTGTACATCGCGTCGTCGAAGCCGTACCAGCGCTCGCCGAAGAACACATGGCCGCTCATCTCGCCGGCGAAGGGCGCGCCGGTCTCCTTCAGCTTGGCCTTGATCAGCGAGTGCCCGGTCTTCCACTGCAGCGGCACGCCGCCGGCGGCGCGGATCGCCTCGGGCAGGCGCTGCGAGCACTTGACGTCGAAGATGATCTGCGCACCCGGGTGGCGCGCCAGGATGTCGCGCGCGAACAGCATCATCTGGCGGTCTGGGTAGATCACATGGCCGTCCTTCGTGACGACGCCCAGGCGGTCGCCGTCGCCATCGAAGGCCAGGCCGAGCTCGCTGTCGGTCGCGTGCACGACCTTGATCAGGTCGGCCAGGTTCTCCGGCTTGCTCGGGTCCGGGTGGTGGTTCGGGAAGTCGCCATCGACCTTCGAGTACAGGTCGACGACGTCGCAGCCGAGCGCGCGCAGGATCGCCGGCGCGGTCGCGCCCGGGATGCCGTTGCCCGAATCGACGACGATCTTCATGCGCCGCGCGAGCCTGCAATCGCTCGTGATCCGGTGCGCGTACTCGGCCGTGATGTCCATTGCCGCACTGCGCCCGCGGCCGACCGAGTAGCGCTCGTTCTCAATGCGCTCGCGCAGGCGCTGGATGTCGTCGCCGTAGATCGCGCGCCCGGCGAGCACCATCTTGAAGCCGTTGTAGTCCTTCGGGTTGTGGCTGCCGGTGACCTGGATGCCGCTCGTGCAGCGCTGCGCGCCGCGCGTCGCGGCGACGTAGTACAGCATCGGCGTCGTCACCGCGCCGAGGTCGACGACGTCCAGCCCGGTCGACGCCAGCCCCTTGATCAGTGCCGCGGCCAGGCCCGGGCCCGACATCCGGCCGTCGCGGCCGACCGCCACCGCGCGCTCGCCGGCAGCGAGCGCTTCGGAGCCGAGGGCGCGGCCCAGGTGCTCGGCGAAGGTCTCGTCGATCGTCTGCCCGACGATGCCGCGGATGTCGTAGGCCTTGAAGACGGAAGGATTGACGTGCATGGCGCGGGCTGCGAAGCAAAGGTGCGGGCGATTGTAGGCAGCCCCCTGCGCGCCCGGGCGCGCCGACCGGCGCCGACGACAGGTCCGAAAACGGCGAGTCGCTGCCCGGCCGCCGCCTATCATGACCGCATGCTCCTCGACGCCGATGCCGCCTACCTGGCCCTGAAGGCCCGCGATGCCCGCTTCGACGGCCGGCTGTTCGTCGGCGTCACGTCGACCGGCGTCTACTGCCGGCCGGTGTGCCGCGTGCGCACGCCGCGGCGCGAGAACTGCCGCTTCTTCGACACCCGCGCGCAGGCCGAGGCCGCGGCCTTCCGCCCCTGCCTGAAATGCCGGCCCGAGATCGCGCCCGGGCTGTCGGCGATGGACTCGTCGCGCACGCTGGCCGACAGCGCCGCACGCGCGATCGAGCAGGCCGTGCACGGCGGCGAGGTCACGCGGCTGCCGGCACTCGCCGCGCGCCTGGGCGTGACCGACCGCCACCTGCGCCGAATCTTCCTGGCCACGCACGGCGTCGCACCGCGCGACTACCTGACGACGCAGCGCCTGCTGCTCGCCAAGCAGCTGCTGACCGACACCGCGCAGCCGGTGACGCAGGTCGCGCTCGCGAGCGGCTTCGACAGCCTGCGCCGCTTCAACGCCGCGTTCGCCGAGCGCTACCGGCTCAACCCGAGCGCGCTGCGGCGCCAGAGCGGGGCCGCCGAGTGCGGGCTGCGCCTGGCCTGGCGCCCGCCCTACGACGTCGCGCCCGTGCTCGACTTCTTCGCGCGGCGCGCGTTGCCCGGCGTCGAACAGGTGGACGGCGCGGCGATCCGGCGCACGCTGGCCTGGCCGCACCGCGGCCGGCGCCTGGCCGGCTGGATCGAGGCGCGCTTCGTGCCCGAGCAGCACGAGGTCCACCTGACGGCGTCGGCGAGCCTGGCGCCGGTGCTCGGCGCGCTGATGCAGCGCGTGCGCCAGGCGCTCGACCTCGACGCCGACCCGGCGCGCATCGACCCGGTGCTCGCACGCCTGCCGCGGCCGCTGCGGCCCGGCACGCGGCTGCCCGGCGCGTTCGACGGCTTCGAGCTCGCGGTGCGCGTGATCCTCGGCCAGCAGGTCACGGTGAAGGCCGCGCAGACGCTGGTGGCGCGGCTGGTGCAGCGCTTCGGCGAGACGGTCGAGACCCCGTTCGCGGCGCTGACCCATCTGTTCCCGTCGGCGCAGGCGATCGCGTCCGCCGACGCCGAGGCGATCGGCACGCTGGGCATCGTGCGCCAGCGCGTGCGCGCGCTGCAGGCGCTGGCCGCCGAGGTCGCCGCGGGACGCATCGAGCTGCACCGAGGCGCCCCGCTCGAGGCGACGCTGGACGCGCTGCGCGCGCTGCCCGGCATCGGCGAATGGACGGCCCAGCTCGTCGCGATGCGCGCGCTGGCCTGGCCCGATGCCTGGCCGGCGGCCGACATCGGGCTGATGAACGCGCTCGGCTCGCGCGACCCGAAGCGGATCACCGCCCAGGCCGAGGCCTGGCGCCCCTGGCGCGCCTATGCCGTGATGCGCCTGTGGCAACCGACGGAGACCCCGAGATGAAGAACCCCCGCATCGAGGCGCAGTCGCGCATCGCCAGCCCGCTCGGCCCGATCACGCTCGCCGCCACCGCGCTCGGGCTGGCCGGCGCCTGGTTCGACGACCAGGCGCACGGGCCGGGGCCGATCGCCGCCCGCATCGACCCGGCGCATCCGCATCTGGCGCTGGCAGCGCGCGAGCTGCAGGCCTATTTCGACGGCCGCCTGCGCCGCTTCGATGTCGCGCTGGACGCCGAAGGCACGCCGTTCCAGCGCGATGTCTGGCGCGCGCTGTGCGGCATCGCACCGGGCTCGACCACGACCTACGGCGAGATCGCCCGCCGCATCGGCCGGCCGGCCGCGGTGCGTGCGGTCGGTGCCGCCGTCGGGCGCAACCCGCTCGGGATCGTCGTGCCCTGCCATCGCGTCGTCGGCAGCGACGGCGCGCTCACCGGCTATGCCGGCGGGCTCGAGCGCAAGCGCGCGCTGCTCGCGCTCGAAGGCGCCGACGGCGAGGCCGGCTGATGCGGCGCAGCGACGTTGCCGAACTGATCGCGCTGGCCTCGATCTGGGGCGCCTCGTTCCTGTTCATGCGCGTCGGCGCGGCCGAGTTCGGGCCTGCGGCGCTGGTGTTCCTGCGCGTCGCCGGTGCCTCGCTGCTGCTGCTGCCGCTGATGGCCTGGCGCGGCGAGGGCGCGGCGCTGCGCCACCACTGGCGCGCGATCGCGGTCGTCGGCGTGGTCAATTCGGCGCTGCCCTTCGCGTTCTACATGGTCGCGTCGCTCGCGCTCGGCGCCGGGCTGCTCGGCATCTTCAACGCGACCTCGCCGCTGTGGGCGGCCGCGATCGCCTGGGCCTGGCTCGGACAGCGGCCGGCGCCGCTGCGGCTGCTCGGCCTGGCGACCGGCTTCGCCGGCGTGCTCGGCCTCGGGTGGGCCAACGCCAGCCTCGCGCCCGGCCGCCATGGCGTGAGCCCGGCGCTCGGCATCCTGGCCTGCATGGCGGCGACCGCGCTCTACGGCTACGCCGCGAACTACACGAAGACGAGGCTGACCGGCGTGCCGCCGATGGCGGTGGCCGCCGGCAGCCAGCTCGCCGCCAGCGTCGCGGCGCTGCTGCCGGCGCTGACCTGGTGGCCGGCGCACAACCCGGCCCCATCGGCCTGGGCCGGGGCCGCCGTGCTCGCCTTCGCCTGCACCGGGCTGGCCTACTGGATGTATTTCCGCCTCATCGCCAACACCGGCGCGACGAACGCGATCGCGGTGACCTTCCTGGTCCCGGTCTTCGCGCTGCTCTGGGGCGCGGTCTTCCTCGGCGAGCGGCCGACGACGGCCATGCTCGTCGGCTGCGCGGTGATCCTGCTCGGCACCGCGCTGGCCACCGGCCTGTTCCGGCCCCGGGTGGTACATTCGAGGCCCTGAAGCCGCGCTGCAGCGTCGCGAACGCGAGGCAGCGCTTCGGAACCCTCCGCGGCCCACGCGCCTTCTTCATCGACCCGACGCCCGCCGTCACGGCGGCATCGACCCGGGCGACACGCCACCCTCGCAGCGAACAGCCCTGCCCGGGCGCCTCGAAGAAGGCACGCGCGCCTCCCCGTCCACCCCCCATCCCGCGCGCCGGGTCCCCACCGACCCGGCGCGCGCCGG
>MEGM01000184.1:0-2103 GCA_001725505.1 Rubrivivax sp. SCN 70-15 | reverse complement strand
CCCGGCTCGCGCCGGCTCCCGCACCGTCCCAACCCCTCACCCAAGGATCCGAATGGCCAAGGAAGAACTGATCGAAATGCAAGGCGTCGTGAACGAGATCCTGCCGGATCTGCGCTGCCGCGTGACCCTCGAAAACGGCCACCAGCTGGTCGCCTACACCTCGGGCAAGATGCGCAAGAACCACATCCGCATCCTCGCCGGCGACAACGTGTCGCTGGAGCTTTCGCCCTACGACCTGAGCAAGGGCCGCATCACCTTCAGGCACCTGGAACGCCGCGGCCCCGCGCCGACCCAGCGCCGCAGCCATTGAGCGGCCTGGACGGCCGGGCATGATCCGCCTGCGCCTGTCACTCGCCTTGGACTACGTCGTGGCCGCGCCGGGCTGCGACTTCATTTTCGACATCCACGCGGCGCACACGGCGCGCCAGCGCGTGCTCGAGGAATCGCTCAGCCTCAGCCAGAGCCTGCCGTCGCGGGTCGAGACCGATCCGGCCACGCACAACCGCACCCTTCGCCTGCAGGCGCTGCCGGGCCCGCTGCGCGTGGCCTACGGCGCGACGGTCGACCTGCGCCACCATGTCGAGGCGCCGGACCGGATCGCCCAGGTGCCGGTGGCGCAGTTGCCGGCACCGGTGCTCGGCTACCTCTACCCCAGCCGGTACTGCCAGTCGGACCGGCTGTACCGGCTCGCGATGCGCGAGTTCGGTCACTGGCCGCAGGGATACGCCCGCGTGCAGGGCATCCGCGACTGGGTGCTGCAGCGAACGACCTTCACGCCGAACACGTCCAACGCCAACACCTCGGCGATCGACACGCTGCTCGAGACGGTGGGCGTGTGCCGCGATTTCGCGCACCTGATGATCGCGCTGTGCCGGGCGCTGAACATCCCGGCACGCTTCACGACCGGCATCGACTACGGCGCCGATCCGGCGCTCGGGCCGACCGACTTCCACGCCTACGTCGAGGTCTACCTCGGCGGCCGCTGGTACCTGTTCGACCCCTCGGGCACCGCGATCCCGATGGGCTTCGTGCGCTTCGGCACCGGACGCGATGCGGCCGACGTCGCGTTCGCGACGATCTTCGGCAGCGTGTCGTCGTCGGCGCCGCGCATCACGATCGAGGCCATCGCCGGCGACGACGGCCGGATCGAGCTGCCGCGACACACGCGCGACGCGCTGTCCACCGACGACGGCACCGCGCTCGCGCCGCCCTGACGGCGTTCAGGGCTGCGCCAGCGCCGCCAGCGTGAGCACGTCGGGCGCCGCACCGATCGCGCGCGTCGCCGCGATCAGCGCCTCGCTGCGCGCCGCGCCGAGCACCGGGTCGGCGAGGTCGTGGAACTTGGCGTCGAGCGCGGCGTCGCTCATCGGGCGCTCGGTCGAACCGATCGCGTGCTCGATCGCGACGTCGATGCGGCGGCCGTCGACGAGCCAGGCGCTGGCCTGGACCGCGTCCTCGGCGACCCCGCGGTCGACCGTCGCGACCACCTTGCGCCGCAGCGCGACGACGTCGGCGCGCGTGACGACCGCGTCGGAGAACTCGGCCTCGCCGGCGCGGCCGAAGATCAGTCCCGCCGCGCACCCGTGGTAGACGCTGAACTTGGCCTGCAGGCCGTCGGCCGGCTCCTTCTTGCCGGTGAGCTCGAGCACCAGCGGGTGCACCTTCAGCTCGATGCGTTCGACCTGCTCGGGCCGCACGCCCTGCTCGCGCAGGCGCACGCAGGCCTCGATGCCCGGGTGGATCACGATGCCGCAGGCGAAGGGCTTGTAGCTGTTGAATCCGATCTCGAAGCGCTCGCCGAGCTCGTCGGTCGCCTCGCGCCAGTCGAACTTGGTCGAGACCACCTGTGCGTAGCCGCGCGGCGCCTCGAGCGCGCGCGCGCTCGCGGTGTAGCCGTGGCGCGCGAGCAGCGCGGCCATCAGCCCGGCGCGTGCCGCCGCACCCGGGTGCAGCGGCTTGGTCATCGTGCCGAACTGCTCGCGCAGGCCGACCGGCTGCGACGCCGCGATGCCGATCGCCATCGCGGTGCGCTCGGCATCCAGCCCGAGCAGGCGCGCGCAGCCGGCCGCGGCGCCGAGCATGCCGGTCGAGCCGGATGCCGAG
>MEGM01000183.1 GCA_001725505.1 Rubrivivax sp. SCN 70-15 | reverse complement strand
CTATAGCTCGGGCCTCAAGGGCCGCTATGAAGAGGGCAAGCGGGGTGACGACCACATCCTCAAGGGCCAGACCTACAAGGTGCTGGAAGTTGTCAACGGCCAGTTGCAGGAGAAGGAAGTGCCCATGCTCAACGCCTTGAACGAGGTGCTGCGCGACGACTTCATCAAGGACTCGATGGCGGGCGTAGGTCGCTGGAACAAGGTGCTGGAAAAGGCCGGCATCCCCACGCGCCTGGCCGTGCCACACAAGGCCTTCAACCGCCAGATCGGGGCGCTGGCGGGCATCAAGATGTCACCCGACGGCCGCGTGGTGAGCGAAGCCGAATGGACAGCCCGCAAGGCCGAGTGGCTGCCCACGCCCGAGGACTTTGCCTTCGTTGCCTCTCTGATGGGGCGCGTGGTGGAGCCAGGCAAGTTTGCGGGCTGGATCGCGCCGCCGGTCATGGGCATCAACCGCCAGCCCGTAGACTTCGAATACGTGCGGTTTGGTTGATCCCCCTGAGCCGCTGCGCGTTTTCCCCCTGAAGGGGACGCCTCCAGCGGCCCGGCAAAGCCGGTTCCGTGGTGGCACTGGCATCAGGTCGCGCCACTGCTTACCGCTGCGCGCAATGGCGCAGGGACATGGCACCGGAACAACTGTTGGAAGAAGAATATGGGCATGACCACCACCACGCTGATCGACAACGGCATCCTGAAGCAGCACCTGATCGACCCCGAGATCTGCATCCGCTGCAACACCTGCGAGGCCACCTGCCCGGTGGGCGCGGTCACGCACGACAGCCGGAGCTACGTCGTCGATGCCGACAAGTGCAACTACTGCATGGCCTGCATCCCGCCTTGCCCGACCGGAAGCATCGACAACTGGCGCACGGTGCCGCGCGTGCGGGCCTATACGCTGGACGAGCAACTGTCCTGGGACACGCTGCCTGCGGAGCTGACGGCCGACGAGCTGGCCGCTGCCGGCGTCGCCGCCGATGCGCTGGCCGCGCCCGAGCCCGCCGTCGCGTCGGCCGCGGCCGGCCCGGCGCCGGGCGTGGAGCCGGCCTTCGACAGCGCGCAGTACAACGCCACGCTGCCGCCCTGGTCGGCAGCGCACCCGTACACGAACCTGTACGGCGCGAAGGCGGCGCAAAAGAGCGTCACCGCCACCGTGGTCGGCAACGTGCGCGTCACCGAGGTGGGCCGCGAGTACGACACGCACCACATCGTGCTGGACTTCGGCGCGATGCCGTTCCCGGTGCTCGAGGGCCAGTCGATTGGCATCGTGCCGCCCGGCGTCGACGCGGGGGGCCGTCCGCACCATGCGCGCCAGTACTCGGTGGCCAGCCCGCGCAACGGCGAGCGCCCGGGCTACAACAACGTCTCGCTGACGATCAAGCGCGTGCTCGAGGACCACCAGGGCCGCCCGGTGCGCGGCGTCGCCAGCAACTACCTTTGCGACCTGCAGGTCGGCGACAAGGTCCAGGTGATCGGCCCGTTCGGCGCCAGCTTCCTGATGCCCAACCACCCGAAGAGCCACATCGTGATGATCTGCACCGGCACCGGCAGCGCACCGATGCGGGCGATGACCGAGTGGCGCCGGCGCCTGCGCCAGA
Source organism: Rubrivivax sp. SCN 70-15 (assembly GCA_001725505.1). Classification (GTDB taxonomy): domain Bacteria; phylum Pseudomonadota; class Gammaproteobacteria; order Burkholderiales; family Burkholderiaceae_C; genus Rubrivivax. The sequence goes on along the minus strand of MEGM01000183.1, from coordinate 6,012 downwards.
CCGGCAAGTTCGAGGGCGGCAAGCTGATGCTCTTCTTCGGCGCGCGCACGAAGGAGGAGCTGCCGTACTTCGGGCCGCTGCAGGGCCTGCCCAAGGACTTCATCGACATCAATTTCGCGTTCTCGCGCACGCCCGGCGCGCCCAAGCGCTACGTGCAGGACGCGATGCGCGAGCGTGCCGCCGACCTCGCGGCGCTGCTCGCCGACCCGAACGCCTGCTTCTACGTCTGCGGCCTGAAGGCGATGGAGGAGGGCGTCGTGCTCGCGCTGCACGACATCGCGCAGCAGGCCGGGCTGGACTGGGACGCGCTCGGCGCGGCGCTGCGGCGCGAGGGCCGGCTTCATCTGGAGACCTACTGAATGAGACTGTCCGCGCAATCCACGGTGCTCGTCGTCGGCGCCGGCATCATGGGCAGCGGCATCGCGCAGGTCGCGGCGCAGGCCGGTCACCGCGTCTGGCTGCACGACGCGCGCTCCGGTGCCGCGGCGGCGGCGCACGCCAAGCTCGGCGCCAGCTTCGAGGCGCTGGTCGGCAAGGGCCGGATGGCCGCCGACGACGCGGCCGCGACGCTGGCGCGCATCGAGCCCGTGGACACGCTGGCCGACGCGCGCGGCGCGGCGCTCGTCGTCGAGGCCATCGTCGAGGACCTCGCCGCCAAGCGCGGGCTGTTCCGCCAGCTCGAGGCCCTGGTCGACGCCGGCTGCGTGCTGGCGACGAACACCTCGTCGATCTCGGTCACCGCGATCGCCAACGGGCTGCAGCACCCGGGCCGGCTCGTCGGAATGCATTTCTTCAATCCGGTGCCCCGGATGCAGCTGGTCGAGGTGGTCTCGGGCCTGCAGACCGACGCGGCGGCGGCCGACGCGGTGTTCGAGCTCGCGCGCGCCTGGGGCAAGACGCCGGTCCACGCGCGCTCGACGCCGGGCTTCATCGTCAACCGGATCGCGCGACCCTATTACGCCGAGGCGCTGGCGCTGCTGCACGAGCAGGCCGCCGCGCCGCAGGTGCTCGACGCCTGCCTGAAGGCGGCGGGCTTCCGCATGGGACCGTGCGAGCTGATGGACCTGATCGGCCACGACACCAATTTCGCGGTCACGAACTCGGTCTACGAGGCCAACTTCTTCGACAAGCGCTACATGCCGTCGCCGCTGCAGCGCGAGATGGTCGACGGCGGGCTGCTCGGCCGCAAGAGCGCTCAGGGCTTCTACCGCTATCCCGACGGCCTGCCGGCGCTGCCGGTGGCGCAGCACGACGCGCCCGCCACCGCCTCGCAGGTGGCGGTGCACGGCGACGGCGCCATCGCCGACGGGCTCGAACAGGCCGCGACGCGCGCGCTCGCGCCACAGGGCTGGGGGCCGGCCCGCCATCGCGACAGCGGCTGGACCGGGCTGCTCGTCGACGGCGCGCGGCTGATGCTCGGTGACGGCCGCTGTGCAAGCGAGATCGCCGCGGCGTCGGGCATCGCCGACATAGCCGTCTTCGACCGCCCGCTCGCGCCGCCGCAGGCCGGCGCTGCGGTGGCGTATGCGGTGGCCGAGCAGTCCGGCGCGGCCTGGCGCGCGCAGTCCGCCGCCTGGCTGGCCGCGCTCGGCTTCGCGCCGCAGCGCGTCGCCGACACGCCCGGGCTCGTCGTCACGCGCACGCTCGCGATGCTGATCAACGAAGCCGCCGACGCCGTGCTGCAAGGCGTCTGCACCCCCGAAGGCGCCGACGCGGCGATGAAGCTCGGCGTCAACTACCCGGCCGGCCCGTTCGAATGGCTCGCGCAATGGAGCGCGGCCGAGGTCGCCGCGGTGCTCGACGCGCTCGACGCGCATTACCGCGGCGAGCGCTACCGCGTCAGCCCCGAACTGCGGCGCCGGGCCTGGGCCGCGGCGGCGAGCTGAAGGTCGGCGCGCGGCGCGGCCGGGCAACCAGCCGGCCGTTCGACGCGAGCGACCAGCCTTCGGTCGCCAGTGCCGGCGCGTGCAGCAGCGTGCGCGTCGCGGCCAGGCCGCGCTCGGCGGCGCGCTCGAGCAGCTTTTCGACGCCAGCCTCGCCGAGCGCGAGCACGAAGGCCTGCCAGCGCCGGTTCACGCGCTCGTCGCACCAGGCGTCCTCGAGCACGCGGCGCATCGTCGGTGCGTCGTGTCCGGTGCCGGCTTCGAGCAGGCGCGGCGCGAACGCGCCGACGAAGAGGTTGAAGTCCTGGCGCCGCTCGTGCCCCGGCTCGACGCGCGGCAGCAGGTCGGCCACGGCGCGCAGCCGCTCGCTCCAGCCCGGCTTCGCGAACTGCAGCGTGAGCAGCGCCTGCAAACCCTGCACCGCGTTCAGCAGCCGCACCCGGTTCGGCGGCAGTACGCGCAGCGGCACGCGCAGCGCCTCGGCGAACGGCAGCGGCGCGACGAAGCTCTGCAGCACCGCCAGGCGCCAGACCTCGGCCGGTGCCAGCCCGGCGGGCGCGGGGACCATGCCGGCGTCGACGCGCGCGGCGTGGCGCAGCGCCGTGCGTGCGCCGGCCGGCGTGAGCGCGTCGGCCGCACGCCGGCTCAGTGTCGCCAGGTGGCCTGCGGCCCAGCCGGCCTCGGGGTTGAGCCGCGCAACGACGGGCGCCGCTTCGGCGTCGGCGGCGCCGCCCAGAGGCTGGCGCGTCACCGGGCAGTGAGCGGTGTCGATCTGCGCCACGTAATGCGGCGTGACCTGGGTCAGCTCGAACACCAACCCCTGCTTCCAGGCGGCAGTGCGCAGCGCCAGCCACTGGCGCGTCGCGCGCGTCGAGGCCAGCGTGCGGCGCCCGAACAGCGCGCGGCCGGCACGCCAGCCCTGGCCGAGCGCCGCACCGTCGCCCATCAGTTCGGCCGGCGGCACCAGGCCATGGCGGGCATGGTCCCAGCCGATCTGGAAACCGGTGTCGTCGGTCGGCGCCGCGGAGCGGGTGTCGAGATCCAGGGCGAGCGGGGTGGGGTGCATGGCGATCCTCGGCAGGCGTTGCGCGCCGGGCCCCTTGCCCGACGCATGCCGCCAGTCTCGCCGGCAGGTGGCTCATGGCGTGAGCCACCCTTAACGGGATCGCCGTCGCGGCCGCCGGGCCGCGGTTCAGCCGCGCAGACGCGCCAGCCAGGGCCGGGCGAGCGCCCAGCCGATCGCGATGCCCACCGTGTCGGCGACGACGTCGTGCCAGTCGGCATCGCGGCCGGGAATCTGCGATTGCACGAGCTCGATGAAGATGCCGAAGGCCAGCAGCGCGAGCCCGAGCGCGAGGTCGCGCCGGCGCACCCGGACGAAGGCGCGGGCGCCGACGAGCATCAGCGATGCGAAGGCGAGCGCGTGGTTCGCCTTGTCCCAGCCGGTGTCGATGCCCGGCGGAGGGTGGGGGTCGAAGGCCAGCCAGCAGGTGCCGAGCAGCATCGCTGCCCAGAGCCACCGCCAGCCGGCCGTGGCCGGCCGCTGGAACAACGAGGCGCCGCCCGTGGTGTCGCCTTACCGGTCCTGGCGCAGCACGCCGCAGTAGGGGCTCGTGCTGTTAGGGCAACTGCCGCCGCCGAGCATAAACACCGAATAGACGCCCTGCGACTGCAGCACCACCGGAACCGAGGTGTACAGCGGGGTGATGGAATTCGACGCGTTGACGTTGACCGTCGAGGTCTGGTTCGCCACCGTCGGCGTCGTGATCTGGGTTGCGGACGTGCCCGGAACCACGTCGCCGATGAGAGGATTGATGTTGTCGCGCAGCAGCGTCAGCGGCGGCAGCGAGGCGTCGGCGTTGAACAGCCGCATCTTGACCTGGCCGATCGCCGGCAGCAGGTTGTCGTCGGTGAGGAGTTGGACACCCGAAGCGTCGGGCTTGTACGCGAGCAGCGTGTAGTCGGCACCGGCGGTGAACGACCGCGTGGTGCTCGAGATGCTGGTGCCGTTGAGCTGGACGTCGACCGTATGGCTGCCGGCGACGATGGTCGCGTAGGTGCTGACCGCGGGCGAGGTCAAAGCGCTACTGGTCAGCGCGACGCCGTCGACCAGCACCGAGACGATGCCGTTGCCGGGTTCGCCCGCCGCGACGCGCAGCCGCGACTGGCCGTTGCCGTAGGTCGTCACCGCGCCCTGCTGGACGAGCAGCGCGCCGTTGACGAGCACGCCGCCGGAGCCGCTGGTGATGATGATCGACGCGTCCTGCTGTGCCGTCAGCGTCACCGCCGGGACGTCGAGCCGGACATCGCCGGGGTTGCCGGCCGAGGTCACGCGCAGCCGGTAGGTGCCGGCGACGAGCGCCTTGTAGCCGCTCAGCGCGGCCGAGGCCACACCGCTCACCGTCGGCGTCGCGTTGGTCAGGTCGGCGATGTTCTGAGTCAGGTAGACGTCGAGTGCGCCCGAGCCCGCGGTCGCGTTGTAGACGCGGACCTGCGAGTTGCCGGTGGCGATCAGCGTCGTGTCGTCGTCCTCGGGCAGGGTCGCGAACTGCAGCGCGCCGGTGCTGCCCCAGACGAGGCCGGTGTAATGCTGGTTCGCGCTCAGCGTGTAAGAGCCCGAGAACAGCGTGTTCGTGTTGCCGGTGGCGGCGACGCGCATCACGTAGGTGCCGCTGGCGATCGTCGAGTAGTTCGTCACCACCCCGGTGGCGACCCCGGAGAATGCCGGCGTGCTGGTGGTGTCGCTGTAGACGTCGACCAACGGCAGGTCGCCGGTCAGGTTCAGCACGCGCCACTGCGCAGCGCCGCCGCTGCTGCTGCTGCTGCCGCAGGCGGCCAGCAGGCAGGTCGATGCGGCCATCAGCAGGGCCAGGCCACGCCGTACGGAGAGGGATCGGATCATCGGGGGTCTTCCTTGGAGGGTGGGCAGGCGACAGTCCGATGCCACCGCCGTGGCGGCCTGCCTTCGCGTTGCCCGTCGGTCGCCATGCATGGCGACGCGTGGCATTCTATGTGACGATCGGCGGGCCGCCTGGTCATATCCGGTCACCCTCGCGACACGCGCCGAAACATCGGCCCGCTACGCTTTCATCGATGGAACAGAAGCCCTATCACCTCTACGTCGTCGAGGACGACCACGAGATGCGCGAGATGCTCGGCAGCTACCTCGAGAAGCAGGGCATGGCCGTGACGACGATGGCCAGCGCCGAGGAACTGCTGCGCCGCATCCACCGGCTGCGCCCCGACCTGGTGGTGCTCGACGTCACGCTGCCCGGCGAGTCGGGGCTGGACGCGTGCCAGCGGCTGCGCGCCGAAGGCGACCGCGTGCCGATCATCCTGCTCACCGCGCGCACCGAGGAGGTCGACCGCGTGCTCGGCCTCGAGATGGGCGCCGACGACTACCTGAGCAAGCCGTTCTCGGCGCGCGAGCTGCTCGCCCGCATCCGCGCCGTGCTGCGCCGTGCCGGTACGCTGCCGGGCGCGGCGATGACGAGCGACCGGGAGGTGCCGATCGGCGACTACACCTTCGTGCCGGCGACGCGCAGCCTGCACGGCAACGGCGAGCTGAAGGTGCTGTCGACGGTCGAGTACGCGATGCTCGCCGAGCTCGTCGGCAACCCGCACGTGCCGATCTCGCGCGAGCGGCTGCTCGCCGTCTCGCATTCGCGCTCGGAGGCGCTGCTCGCGCGCACCGTCGACGTCGCGGTGATGCGGCTGCGCAAGATGGTCGAGCCGGACCCGGCGATGCCGCGCTACATCCAGACCGTGCGCGGGCACGGCTACATGTTCGTGCCGCACCACCCGCGAGCGGCCCCCACCTGATGGCCCGGGGCGCGCGGCCCTGGTCGCTGGTGGGGCGGCTCACCGGCGGCGTCGCGCTGATCGCGGTGCTGGCCTTCCTGTCGCAGGCGCTGGTGCTCGACTTCTGGATGCGCCCGCTGCTCGACGAGGTCGCGGCCGAGGTCGCCGCGCATGCGCTCACCGTGAAGACCGCGCTCGCCGCGCTGCCGGCCGCGCAGCGCCCGGCGCTGGCCGCGCGGCTGTCCAACGCCCGGCTGCAGGTCTCGCTCGTGCCGCCCGGCGACCCCGACGGCGACCGCCTCGGCAGCCGCGACGAGGACCGCGACGA
>MEGM01000182.1:7620-11629 GCA_001725505.1 Rubrivivax sp. SCN 70-15 | reverse complement strand
CAGCACCCAGTACAGCGAGATGAAGAACGGCATCTGCACGACGATCGGCAGGCAGCCGCCGAGCGGGTTGACCTTCTCCTCGCGGTAGATGCGCATCATCTCCTGCTGCATCTGCTGCGGCTTGTCTTTCAGCCGCTCGCGCATCTCCATCACCTTCGGGTTGATGGCCTTCATCTTCGCCATCGAGCCGTAGGCCTTGGCATTGAGCCAGAAGAACGCCGCCTTCAGCAGCACGACGAGCGCGACGATCGCCCAGCCCCAGTTGCCGATGATTCCGTGCAGCTTGCTGAGCAGCCAGAACAGCGGCTTGGCGATCACCGTCAGCCAGCCGTAGTCCTTGACGAGCTCGAGCCCGGGCGCGAGCGCGGCGAGCTTGTTCTCCTCCTGCGGGCCGGCGAAGAGCAGCGAGGTCTGGCTGCGCGTCGCGCCGGGCGCGACCTCGCCGAGCGGCAGCACCATCGCGATCGAATACAGGTTCGGGCCGACCTTGGCGGTGCGGAACTCGCGCTGGCCCGGGCTGTTGTCGATCCACGCCGACGCGAAGTAGTGCTGGACCATCGCGATCCAGCCGCTGTCGGCGCGCTTGTCGTGCTCGGCGTCGCCCTTCTCGATGTCCTTGAACGGGATCTTCTTGTACTTGCCCGAGTCGGTGTACATCGCCGGGCCGGTGAAGGTCGAGTAGGCCGACGACTGCCCGGGCGGCGGGCTGCCGTCGCGCTCGAGCTGCAGGTACAGCTGCGCGTTCACCGGCGTGGTCCCGTCGTTGACGAACTCGTTCTTCACCGTGATGACGTAGTCACCGCGCTTGAAGGTGTAGGTCTTGATCAGCTTGCGCCCGTCGACCGGAGCCGACTCGAAGCTGACCGACAGCTCGTTCGCCCCCGGCGCCAGCGTGCGCGGGCCGGGCAGCGCGGTCATCGGCGTCAGGTGGTTCGGCAGCGCGACGCCGGGCTGCGACGTGATCAGGCCGGTCTGCGCGACATAGGCATGGCTGCCTTCCTCGTCGAACAGCAGCACGTCGCCGCCGGGCTCGTTCGGGTCGGTGTACTTCAGCAGCTGCAGCTTCGTCAGCGTGCCGCCGACGGTGCTGAAGCTGGCCTTGACGACGTCGGTGCTGACGACCAGGGTCTGGCCGGCCGGTGCGGCCGCCGTCGGCGCGGGGGTCGCGGCCGTCGGGGCGGCCCCCGGCAGCGCGCTCGCGCTGGGCAGGTCGGCCGGCCTGGGCACCGTGCCCGGCGCCGAGGCGCCCGTGGCCACCGGCTGCGTCGGCACGCCGAAGAACGACGCGTGGCCGTTCGCCTTGTTCCAGCCGTCCCAGAGCAGGAACAGCGACGTCAGGAAGACCACCCAGAGCAGGGTTCGGCGCATATCGGTCATGGGAGCTTCTTCGGTCGGGTGGGGTCAGCGGCCTCGGGGAGGCCGAATCGGGTGAACAGGCCCGGCAGCCGTTCGGGCACCGGGTCGCAGCCGCCATCGCACCAGGGGTGGCAGCGCAGGATGCGGCCCGCGGTCAGCAGCGTGCCGGCGGCGGCGCCGTGGCGCTGCAGCGCGTCGAGCGCGTACTGCGAACAGCTCGGCTCGAAGCGGCAGGCGTTGCCCAGCCAGGGCTTGAGCAGCAGCCGGTAGCCGCGCACGGCGCCGATGAGCAGCTTGCGGGGCAGGCCGAGCAGGGTGGCGAGCATCGGCGAGAGCCGGGTTTCAGCGCGCGGCGCGCGCGAGCAGCTGCTCGAGTTCGTCGTGCGCGGCCCGGCGCAGCGCGGCCGACGCCGCCGACGGGAAGACCGCGGGCGCGAAGGGCGCCCGCAGCCGCACCAGCCACAGGCCGCGCGGCAGCGCCGCGGCATGGCGCGCCATCGCCGAGCGGATCTGCCGCTTGAGCAGGCTGCGCGTGACCGAACGGCGCGCGTGGCGCTTCGGGATCACGCTGCCGAGCCAGTGCGCTGCGGGAAAGTCATCCACAGGTTCTGACGGCTTCGAGGCCTCGCCTGTGGACAACTCCGCCAGCGCAGTTCCGGCGCCGCGCTTCGGGGCGGCTTGAGGCGCACTGCTCACGTGGTGAACGGCGAAGTGAGCACTTCGCGAGCGGGTCGGGGTCGCGAGCACGCGCTCGAAGTCCACCTTGTGCACAAGGCGACGGATCGCCGGGCCGGGCACCGGGAGTGCCGCCGTCGAACCGGCGTCAGACCGCCAGGCGCTTGCGGCCCTTGGCGCGGCGCGCGTTGATCACGGCGCGGCCGCCGCGGGTCTTCATGCGCACGAGAAACCCGTGGGTGCGGGCACGACGGATCTTCGAGGGCTGGTAGGTGCGCTTCATGGCAGTTCCTGGTGCTCCCTTGCGCGCAGCGCCACCGGCCAGGCCGGCCGGTGCGATTCATGCAAGGCCTTCGGGCGCGCCCGGCGGGCGCCTTCCGAAGCGGGTGTCCCGGCGGTACGGACCGGGGGTTGGTCGAGGGTTGGGCTATCGATGCCCGCACGCCTTGCGGCGCCGGCATCCGGGAAACCCACGATTACAGCAAAAAACCCCTTCCCGGTCAAACACTTGCACCACGGCATGCGGCCCGGCGCAGGGCTTGACCGGATTTTCGAATCTGTGGATAACTGCGGTCGCGAGGGCTTGCCCGCCGTAGAATCCGGCCCCTTCTAGAACAAGATCTCCACAATGAGTCTCGACCTCTGGCAGCGCGGTTGCGAAAGGCTTGCGACCGAGCTGCCCGAACACCAGTTCAACACCTGGATCCGCCCGCTGCCACCCGCCTCGGTGAGCGAGGGCGAAGGCGACGCCGACCCGTCGGTGGTGTCGGTGCGGGTGCCGAACCGGTTCAAGCTGGACTGGATCCGCACGCAGTACGCCGGGCGCATCGAGTCCGTGCTGACCGAGATCGCCGGGCGCCCGGTGCGGCTGGAGCTCACGCTGGCACCTCGGCCGGCCGAGGTGGCGCCGGCGCCGCGGGTCGCATCGCCCGCCCCGGCCCTCGACGCCGTGCCGGCGGCTCCGGCGCCGATCGCGGCGCCCGCCGTCACGCGCCACAAGCTCAACGCCGCGCTGACCTTCGACACCCTGGTCGCCGGGCGCGCCAACCAGATGGCGCGCACCGCGGCGCTGCACGTCGCCGGCGCGCCGGGCCAGATGTACAACCCGCTCTTCATCTACGGCGGCGTCGGCCTGGGCAAGACGCACCTGGTGCACGCTGTCGGCAATTCGCTGCTGAAGGACCATCCCGACGCGCGTGTGCTCTACCTGCACGCCGAGCAGTTCATCAGCGACGTCGTCAAGAATTACCAGCGCAAGACCTTCGACGAGCTGAAGGCCAAGTACCACAGCCTCGACCTGCTGCTCATCGACGACGTGCAGTTCTTCGCCGGCAAGGACCGCACGCAGGAGGAGTTCTTCAACACCTTCGAGGCGCTGCTGGCGAAGAAGGCGCACATCATCATGACCAGCGACACCTACCCGAAGGGGCTGGTCGACATCGACGAGCGGCTGACGAGCCGCTTCGACGCCGGGCTGACGGTCGCGATCGAGCCGCCCGAGCTGGAAATGCGGGTCGCGATCCTGATCAGGAAGGCGCTTGCCGAAGGCACCGAGATGCCCGAAGACGTGGCCTTCTTCATCGCGAAGAACGTGCGCGCCAACGTGCGCGAGCTCGAAGGTGCGCTGCGCAAGGTGCTGGCCTACTCGCGCTTCAGCCAGAAGGACATCAACATCGCCCTCGCGCGCGAGGCGCTGAAGGACCTGCTGTCGATCCAGAACCGGCAGATCTCGGTCGAGAACATCCAGAAGACGGTGGCCGACTTCTACAAGATCAAGGTCGCCGACATGTACAGCAAGAAGCGCCCGGCGAGCATCGCGCGGCCGCGCCAGATCGCGATGTACCTGGCCAAGGACATGACGAAGAAGAGCCTGCCCGAGATCGGCGAGCTCTTCGGCGGCCGCGACCACACCACGGTGCTGCACGCGGTGCGCAAGATGGGCGACGAGCGCACGCGCAACGGGGAGCTCAACCAGCAG
>MEGM01000182.1:0-7613 GCA_001725505.1 Rubrivivax sp. SCN 70-15 | reverse complement strand
GTGCTGGAACAGACCCTGAAAGGCTGAAGCCTGTCAATCGACAAGTCTGTGGAGAAGATTCGGACAAGCCACCCGTTGTCCACAGCGAAGGCCGCTGCGGCCGAGTTGTCCAGAAACCGGGTGCAGAAGGACGAGGGCTGCACGCACAGGGTTCGTCGCCTGCTAAACCGTTGATGGAAAAGGCGAAAATGCGGTTGTCCCCAGTCGCGCCCGGCCTCTACCACGACTACCAAGTACTAAAGAGGAAACCATGATCGTTCTGAAGGCAGCGCAAGAAAAGTTGCTGCAGGCCCTGCAATCGGTGGCCGGCATCGTCGAGCGTCGGCACACGCTGCCGATCCTGGCCAACGTGCTGCTGCGCAAGAACGGCTCGCGGATCGAGTTCATGACCAGCGACCTGGAGATCCAGGTCCGCACCACCGCCGAGCTCGGCGGCGACGACGGCAGCTTCACGACGACCGTCGGCGCGCGCAAGCTGATCGACATCCTGCGCGCGCTGCCGGCCGACCAGGTGGTCAGCCTGTCCGCGGCGCAGAACAAGCTCACGCTCAGCGGCGGCAAGAGCCGCTTCACGCTGCAGACGCTGCCCGCCGACGACTTCCCGCTCGTCAACGAGGCGGTCGATTTCGGGCCCGCGTTCGCTATCCCGCAGAAGACCTTGCGCGACCTCGTCAACCAGGTCCATTTCGCGATGGCGGTGCACGACATCCGCTACTACCTCAACGGCATCCTGTTCATCGCCGAAGGCAGGACGCTGACGCTGGTGGCCACCGATGGCCACCGCCTTGCGCTCGCGCAGGCGACGCTCGAAGCCGAGGTGCCGAGCAAGCAGGAGGTGATCCTGCCGCGCAAGACGGTGCTCGAGCTGCAGCGCCTGCTGAAGGACGAGGACACCGCGATCGAGATGCGCTTCGCCGCGAACCAGGCGCGCTTCGCGTTCTCGGGCATGGAGTTCGTCACCAAGCTCGTCGAGGGCAAGTTCCCCGACTACAACCGCGTGATCCCGAAGAACCACCGCAACACGCTCGTGCTCGGCCGCGCGCCGCTGCTGGCCTGCCTGCAGCGCGCCGCGATCCTGACGAGCGAGAAGTTCAAGGGCGTGCGCGTCAACCTCGAGCCCGGCGTGCTGCGCATCGCGGCGAGCAACGCCGAGCAGGAAGAGGCCAAGGAGGAGCTCGAGGTCGACTACGACGGTGAGGCGATCGAGATCGGCTTCAACGTCACCTACCTGATCGACATGCTGTCGAACATCTCGCAGGAGATGGTCAAGCTCGAACTGCAGGACACCAACGCGAGCGCGCTGATCACGGTGCCCGAGCAGCCCGGCTTCAAGTACGTCGTGATGCCGATGAGGATCTGAAGCCTTGCTTCAGATCCCCGTTTCCGTGAGCACCCCCTGCCCCCCGCCAAGCGGGGGTACCCGCCAGACAGTGACCCGGCCGCGTTGCGGCCTCGAAGAAAATTCATGAGCGACACCAAACAGCCCGGCTCCGGTGACGGCGTCACCCAGCGCGCCGTCCCGTCGGCCGAAGGCGCCGCGGCGTCGACCGGCAACGAAGCCTCGGCCGCGTACGGCGAGGGCAGCATCCAGATCCTCGAAGGGCTGGAAGCGGTGCGCAAGCGCCCGGGGATGTACATCGGCGACACCTCCGACGGCACGGGCCTGCACCACCTCGTGTTCGAGGTCGTCGACAACAGCATCGACGAGGCGCTCGCCGGCCATTGCGACGACATCGTCGTCACGATCCACAGCGACAACAGCATCAGCGTCATCGACAACGGCCGCGGCATCCCGACCGGCGTGAAGATGGACGACAAGCACGAGCCCAAGCGCAGCGCGGCCGAGATCGCGCTGACCGAGCTGCACGCCGGCGGCAAGTTCAACCAGAACAGCTACAAGGTCAGCGGCGGGCTGCACGGCGTGGGCGTCAGCTGCGTCAACGCGCTGAGCAAGTGGCTGCGCCTGACGGTGCGCCGCGACGGCAAGGTGCACTTCATCGAGTTCAAGCGCGGCGTCACGCAGGAGCGCGAGATCGAGCAGCGCGACGGCTTCGAGATCAGCCCGATGAAGATCACCGGCGAGACCGAGAAACGCGGCACCGAGGTCCACTTCCTGCCCGACGACGAGATCTTCAGCCACATCGACTTCCACTACGACGTGCTCGCCAAGCGGCTGCGCGAGCTGAGCTTCCTGAACAACGGCGTCAAGATCCGCCTCGTCGACGAGCGCAGCGACCGCTCCGACGACTTCGCCTTCGCCGGCGGCGTGCGCGGCTTCGTGCAGTTCATCAACCAGGGCAAGAAGGTGTTGCACCCGAACATCTTCCACGCCGCGGGCGACAAGATGAGCGAGCAGAACACGAACATCGGCGTCGAAGTCGCGATGCAGTGGAACGACGGCTACAGCGAGAGCGTGCTGTGCTTCACCAACAACATCCCCCAGCGCGACGGCGGCACCCACCTGACCGGGCTGCGCGCGGCGATGACGCGCGTGATCAACAAGTACATCGACGACAACGAACTGGCGAAGAAGGCCAAGGTCGAGATTGCCGGCGACGACATGCGCGAAGGCCTGGCCTGCGTCGTCAGCGTCAAGGTGCCCGAGCCCAAGTTCAGCAGCCAGACCAAGGACAAGCTCGTCAGCAGCGAGGTGCGCGGCCCGGTCGAGGAGATCGTCTCGAAGCTGCTCACCGACTGGCTGCTCGAGAACCCGCTCGACGCGAAGATCATCTGCGGCAAGATCGTCGACGCGGCGCGCGCGCGCGAGGCGGCGCGCAAGGCGCGCGAGATGACGCGGCGCAAGGGCGTGCTCGACGGCATGGGCCTGCCCGGCAAGCTCGCCGACTGCCAGGAGAAGGACCCGGCGCTGTGCGAGATCTACATCGTCGAGGGCGACAGCGCCGGCGGCAGCGCCAAGCAGGGGCGTGACCGCAAGTTCCAGGCGATCCTGCCGCTGCGCGGCAAGATCCTCAACGTCGAGAAGGCGCGCTACGAGAAGCTGCTCTCCAGCGACAGCATCGTCACGCTGATCACCGCCTTGGGCACCGGCATCGGCAGCGAGGACTTCAACGTCGACAAGCTGCGCTACCACCGCATCATCATCATGACCGACGCCGACGTCGACGGCGCCCACATCCGCACGCTGCTGCTCACCTTCTTCTACCGCCAGATGCCGGTGCTGGTGGAGCGCGGCCACATCTACATCGCGCAGCCGCCGCTGTACAAGGTGAAGCACGGCAAGGCCGAGCAGTACCTGAAGGACGGCCACGAGCTCGACGCCTTCCTGCTCAAGGTGGCGCTCGACGGCGCCGTCGTGCTGCCCGACGGTGCCGACGGCGCGCGCGCGCCGATCGAAGGCAGCGCGCTCGAGAGCCTGGCGCGCAGCTACCTGCTCGCCAACAGCGTCATCGACCGGCTCGCCAACTGGATGGACCACGAGGCGCTGCGCGCGATCTCGGCCGGCCTGAGCCTGGACCTGGACAGCGCCGCCGCCGCCGAGGCCAGCGCGCTGGCGCTGCAGGGCGCGCTGCACGACGCCGAGGTCGCGGCCCAGTACGACGCGCGCACCGACAAGCACCTGCTGCGCATCGGCCGGCGCCACCACGGCAACCTGAAGAGCAGCGTCATCACGCAGGACTTCGTGCACGGCGCCGACTACGCGGCGCTGAACGAGGCCGGCCGCAGCTTCAAGGACCTGCTCGGCCCGAACGCGATCGTGCGGCGCGGCGAGGGCGAGCGCATGAAGGAGCAGAAGACCGCCGACTTCCGCGCCGCGATGGTCTGGCTGATGGGCCAGGCCGAGAGCGCCGTCGGCCGCCAGCGCTACAAGGGCCTGGGCGAGATGAACCCCGAGCAGCTCTGGGAGACCACGATGGACCCCGCCGTGCGCCGCCTGCTCAAGGTGCAGATCGACGACGCGATCGAGGCCGACCGCGTCTTCACGATGCTGATGGGCGACGAGGTCGAGCCGCGGCGCGATTTCATCGAGAGCAACGCGCTGAGGGCGGCGAACATCGACGCGTGAAGGGTGTCAGGCGTCCGTAGGGCGCCAGATTAATTGCGACTCGCGCCACACTGTTGCGAATTTTGATGGGTAGTTGGTGCGACTGGCCTACTGCCACCTAGGAAGGCCAGATCGGTGCTCGGCGGCGATGTAGGTTTCGGTTACAAATGACCAGGCGCAAACTGGCTTGGTCGGACGCAAGCCGCCGGCGGGCGGCATCGAGCGGGCGCTGACGCCCGTGACGCTCGGCGTAGAAAGCCTGACCTTCGGCTACGGGGTGGCGGGGCCCAATGGGCTGGCCAGCGCCGCCCGGCCTTCGTAGGCCTGAAGGATCAAGGGCTTGGCGACGTCCAGGTCGGCCGCCTTCGTCAGCGACAACTCCATGTCGCCCGTGCCCCAGTGCCCTTGCTGCCGAACGTCCCGCCCGATGCCCGGCGGCGGAGGGATCTGGTCCACGTCCAGATGCAGGTACAGCAACAGCCGGCCCTTCTGCGGCACCACGGTGGCGAAGTTCTTCAGGCGCTTGAAGGCGATGTAGAGCTTCAGCTCCTTGCGCTGCACGTCGTCGCCGAGCGAAAACACATAGTCCTCGAGCGAGGCGAGCAAGACGGTCAGCGGATCGGGCATCGTCGCCAGGAACTCGGCCACGGTCTTGTCGGTGCCCGCCGCCTTTGCCTGCGCTGCCGGCTCGGCCAGCTCCTTGACGGCCTTCGGCGCCTTGCTGCCCTTCATCGACTTGGCCGAACCCGCGCTGGCAGAGTTGGCCAACTCCAGCAACAGCAGGTCGTCGCCGAAGCGCCGGTAGCGGATCAGCTCGATGTTGCGGTTGATCTGCTGCACGGCGTGGCCGTCGTACTTGGTGAAGTCCGCGGCGATGCAGATCAGCCGCGGCGCGCTCCAGTCGATCTGGTCGGCGGCGGCCTTGCCCAGGCGCTCCATCACCAGCAGCTTGAACTCGGCCTGGTGGTCCATCAGCCAGTCCAGGTAGAACAGGCCCTGGTTGATGACGTTCTCGCCGACCGAGCGCTTGTACTCCAGGATCACCGGGCAGTCGTTCTCGTCCAGGCCCAGCGAGTCGATGCGTCCGCCGTGGGTCTTGCCGGTGGCGTATTCGCTGGCCAGGAAGCGGATGCCCAGCAGCGGATCGAGGTTCTTCTCGATCAGCGTCTGCAGCGGTCGCTCCAGGTCGGAGGCATCACCTTGCAGTTCGGTGGCCTGGCCGGCGGCCAGCCGGAAGAGTTTGATGTCGCTCATGGGTTCGGCTTGTCGCCCGGCACGGTGTAGCGCTGGTCCGGGTGGTTCTCCATTTCGGGGATGGTGTAGGCCAGCACGCCCTCTTTCACCATGGGACTGAGGTAGTCACGCACCAGCGGCTTGTGTTCCGTGCGGTTCAGCGCCGCCGCCAGCTCGCGCGCACTCAGCGCCCGCAGCGCACACAGCTCGAGGATCAGCGCCCGCAACACCTCGCGCCGGGGTTTGGCGCCCGGCGCAGGCAGCCTGGCCTGGATGTCCTTTGGAATGGTCACCAGGGGGTGGTGACTATCCGGGCCGGGCTGGTGACTATCCGGTGCCGGGGTGGTGACCATTCCGCCGTCCTCCGGCGCATCGCCCGCACCCGGCGTCGGTGCGGCGGCAAACGCCGCACCGGGCACGTAGTAGGTGCGGCTGCCGCTGCCCTTCATCGCCAGCAGCGCCAGGTCGCGCAGCCGGCGCAGATGCACCGAGGCGTTCAGCGTGTCGGTGTGGTTGATCGACCGGTAGGCCGCGTTGTCGATGGCGCCCCGCTCGCGCACGAACACGAGTGCGCGCGCGTCCTCGTCAGAGATCGCCTCGCGCGTCAGCCGGCGCAGCCAGGCCAGGTCGTCCGGGCCCAGGAAGTGGTGGAACAGGAAGGTGGCCACGAACTGGTCGGGCTGGCGCGTGGACTCGAAGGTCGGCGGCAACAGGTCGTGCGCCAGCATCAGCTCGCGCATGGCGCGGATGCCGCTGCCCTTGGTCTCGGCGATGTTCACCTCGTGCAGCACGGCCGCAATGCGCGGGTTGCGCGTCTCGCTGCCTGGCTCGCCCAGCTGTTCCTCGGCCTTGATCGAATGGCCGGGGTTGCGGATCTCCAGCCGGTTGGCGTAGCGGATGATCTGCGTGGCCCCATGAATGCGGTAGCTGCGGTGCATCACCGCGTTGACCACGGCCTCGCGGATCACGCGCAGCGGCAGCGTCGGCTCGTCCTCGCGCGCCAGCGCGCCTTCGGGCAGCTGGAAGGACTGCAGCAGCTCGTCGCGCACCGTGTTGGTGGCGCGGCGGATGGCGGTGAACAGCGGCGCGCGGATCTCCAGCGTGTCGAAACGGTGGTCGGGGTTCTCCACCCACTGCCGCCCCGGCACGCGGATGTAGTCGATGCGCATCATCGGGAAGCAGCGCCGAAGTGCCATCGTCGTGCCGAACAGCAGCACGCCGGCCACCGTGGGCTTCAGCGTGTCGCCGTCGCGCTGCGCACAGCCCAGCGCGCGCAGCAGCTCGACGTCGCTCCAGGTCAGCTCCTCGGCCAGCGGATTGATGGCGCGGCGCTGCTGGCGGTAGTCGTCCAGCGCCGCCGGGTCGATGTCGCCCATGTCGGCATCGGCCAGCACTGCCGCGTCATAGGTTTCCACCTGGTGGCCGGCGTAAAGCGCGATCAGGTCGTCTTCGCTGCCCTCCTGGTCGGTAGAGCCGATGCGGCGGAAGGCGCCGCGCGGCAGGCCCAGCCTGGTCAGGAACAGCGGCTTGTCGGTGGGAGCGGCCTCGGGCACCTCCACCACCAGCACGGTCTTGCCGTGCAGCGCTTCGACCGACACGCGCGGGCGCAGCGGCCGGTTGAAGACCGAAGCGCATTGGCTGGCCAGGTCGGACTGCAGCTTGTCGGGCTGGTCCACGCCCACCACGCGGTAGGCGTTGTTGAAGAGGTCCTGCGCATCGCGCTCCACGCCCAGAAGCAGGTAGCCGCCGCCCAGGCCCGGCTCGTTGGCGAAGGCGCACACCGTCTCCATCACCGAGCGGTCGATCTGCGTGCAGCGCTTGGCCTCGATGTGCTGAGACTCGTCCAGCGACATCAGTTCCTGCAGCAGGTCTTCGGCGGTGCGGGCCATGGGGTGTGATGGTTCAGGCGGGCTGGCCCTGCCGGGGCTTGCGTGTCTTGGCCGTCGTTGCTGTGCGACTGGCCGCCAGGCGCTTGAGCAGTTCGGCAGCGGGCTCGTCGGCCGGGTCTTGCGGCACCAGCTCGCCGCGGAAGGCCTTGGCCAGCAGCGACGGAGTCAGGCGGGCGACGGCGGTCTGGGCTTGGGCGAGGCGGGCTTCCAGGCGGTCGGCGAAGGCGAAGAGGGTGTCGACGCGACGGACGATTTCGGTTTGCTCGGCCATTGGAGGCAGCAGTAGCCCGAAGCGCCGTAGCTGACCCAGGTTGATGCGAGGTCTCGTCGCGCCGTGTACTTGCTGCTTCAACGACAGATACGTTGTCTTGCAGGCAAGGCGGTACATCAAGTAGTTCGGGTTGCATGCTTCTCGATTCACGCGCAAGCAGAAGCAGTCGGCCTTAATGATCGCAGGTGCCCCCAAGTCGCCAGGAAATGTGCATACC
>MEGM01000181.1 GCA_001725505.1 Rubrivivax sp. SCN 70-15 | reverse complement strand
CGGCGCATCTGCATCGTCGCCGACTACGACTGCGACGGCGCCACCGCCTGCGCCGTCGCGCTGCGCGGCCTGGCGATGCTGGGCGCGCGGCCCGGGACCCTGAGCTACGTCGTGCCCGACCGCGCCGTGCACGGCTACGGGCTGTCGCCGGCGATCGTCGACCTCGCGCGCGCGCAGCAGCCGGATCTGCTCGTCACGGTGGACAACGGCATCGCCAGCCTCGAGGGCGTGGCGCATGCGCGCGCGCTGGGGCTGCAGGTGCTCGTCACCGACCACCACCTGCCGGCGCTGGCCGCGGGCGCGGTCACGCTGCCGCAGGCCGACGTGATCGTGAACCCGAACCAGCCCGGCTGCAGCTTCGAGAGCAAGGCGCTCGCCGGTGTCGGCGTGATGTTCTACGTGCTGCTCGCGACGCGCGCCGAGCTGCGCGAGCGCGGGCGCTTCGGAGCCCCCGGCGCAGCCGGCCCAGTGCTGCAGCCACGGATCGACGCCTTGCTCGACCTGGTTGCGCTGGGCACGGTGGCCGACGTCGTCAGGCTCGACGCGAACAACCGCCGCCTCGTCGCGCAAGGCCTCAAGCGCATCCGCGCCGGGCGCATGCAGCCGGGCGTGGCGGCGCTGTTCGCGGTCGCGAAGCGCGATCCGGCGCGCGCCGCCGCCTTCGACTTCGGCTTCGCGCTCGGGCCGCGCATCAACGCCGCCGGCCGGCTCGCCGACATGACGCTGGGCATCGAATGCCTGCTCACCGACGACCCCGCGCGCGCCGCCGATCTGGCCGCGCAGCTGGACGCGATCAACCGCGAGCGCCGCGTCGTCGAGGCCGGCATGCGCGAGCTGGCCGAGATCACCGTCGATCGGCTCAGTTTCGACAGCACGCCGCCCGCGGTGGCGCTGTTCGACGCATCGTTCCACGAGGGCGTGGTCGGCATCGTCGCCGGGCGCGTCAAGGACAGGCTGCACCGGCCGACCTTCGCCTTCGCGCGTGGCGCCGACGGTGCGCTCAAGGGCTCGGGTCGCTCGATCCCGGGCTTCCACCTGCGCGACGCGCTCGACCTCGTCGCCAAGCGCCATCCGGGGCTGCTGCTGCGCTTCGGCGGCCATGCGATGGCGGCCGGCTGCACGCTGGCCGAGGGCGGTTTCGAGCGCTTCGACGTCGCGCTGCGCGAGGTCGCTGGCGAATGGCTGGACGCCGAGACGCTGACGCGAACGCTGCGCACCGACGGTCCGCTCGCGCTCGAATGGTTCGACGCTGCGACCGTCGCGCTGCTCGACGCACAGGTCTGGGGCCAGGGCTTCGAGGCGCCGCTGTTCTGCGACGAGGTCCAGGTGCTGCAGCAGCGCCTGGTCGGCGACAAGCACCTGAAGCTGCGCCTGTCGCTCGCGGGCAAGCCGCGCGACGCGATCTGGTTCGGCCGCGCCGAGCCGCTGCCCGAGCGCGTGGTGCTGGCCTACCGGCTGAGCCTGGACGAATGGAACGGCCAGCAGCGCGTGCAGATGGTCGTCGAGGCGTCAGCCTGAAGCGTGCGCCGGAAGCTGGGGATTGCCGCGTCCGCCGGCGTCCCGAGAATGGCTTGCATCCCGTGAACCCGAAGGACCGCGATGCCTGCACCGCTGCGCGACATTCCCGACGACGCCGTCGAACTGATCAAGAGCTTCGAGGGCATCCCGGACGGCGACCCGCGCACGGTCAACATCGATCCCTACCTCGACCCCGTGGGCATCTGGACGATAGGCTGGGGCCACGCGATCCCCGCGCCCGGCGGAGGCTGGCTGCGCGGTGCGGCGAACGCCGCGACGGCGCGCGCGCTCTATCCGGGCGGGATCACGAAGGCGCAGGCCGAGCTGCTGCTGCGCGGCGACCTCGTCGACACCGGGCGCGACGTCCAGCGCCTGGTCAAGGTGCCCCTGGACGACGACCAGTTCGGCGCGCTCGTCAGCTTCACCTTCAACCTCGGCGCCGGCAGCCTGGGCCAGTCGACGCTGCTGCGCAAGCTCAACGCGGGCGACCTCGCCGGCGCGGCGGACCAGTTCCTGGCCTGGAACAAAGGCCGCGTGAATGGTCAGCTCGTCGTGCTGCCCGGCCTGGCGCGGCGACGCACCGCCGAGCGCGCGCTCTTCCTCGGCGAGGACTGGCGCGCGGCCGGCCGGGTGCGCGGTGCGGCAAAGCCGAAGGCCGTCAAGCCCGCTGCCCGCGAGGCGGCGAAGAAGGCGGCAGCGAAAAAAGTGGCGCCGAAGGCGACGAAACAAGCGCCCAAGAAGGCGGCGAGACCGGTGGCGAAGAAGGTTGCGAAGCCGGCGGCGAAGAAGGCGGTTGCCGTCAGGCCACGCGGCCGAACCACCACAGCGAAAGGCCTGCCGCCAGCATCGTCAGCAAGGCCGCGAGGGCCGCGAACACCGCGCTGATCTCGGTCGTCTGGCGCTCGACGACGAGCTTGCCCGAGAGCTTGCCGTAGACCTCCTTCAGGTCGTCCGCGCTGCCGGCGAAGAAATACTGACCCTGGGTGAACGCGGCGATGTCCTTCAGCGTCGCCTCGTCGAGGCGCACGCGCATGCTCCAGCCGTCGAAGCCGATCACGGCGCCTTCCTTGGTGCCCAGGCCGACCGCGTAGATGCGCACGCCGTGGTCGGCGGCCATCGCGGCAGCCTGCAGCGGGTCCGGGCCGGTGGTGCGCTGGCCGTCGGTGAGCATGATGATGGCCGCCGACCTGTACGAGCCAGGCTCCACCGGCGCCGGCCGCGGCGCAGCGCCGTCGCCGCCGAGCGGCGCGAACGGGGCGTAGGGCGGGCTGCGGCCGCTCGCCCCGGTGGTGTCTATGCCTTCGTCGGGGAACAGCGTGGCCAGCGCGAGGATGATCGCGCTGCCGGTCGCGGTGGCGCGCTGCAGCTGCAGGCGGTCGATCGCCGCGACCAGGTCGTCGCGGTTGGTTGTCGGCGGCTGCACCAGCGCAGCGGTGCCGGCGAACGCGACGATGCCGACCTTCACGTCGCGCGGCACCGACTGGACGAAGGCCTTCGCCGCCTCCTGCGCCGCGGCGAGGCGGTTCGGCTTGATGTCCTCGGCGCGCATGCTCAGCGAGACGTCGATGGCCAGGATCACGGTGCGCTCGGACTGCGGCAACAGCAGCTTCATCGTCGGCCGCGCGCTCGCGAGCACGAGCAGCGCCAGCCCCACCAGCAGCAGCGCCGGCGGCAGGTGGCGGCGCCAGCCCGGGCCGGCGCCCGCTGCCGCGCGCGCCACCGCCAGGCTGGCCAGGCGCAGCGTGGCCTGGCGCCGCCGGCGCAGCAGCCAGAAGTACAGCGCGACCAGCAGCGGCAGCGCGAGAGCGGCCCACAGGGCCCCCGGCCATTGAAAGGTCATGGCGCGGCGGCGGCCGGCACGGCGCGCCTCAGGTGGGCCGGGAAGCGCAGCGGCGACTTCAGCCGCGCGCGCTGGCGGCGCAGGTCGGCGAAGCGCAGCAGCGCGTCGAGCAGGTCGTCGTCGGTGGCCAGCTCGAGCGTGTCGGCGCCGGACTGGGAAAGCGCGTCGAAGATCGCTGCTTCCTGCTCGGCTGCGATGCGCGCGTAGCGTTCGCGAAAGCCTGCGTCGCCGGCGTCGATCAGCAACTGCTCGCCGGTCTCGGCGTCCTGCACCGTCAGCAGCCCGAGGCCGGCGTCGGCGGGGAGCTCGCGCTCGAGCGGGTCGACCAGGCGCACCGCGACCACGTCGTGGCGCAGCGCGAGCCGGTCCAGCGCGTCGGCCCAGCCGGGCGCGCTGATGAAGTCCGAGACGACGAAGACCAGCGAGCGGCGCTTGATCACGCCGGCGGCGGCCTGCAGCAGGTCGGCCAGCGCGGTGCCCGTGCCGCGCGTCGGCGCTCGCGGCGCGCGCATGCGCTGCAGCAGCGTCAGCAGATGGCGGCGCGACGCGGCGGGCGCCAGCACCGCCTCGACCTGTTCGCCGTAGAGCAGCGCGCCGACGCGGTTGCCGTGGCGCGTGATCACGCGTGCGAGCGCGGCGACGAAGGCGGCCGAGGTGTCGAGCTTGGTCCGTGCGCCGGAGCCGAAGTCGATGCTCGCCGACAGGTCGAGCAGGAACCAGGCACTGAGCTCGCGGTCTTCGAGGTACAGCCGGACGTGGGGCTGCTGCAGCCGCGCGGTGACGTTCCAGTCGATGTGGCGCACGTCGTCGTGGAGCTGGTATTCGCGCAGGTCGGCCAGGTCGACGCCGGCGCCACGCAGCAGGCTGCGGTAGTCACCCTGGAGCAGGCCGTCGAGCCGCCGCAGCACCGTCCATTCGAGGCGCTGCAGCAGGCGTTCGGCGTTCGCCTCAATCACGGGGAACCGAGGCCGCCGGCGGCGGCAGCTTCTTCAGCACGCGCTGCACCAGCGCATCGGCGCTGACGCCTTCGGCCAGCGCCTCGTAGCTGAGCACGATGCGGTGGCGCATCACGTCGGGCGCGAGGTCCACCAGGTCGGCCGGCAGCGCGTAGCGACGCCCGCGCAGCAAGGCGAGTGCACGCGCGCCCTCGACCAACGCGATCGTCGCGCGCGGGCTCGCGCCGTAGGTGATCAGGCGCGCGCAGTCGGCGAGGTCGGCCTTCGCCGGCTGGCGCGTCGCGCCGACCAGCCTGACCGCGTACTGGATCAGCGACGGGTCGACGTAGACCGCGCGGCAGTCGCGCTGCAGCGCGGCGAGCTGGAAGGTGTCGGCCACCGGATCGACCTCGACCGCGGCGCCGAGCGCGCGCTCGGCGATCACGAACTCCTCCTCCTCGCTCGGGTAGTCGACCAGCACCTTCATCATGAAGCGGTCGACCTGCGCCTCGGGCAGGGGGTAGGTGCCCTCGGTCTCGATCGGGTTCTGCGTCGCCATCACGACGAAGGGCTCGGGCACCTTGTGCGTCTCGCCGGCGATCGTGACCTGGCGTTCCTGCATCACCTCGAGGAGCGCGCTCTGGACCTTGGCCGGCGCGCGGTTGATCTCGTCGGCGAGCAGCAGGTTCGCGAACACCGGGCCCAGGCTGGTGCCGAACTCGCCGCTCTTCTGGTTGTAGATGCGCGTGCCCACCAGGTCGGCCGGCACCAGGTCGGGCGTGAACTGGATGCGCTTGAAGCTGCCGCGCACGGTGCGCGCGAGCGTCTTCACCGTCAGCGTCTTGGCGAGCCCGGGCACGCCTTCGACGAGCAGATGGCCTTGCGCGAGCATCGCGACGAGCACGCGCTCGAGGAAGCGGTCCTGGCCGACGACGACGCGCTTGACCTCGTAGAGCAGCCGCTCCATCAGCGGGGCGGTGGGTTCGTGGTTCGCGTTCATGGCTTGGCGCTCGAAAGGGGTCAGAAGGGCGGCATGCCGGCCGCCCGGGCCGCATTCTCGATCGGTACCGCGAAGCCGATGCCGATGAAGGTGTGCTCTTCGCCGGGGTTCAGGATCGCGGTGACGACGCCGACCACGCTGCCGTCCATCGTGACCAGCGGGCCGCCGGAATTGCCCGGGTTGGCCGCGGCGTCGAACTGGATCAGGTGCTCGAGCGTCTCGTTGCCGTGCTCGGCGCGGAACTCGCGCTCGAGCCCGGAGACGATGCCCGCGCTGACCGACGGCCCGATGCCGAACGGGTGGCCGATCGCGATGACCTCGTCGCCCGGCTTCAGGCCGTCGAGCGAGCGCATCGTCACCGGCTGCAGGTCGTCGGGCAGCGACAAGGCCTTGAGCACGGCCAGGTCGTTCTGCGGCTGGGTGCTGACGACGCGCGCCGCCGACTCATGGCCGTCGGCGAAGGTCACGCGTACCTTGCGCGCGCCGGCCACCACGTGCAGGCTGGTCAGGATCGTCCCGTCTTCGACGATCACGATGCCGGTGCCCAGGCTGCGCTCGAGCGCACGCTTGTCTGCGCGGTCGTGGCCGTGGTCGTGTTCGTCGACGAGGCCGATCACGCGCACCACCGACGGCGCCACCGCCGCGTAGGCGCGCGCCGCGGCCGCGGGCAACGGCTGCGTTTCGAGCGACTGGCGCACCGCGAGGTCGATGTCGTGCTGGGTAATGACGCGCGGCGCCGGGCGCAGCGCCAGCGCGAGGCCGAGCACGAGCACGAGCGATGCGAGCATCGCACCGGTGGCGAGCCAGAACGGCGCACCCCGGCGCGCCAGGAAGCCCGGACTGCGTGCTGCGGGCTCGGGCGCCGGGTCGGCCGCGGCGGGTGCCGCCGGCGGCGCGGCCTCGCGGCGCGGCGTGCGGCTGTACAGCGGTGCCTTTTTCATGCGTGCGGGCCTCCGGGTCCCGAAGCTCGGAACGACAGTATCACGTTGCGCGTGGCCCCGCCGCGCGCGGACGATGCCGCATCATTGCCGGATGTGGATCGATTCACACTGCCATCTCGACGCACCGGAGTTCGACGCCGACCGCGACGCGGTGCTCGAGCGCGCGCGCGCTGCCGGGGTCGGCCTGCTCGTGCTGCCGGCGGTCGAGGTCGCGAACTTCGCCGCCGTGCGCGAGCTCGCCCATCGCCATGGGCTCGTCTATGCACTGGGCATCCACCCGCTCTACGTCGAGCGTGCCGCCGATGCGGACCTTGACAAGCTGAAGGACGCGCTGCAGGCCGCACGCGACGACCTGCGCCTGGTCGCGGTGGGCGAGATCGGCCTCGACGAATTCGTGCCCAGCGCGGCGCCGGCGCGCCAGGTGCACTTCTACCGCGCCCAGCTCGAACTCGCGCGCGACGCCGACCTGCCGGTGATCCTGCACGTGCGGCGCTCGGCCGATGCGCTGCTCGCCGGGCTGCGCCGCGTCCCGGTGGCCGGCGGCATCGTCCATGCGTTCAACGGCAGTGCGGCGCAGGCGGCGCAGTTCGTCGAGCGCGGCTTTCGGCTCGGCTTCGGCGGTGCGATGAGCTTCGAGCGCGCATTGCAGATCCGCCGCCTCGCCGCCGATCTGCCCGCCGAGGCGCTCGCGCTCGAGACCGACGCGCCCGACATTCCACCGCAGTGGCTGTATCGGACCGCGGCGCAGCGCGCCGCGGGCGAGACGGCGCGCAACGAACCGGCCGAACTGCCGCGCATCGCAGCGACGCTGGCTGCGCTGCGTGGCTGGTCGCTCGACGAGACGGCGGCCGTGACCTCGGCGAACGTGCGCGCGGCGCTGCCACGCATCGGGGCGCTGGCATGACGCCGGCCCGGGCGCCGATCGGGGTGTTCGATTCCGGCGTCGGCGGCCTGTCGGTGCTGCGCGCGCTGCGCCAGGCCCTGCCCGGCGAGGACCTGCTCTATGCGGCCGATTCGGGCCACGCCCCCTACGGCGACCGCGACGCCGGCTTCGTGACCGCTCGCGCGCTGGCGATGGCCGATTTCCTGCACGCCGCCGGCGCCAAGGCCATCGTCGTCGCGTGCAACACGGCCAGCGTCGTGGCCGCGGCCGCGCTGCGCGAACGCTACGGCCTGCCCATCGTCGCGATGGAGCCGGCGATCAAGCCGGCGGCGGGTCTCACGCGCAGCGGCGTCGTCGGCGTGCTCGCGACCGCTGGCACGGTGGCCAGCGCGAACGTCGAGCGCCTGCGCCGCGAGCATGCCGGCGGCGCGCGCGTGCTGCTGCAGGCCTGCCCGGGGCTGGTCGAATGTGTCGAGCGCGGCGAGCTCGACACCGAACGCAC
>MEGM01000180.1 GCA_001725505.1 Rubrivivax sp. SCN 70-15 | reverse complement strand
GTGCATCCAGCTCGATCGTCTTGGCAACCCGCATCGCTCCAGCCTCCTGGGCTGTTGGAGTATGCCGGTGCAATTAGGTTCAACGACTTCGGGCGCACTACACTAGCTTGCGGGCGTAATAGCGTCAGACGCTCCGCGGCAATCGATGCGATGAGCGCACTGCTGGGGCAGGTCTGCACCGCGGTCAGCCCGCATGCCTACGCCACGATGGCGGCTGACCCAATACTGTTCTCTTAGATGAAGCCGCCGGAAGGATTCGACGGCGACCAGGCCCTCGGGCGATTCGTCCGGATCCCTCGGACGCATGCACGCGGCGCGAGTGCGATCGGGGTGAAGTCGGCAGGGACGCGCGTCGGTGCGCCGCGATCATGCGGCGCGTACTGCTAGTTTCGTCGCTTGGCCATACGCGGCGAGTGCTTGTCGAGCGTCCTGGTGGCGCGGGTACGGGCGCTGGCAGCGAGGAGTTCACAGAACCACCGGAGTCTGCGTCTGGGTTGCTCTGGGGGGAAAGGCCCCGGATCGGGGCTGTGTGCGTCGCAGCAATTCGACATGCCCCTTGAAGGACAGCTCGGCGTGGGACAGTCGGTATCCCGTCGCGCCCTGGTGCAACAGCCAACGCACTGCGTAGTGAGCCAGCACCCAGCCATAGAACTCCTGGCGCACCAGCTCCGGCGTCTTGCTGCGCAGCACGCGTTTGCTCTGACGCAGATGGGTCTTGAGCTCATCGAAGACGGCCTCGATCTGCCAACGCTGGTGGTACAGCGCGGCCAGCTCCATGGCGGGCGCCACGTTCGGATCCAGCAGGGTGGTGAGCAAGCGGTAGCGCGGCTGGGCAGCCTCGGCGCCCGGCATCGCGTACTCGATCACGCGCACGGTGATGGCCTGCTGCACAGCCTGGTCTCGACCGACGCCGGTGGGACTGATGACGCTGAGATACGAGCCATCTTCGAGCAGCGTCTGCATCGGCAATTGCCGGGCGTCCGAGCAGCGCCACAGCAAGTCCGCACCAGTCGCCCGCGCCTGGCGCCAGTGCTCGAAGCCGTTGAAACCCCGGTCGGCCATGCAAAGCATGCCCGGTGCCAGGCGGCTCAGCAATGGCACGAAGAGCTCCCACTCGCCCGTGCGGTACGGCCCGAGGTTGGCGCCCAGGATGGCGTGCGTCGCGCACTCCACCAGGACGACGCACCGGGCCTGTGGATAGCCGGCGTGGCCAACCAGGCTGGTGCGGCTGCCGGGGTAGCCGAACGCTGCGGCGTTGTCGGCCTCGTCGGGCAGCTCGAAGGTGCTGCCGTCGATCGCCACCAGCCTCAGCCCGGCATAGAACGCGTCCGGATGGGTGCGCGCTTGGGCCAGAGGCACGCAGCATCGCCGCACGAGGTCACCCAGCGGCGCCGCGCCGATTCGAGTGCGCAGGCCGCTGATCGAGGACTTGCCCACAAGCGCGGGCTCCGCCGCTCCACTGGACCAGGCCAATCCTTGCGCAACGACGGCGAACACCTCCTCGTAGGCGGCCTCCGGGTACAGGCTCAACGCCATGCAGTAGTAGACCCCGGCCACCGCCGGAAAGCCGCGCACCCGTCTCGTGTTGCAGCCATGCTCGTCCAGCACCGCGTGCACCGTCTCGGGCGGAACGACCCGAGCGAGCAAGCTCGCCGACAGAAAATCGCTCAGCCGGGCTCCCGAGCCCAGCGCCGCCTTGGTTCGCGCCATGCCAACCGCCTGCCGTCGAGTTGCGACGAAGGTGATTGTGCATCGGAATCATCTAAACGAACAGTATTGGCGGCTGACCCGTTGACGTTGCAGGAGTGACGGAGCGAACCGACGATCGCCTGGAGGATAGCGCGAAGCCCCATTGGATCGCCAATGTGGCGACCGTGTATCTGCCTGTTGCCACCGGCCGGTCTTGGCCGACCCCAGGCAGCCATGACCGTCCGGCATGGTTAAACTGACGCGTATGCATCCATTGATCGAAACCCACCGCGCCGAACTGCTGGCTCTGGCACGCAGGCGCGGCGTCACGGGTGTTCGGGTGTTTGGCTCGATGAGCCGTGGCGACGGCAGCGACGGCAGCGACGTTGATCTGCTGGTGACCTTGGCTCCAGGCATCAGTGCTCTCGCCTTGGGGGGACTGTTGCTGGATGCGCAGGAATTGTTAGGCCGCCGCGTGGATGTCGTCACCGAAGCGAGCTTGCACCCGGCTCTGCGCGAGCGCGTGATGGCAGGCGCTGTGCCGCTGTGAATCCGGGCCCCGAGGCGGACCGGGTGCTGCTGGCGCACATGCGCGACTGCCTGGACCGGATCCTCGAGTACACGAACGCCGAACGCTCCCACTTCGACGCTTCGCGTCTGGTGCAAGACGCCGTGATCCGCAACCTTCAGACCTTGGCCGAGTCAAGCCAACGCTTGTCGAGCGAGATCAAGGGCACCGAAACGCAGATCCCATGGCGCGAACTCGCAGGGTTTCGCAACGTGATCGTGCATGGCTACCTGGGCGTTGACCTCGGGGCGGTCTGGCTGGTCGTCGAACAAGACTTGCCAGCGCTGGCCGAGGCTGTTAACCGCATGGCAACGCGCCTCGGCCCTCAGGACTGATCCGAACGACTGCTTCGCCGCTGAGCGACCGGCCGCTCCTGGCCGGGACGAGCGAAAGCGGAGTTCAAGTTGGCCGCCGCAAACCAGTCATCCAAGGCGGGCCAGCAGGGGAAATCCTGAGCGGATCACCAGGGGCCGGTTTTGGCCGATCTCTCCCTCGGCCGGGATTCGCCGTTGGCGGACGTCGGCTGAATGGCTAGGCGTCGCCAGCGTGGTTCCTGCGGCCCTCCACGACCTTGACCTGGCGCGGGGGCCCCAGGTACCGCGGCCCGCAGACCCGTCCGGCGCCCCTCCGGCCCGACCGAATCCGTTCAGCTTCGGTTCATCCACCCCCCCCAAGATGCGGTCGTCCCCAACCGATGGAGCCTTCCATGAACCGCTCGGCCCTCTACGTCGTGCTCGCCGTTGCCACCGTCACCTTCGGCGCCCAGGCCCACACCTACACCGACAATGCCCGCGTCGTCGGCGTCGAGGCGCAGTACGAGAACGTGAGCGTGCCGCGCCAGGAGTGTCGGACCGACTGGGTGGCGCAGGCGCGCCCCGAAGGCCGACGCGACTACGGCGGCGCCGTCGTCGGCGGCCTGGCTGGCGCGCTGCTCGGCAACCAGTTCGGCAGCGGTCATGGCCGCGAAGCCGCCACGGCGGTCGGGGCTGTCGTCGGCGCCCTCACGGGCGACAACATCGCTGGCCGCGACCGCTGGGAGCAGCCGTACGAGCCCGTCGCGCGCCCGGTAACCTCATGCCGCACCGTGAGCGACGTCCAGTCGCGCGTGGTCGGCTACCGGGTCGACTACGAGTACCTCGGCCAGCGCTTCTCGACGCTGATGCAGAACCAGCCGGGCCCGTTCGTGCCCGTGCGCGTGTCGGTGGAACCTGTGGGACGATAACGGGATGAATTTCCTGCTCAAGCCACTTCTGTGCGCGCTGCTGGTCGCCTTGTCGCTGCCGGTGTGGGCCGACGTCGGCCGTGACGAGGCCGCCGCTGCGGCGCAGCGGGTCGCGAGCGGCCGCGTGCTCGCGGTGGAGCGCGCCGAGGTCGACCACAAGCCCGTGTGGCGCGTGAAGATCCTCAGCGCCCAGGGTGAGGTGCGCATTGTTGTCGTCGACGTCGCCAGCGGCCGCATCGTGCGCTGACCCACCGGGCCCTTCGTGCGCCTGCTACTGATCGAGGACGATGCGGCCTTGCGGGTCGGCCTGGCGCGGCAGCTCGAGGCCGACGGCTATCGCGCCGACCACGCCGCGGACGGCGAGGACGGCCTGTTCCAGGCGCAGGAGTACCCGGTCGATCTCGTCATCGTCGATCTCGGCCTGCCCCGGCTGGGCGGCATCGCCGTCGTGCAGCGGCTGCGTGGCGAGGGGCGGACGATGCCGATCCTGATCCTCACCGCGCGCGGCAGCTGGCAGGACAAGGTCTTGGGCCTCGAGGCCGGCGCTGACGACTACCTCGTCAAGCCGTTCGAGTACCCCGAGCTGCTGGCGCGCGTGAAGGCGCTGCTGCGCCGCTCGCTCAAGGCGACGTCGGACTTGCTCACACTCGGCCCACTCGCCATCGACTTCTCTGCGCAGGCGGCGCGGCTCGGTGGCGCCGCCGTCGAGCTCACTGCCTTCGAGTACCGGTTGCTCGAATACCTCGTGCGCGAGCGGGCCCGCGTCGTCAGCAAGCAGGAGCTCTCCGACTACCTTTACCCCCACGACGAAGATCGCGACAGCAACGTGCTCGAGGTGTTGATGGGGCGCCTGAGGCGCAAGCTCGACCCCGACGGCACGCTGGTGCCGATCGAGACGCTGCGCGGGCGCGGCTATCGGTTCAAGCTGGAATGAGGTGGCGCAATTCGCTGCGCGCGCGCCTGATGCTGGGCGCGGCGCTGATGCTGATCGTGTTCCTCGCCGGTGCCGGCTGGGCCGTGCAGCGCGCCCATGAAGAGAGTGTCCGCGCGGCGCACTTCGCCCGGCTGCAGACCACCGTCTACCTGCTGCTCGCGGCGGCCGAGGTCGACCCCACCGGCGCCCTCGTCATGCCCGCGGCCTTTCCCGATCCACGTCTGTCGCTGCCCGGCTCGGGCCTTTACGCGAGCATCTTCAATGTGGCGCGACGCGAGACTTGGCGTTCGCCATCGACGGTCGGCGTCGAGGTGCCGCTGCCGCGCCAGGTTGGCACCGGGCAGTGGCGCTACGAGATCGCGAGCGCGGCGGGGCGCGACTATCTCGCGGTCGGCACCGGTGTTACGTGGGCCGGCAAGGCAGGCTCGGTACCGTTGGTGCTCTCGGTCTTCGAGGACAAGGCGGCGTTCGACCGCGAGATCGCCGTCTTCGAGCGCACCTCGTGGGCCTGGCTGGGCGGCGCCGCGCTGCTGCTCCTGCTCTCGCAGACGGTGCTGCTGCGCTGGGGCCTGGCGCCGCTGCGCGAAGCGACGCGCGAGATCCGCGCCATCGAGCACGGCGAGCAGACGACGGTCGAGGGGCGCTACCCGGTGGAGGTGGCGGCGCTCACCGACAACCTGAACACCCTCATCGCCCAGGAGCGGCTGCGCCAGACGCGCTATCGCGAGGCACTGAGCTACCTCGCGCACAGCCTGAAGACGCCACTCGCCGTGCTGCGCACCGCGATGAGCGAGCCGGCGCAGCTGCCGGACGCGGTGGCAGCGCAGGTGACGCGCATGGACGACATCGTCCAGCATCAGCTCGCCCGCGCCGCCGCGAGCGGAGCGTCACGCTTTGTGCCGGCGCTGGCGCTGGCCCCCGTCCTTCAACGGATTCGCGATTCGCTGGCCAAGGTGTATGCCGACAATGGCCTCGTCTTCACGCTCGACTGCGCGCCCGCGCTCGCCTGGCGAATCGACGAGGGCGACGCGTTCGAGCTGCTCGGCAACCTGATGGACAACGCGTGCAAGTGGGCGCGGCATCGGGTCGCGGTGAGCGCCCGGCGCGAGGGCGACAGCCTGCACCTGCGCATCGACGACGACGGTCCCGGCTTTGGCGACACCAGCGCCATCCTGCGGCTGCACGTTCGCGGCGACGAGCGCGTGCCTGGGCACGGCGTCGGCTTGGCGGTGGTCAACGAGCTGGTGGCGAGCCACGGCGGCGAGCTGACGCTGTCGCGATCGCAGATGGGCGGCGGGCGCGTCGAGATCGTGCTGCGGACGGCCTGATCGAAACCTGTCGTTCGTTCAGGTTCGGTTCATGGTGGGGCACGCAAGATGGCCTCATCGCAACTCCACGAGCCGTCATGAACCTCTGCTTCTCTCCCAAGCTCCTCGTCGCGGCCACCCTCGCTACTGCGGCCCTCGGCGCCGCCACCGTCGCCGAGGCCCGCCCCGATGTCTACTTTTCGATCAACCTGCAAGACGGCCCGGCCTGGGTCGAGCAGGCACCGGTGTACGTGCAACCGCAGCCCGTGTACGTGCAGCCCGCGCCGGTGTACATGAGGCCGCCGGTCTTTGTCTCGCCGCGCGAGGTGTTCGAGCGTCAGAGTTGGCGCGGATACGACGCCCGCGACGGGTGGGAGCGCGAGCGCGCCTGGCGTCGCGCCGAACGGCTTCGCCACGCGCAGTACGACGGGTTCCGCGGCGGCGACCGCGATCATGACGAACGCGGGCAATACCGCGGCCATCGGGATTGATCCGGCGGGCTCGGCATGTCGCGCAATGTGGCCCTATTTGAAAGTCTCGCTTCGCGGCCCGCGGTGACAGGCGAGGTCTGGTCGTCTTCTCTTCCGGTAGTCGACCGCCTCGCTAAACCTGCAGCTTCAGCCGGGACCTGCTTCTCGTTGCTCGGGCGCAGGGCGCCATCGCTGCGCGTGTGCTGCAGCAGCCGGAAGACCGGCTGGTGTGCACTACGACGCAATGCAAGGGTCGAGCACCTTTGCGCTCGGACACTTCCTTGAGGACGCCGGAAGATTACAGGGGACTGCGGCGTCGGCTGATCGTGCGGCCGAGGTGGTGGCTCGACGTTCACCTGGCACGCAGGGGTACCGACTCAAGCCCCGGGTCCGCAGGACGTCGCTGTTCGGTCACCCGCGTTCCGGTGTCGGAGGGGTCGTCGCCTCACATGTCTTGCTCTTAAAGCGCAACGGAGAACGCTCACCATGACCACCACACAAAAGCTGGCGACCGAAGGCCGTGCCTCAGCTCCGATCGCGCACCGGCGCGCGACCCGATGGATTACCGTGGTCGCCACCTGTGCGGCAGCCTGGTCCTTGAGTGCCTGCGGTGGCGGCGCATACGCCGACTCCGCAGGAAACTTCAGCATCGGAGTCACGGTCGCCGGCCAATTCGAGGGGTACACGCCAGTCGCCTCGGGGGGATCGCTGAATTTGGCTGTCCATGCCGGTCAGTCCGTGACCTTCGACGCGGGCGAGTCCGCAATCTGGACGATGTACGTCGGGGGGGCTGCCATCAGCGGCGGTGGCCAGATGTACTACGCGGGCGCCAACATCACTGCCACCACCCTGAGCCAGTCCAGTGTCGCGGTGGACACGTATGCGGCTTACTTGCTGCCGGCGTCGATCCCGATCACGCTGGTCGCGACGTCAACCTACGATTCGGCTCAGGTAGCGACGGTCAATCTCCTGATCACGAACTAGCCTCGAGCCGTCCGCGGCCGACCTTTACGAGCCGATGGAGCCGCCTGCTGCGTCGAGCGATGCAGACCCCGGGCGGAGATTGGGAAACTACCGCTACGCGTGCGGCCACTCGCGGCGGCTCGCGGAGGTTTGCCTTTCCCCCAGGCGTATGAGGATTCCACCGTGGTCGACTGCTACACCCGCGAATGCTTGGCCATCGATGTCGGGCAGAGCCTGAAGGGAGAAGATGTGTCAGCGTCCGGCGAACCCGTCTTGACGACGGGGCAGAGGTCAGGCCGAGGCGGCCGGCTGCCAGCGATGCGGCAGCAGTTCCTCGATCCGGCTGGCCGGTTGGGTGGGCAGTCGCTCGAGGACGTCCTTCAGGTACGCATAGGGGTGCAGCCGTCGCCATTCCGCAATCTGATCTGGTCGTCGGATGTCGAAGAGTGCTGCGGCTTGCCTGCATGAGATGCCCTCATCGCTCACTCGGCGCAGGACCATAAGCTTGAACTCA
>MEGM01000179.1 GCA_001725505.1 Rubrivivax sp. SCN 70-15 | reverse complement strand
GCGGCTACGTGATCTATTTGTCAATGCCCGCGATCCGCGATCGGGGTTGCGAGCCGACAGAATCGAATACCTTGTCAAGCCACACGGACACTGCGGACTGGTTGCCGAAGCCGATGTCATCCTTTCTCGAGCCGTACTTGAGCATGTCGATGATCTTGAAGGCACGTTCAAGGATATGAAACAGGCCATGAAGCCCGGAGCCGTCGCGCTGCACCAGGTAGACCTCAAGAGTCACGGCCTGCACCAGCGCAATCCGCTCGACTTCCTCGAATGGTCGCCAATAGTCTGGTCCATGATGTATTCGCACAAGGGCTCGCCCAATCGCTGGCGAGTCGACCGATACCGGGACATCGTTGCCGATCTCGGTGTGTGTAACGTCAAGTTTGAGCCAACGATGCGCGCCGACGACAACGACGTATCGGCCGTCCGTCCGCGCCTGGCGCACCCGTTCCGCGATCTCGATGTCGAGGATTTGCGCTGGCTTGGAATGTGGCTGCGCTTCGAGAAAAGAGCGGAATGAGCTTGCGCATCCTCCACCTGCTGGATCATTCCATTCCGCTGCACAGCGGCTACACCTTCCGTACCCTCGCGATCCTGCGCGAGCAGCGCCGCCTAGGGTGGGAAACGGTGCAGCTCACCACGCCCAAGCAGGGCGCGGGCGCGGCGACGGTCGAACAGGTCGACGGCTGGACGATGCACCGCACGCCCAGCGCCGCTGGCGCCGGGCTGCTGGCCCAGATGCGCCTGAGCGCAGCGCGCCTGGACACGCTCATCGACGAGACCCGGCCCGACATCGTGCACGCGCATTCGCCGGTGCTGAACGCGCTGCCCGCACTGTGGGTGCGGCGCCGCAAGCGCCTGCCGGTCGTCTACGAGATGCGCGCATCCTGGGAGGACGCCGCCGTCGACCACGGCAGCACCACCGAGGGCAGCCTGCGCTACCGCGCCTCGCGCGCGCTCGAGACCTTCGCGCTGCGCCGCGCCGACCAGGTGACGACGATCTGCGAAGGCCTGCGCGGCGACATCGCCGTGCGCGGCATCGGCGCAGACAAGATCACCGTGATCCCGAACGCGGTCGACGTGGCGGGCTTCCGCTTCGGCGTCCCGCCCGACCCCGCGCTCCAGCAGCGCCTGGGCCTGCAGGGTGCCATCGTGCTGGGCTTCGCCGGCTCGTTCTACGGCTACGAAGGCCTGCACCTGCTGGTGGAAGCCGTGCGTCGCCTGCGGCCGCGTCATCCGGCGCTCAAGCTGCTGCTCGTCGGCGGCGGCCCGCAGGAAGACGCGCTCAAGGCCCAGGTGGCCGCCGCTGGCCTGGGTGACTGCGTCGTCTTCACCGGCCGCGTGCCGCACGCCGAGGTGCAGCGCTACTACGAGCTGATCGACCTGCTCGTCTACCCGCGGCTGCCGATCCGGCTGACCGAACTCGTCACCCCGCTCAAGCCGCTGGAGGCGATGGCGCAGGGCCGCGTCTTCGTCGCCAGCGACGTCGGCGGCCACCGCGAGCTGATCCGCCATGGCGAGACCGGCTACCTGTGTCCGGCCGGCGATGCCGAGGCGCTCGTGGCCGGCATCGAAGCCGCGCTCGCGCAGCAGGCCGACTGGCCGCGCCTGCGCGCCCAGGCACGCCGCTACGTCGAGCTGGAGCGCACCTGGGCCACCAGCGTGGCACGCTACGCCGAGGTCTACCGGCGCGCGCTGCAGATGCGCGGGCGCATGGTTGCGGCACTGGGCTGAACGGTCATGTGCGGCATCCACGGCCTCATCCACCTCGACGGCGCTCCCGTCGCGCCGGCGCTGCTGTCGGCGATGGGCGACCTCACGCGCCACCGCGGCCCCGACGACGAAGGCCTGCACGTCGACGGCAACTGCGGCATCGCGATGCGCCGGCTGTCCATCATCGACGTGGCCGGCGGCCACCAGCCGCTGTCCAACGCCGACGACACGCTCTGGCTCGTCTGCAACGGCGAGATCTACAACTACCGCGAGCTGCGCGCCGAACTGCAGGCCCAGGGCTACCGCTTCAAGACCGCCTCCGACAGCGAGGTGCTGCTGCACGGCTACGCCGCCTGGGGCGACGACGTCGTGCAGCGTCTGAACGGCATGTTCGACTTCGCGCTCTGGGACGCACGCCGCCGCCGGCTGCTAATCGGGCGCGACCGCCTGGGCGTCAAGCCGCTCTACGTGCTGCAGGATGGCCGCCGCCTGGCCTTCGCCACCGAGGCCAAGGCGCTGCTCGGCCTGCCCGGCGTGCGCACCGAGCTCGACCGCAGCGCGCTGGCCGACTACCTGCACCTGGGCTACGTGGCCGCGCCGCACTGCCTGTTCAAGGGCATCCGCAAGCTGCCACCGGCCACGCTGCTGGCCGTGGAAGACGGCCAGGTGCGCGAATGGCGCTGGTGGCGCGTCAGCGAGCGCATCGACCGCGCTGCCAGCGAGGCCGACTGGACAGCCCGCGTGCGCACCCAGATGGAGCGCTCGGTGCAGATGCAGATGGTCGCCGATGTGCCGATCGGCGCCTTCCTTTCCGGCGGCGTCGACTCGAGCGCGGTCGTCGGCTTCATGGCGCGCCATTCGGGCCAGCCGATCCGCACCTACGCCATCGGCTTCGATGGCGGGCCGGCGGAACAGCTCTACAACGAGTTGCCGTACGCGCGCCGCGTGGCGCAGCTGTTCGGCACCCAGCACCGCGAGATCGTCGTCAAGCCCGATGTCGTGGGCCTGCTGCCGCGCCTGCTGTGGCACATGGACGAGCCGATCGCCGACACCGCCTTCATCACCACCTACCTGGTCTCCGAATTCGCGCGCCAGGACGTGAAGGTGATCCTCTCCGGCGTCGGCGGCGACGAACTCTTCGGCGGCTACCGCCGCTACCTCGGTGGTCACTACGCGCAGCGCTTCCAGTCCCTGCCCGGCTGGGCGCGCAGCGCCGCGTCGCACGCCGCACGGCGGCTTCCGGCGGACCGCCACTCGAAGCTGCTCAACATGATGCGGCTGGCCAAGGGCTTCATCGCCAGTGCCGAGATGGACGCCGACGAGCGCTACCGCAGCTACCTGCAGGTGATGGCGCGCGAGACCGTGGCCACGCTGCTGCTACAGGCTCCCGCGCCGGGCGACGACCGGCTCGCCGCCGCCTTCGCCGGCGCCGGCCGCACCGACGAGCTGAACCGCATGCTCGCCGTCGATGCCGAGACCCAGCTACCCGACGACCTGCTCATGCTCACCGACAAGATGAGCATGGCGGTCTCGCTCGAATGCCGGGTGCCGCTGCTCGACCACGACCTCGTCGAACTGGCCGCGTCCATGCCCGCGGGCATCAAGATCAAGGGCGGCCGCCTCAAGCACGTGATGAAGGCCGCTCTCTCGCCGATGCTGCCCGACGACATCCTGCACCGCGCCAAGCGCGGCTTCGGCACGCCGATGGGTGCCTGGCTGAAGAAGGAACTGGCCCCGGTGCTGAAGGCGCTGCTCGCCCCCGAGGTGGTGCGCGCGCGCGGGCTGTTCGACGCCGGCGCCGTGGCTGCGCTGGTGGCCGACCACGAAGCCAACCGCAGCGACGGCACCGACGCGCTGCTGGCACTGATGAACCTCGAGATCTGGAGCCGCGTCTACCTCGACCGGCGCGACCCTGTCGACGTGGCCGACGAACTCAAGCACCCGGCGCGCATCGCCGAGCGCAGCGCGCTGGCCGCATGAACGTCCTCTACCTCTGCCACCGCTTCCCGTACCCGCCCAAGCGGGGCGGCAAGATCCGGCCGTTCAACATGATCCGCCACCTGCACGAGGCGGGGCTCCGCGTCACGGTGTGTTCGCTGGCGCGATCGGTGGCCGAGGCCGAGGAAGGCGCGGGCATCGCGCCGCACTGCACGGCGTTCGAGATGGGGCACGTGCGCGAGCCGCTGCAATACGCGCGCATGGTGGCGCGGCTGCCGCTCGTCACACCCTCGTCGATGGGCTACTTCCATTCGCCCGAGCTCGCGCGCAAGGTCCGCCACCTGCTCGCCACCCAGCGCTGGGACCTGATCTTCGTTCACTGCTCGTCGGTGGCTCCGTACGTCGAGCACGTCACCGGCGTGCCCAAGATCCTCGACTTCGGCGACATGGACTCGCAGAAGTGGCTCGAGTACGCGAACTACAAGCCGTTCCCGCTGTCGCTCGGCTACACGCTCGAAGGCACGAAGATGCTGTGGGCCGAGAAGCGCCTGGCGCGTCGGTTCGACCTGTGCACCGCCACCACGCGCGCGGAGTGGCAGACACTGGACGGCTACGCCACCGGCGCGGCCACCGACTGGTTCCCGAACGGCGTCGACGCGAACTTCTTCAGCCCGACCGACGGCGCCTACGACGCCGACACGATCAGCTTCATCGGTCGCATGGACTACTACCCGAACCAGGAGTGCATGGCGCGCTTCTGCAAGGACGTGTGGCCGCTGCTCAAGCAGCGCCGGCCGGCGCTGAAGCTGCTCGTCGTCGGCGCCGACCCTTCGCCCGAGATGCGCGCGCTGGGCCGGATTCCCGGCGTCACGGTCACCGGCTCGGTGCGCGACGTGCGGCCCTACATCCGCGGCTCGGCGTTGATGGTCGCGCCGCTGGCCATCGCGCGCGGCACGCAGAACAAGATCCTGGAAGCGATGGCGATGGGGGTGCCCGTGGTCACCAGCCCGGCCGCGGCCGGGGGCGTGGACGCCGAGGCGGAGCGCCACTTCCTGGTCGCCGACAGCCCCGACGAGATCGCGCGCGCCGTGCTGCGCATCGTCGAGAACCCCAGCGAGCGCGCACGCCTGGCAGTGGCCGGGCGTGACAGGATGCTGACGAACCACGCCTGGCCGCGTTCGATGCAGCGCCTGGATGCGATCATCGAGCGTTGCCGCCAGTCGTACGCAGCGCGCCAGCCCCAGACCCTCGGAAACACCGCATGAGAATCAGCATCTTCGGCCTCGGCTACGTGGGCGCCGTCTCCCTGGCCTGCCTGTCGCGCGACGGGCACGACGTGATCGGCGTCGACATCGACCGCGACAAGCTCGAACTCCTCCGCGCCGGCAAGACCCCGGTGGTCGAGGAAGGCATGGTCGAGCTGATGCAGCAGGTGGCCGCCAGCGGCCGCGTCAGCGTCACCACCGACGCCGAGCAGGCCGTGCGCGACAGCGACATCTCGCTCGTCTGCGTGGGCACGCCCTCGGCCGCCAACGGCAGCCAGGACCAGGGCGCGATACTGCGCCTGGCCGAGGCCATGGGCCGCGCGCTGGCCTCCAAGACCGAACCGCACGTGGTCGTCTTCCGCTCGACGGTGGTGCCCGGCACCGTGGAAGACGTGCTGCGCCCGATCGTCGAGCGCGCGTCGGGCAAGAAGGACGGGGTCGACTTCCACCTGTGCTTCCAGCCCGAGTTCCTGCGCGAAGGCTCGTCGATCCGCGACTACGACAAGCCGCCGTTCACCATCGTCGGCGCCAACCACGAGCATCCGGTCGAGCGGCTGCGCGCGCTGTTCGGCCACCTGCCGTGCAAGTTCATCCCGACCTCGGTGCGCAGCGCCGAGATGATGAAGTACAGCTGCAACAACTTCCACGCGCTGAAGATCACCTTCGCCAACGAGACCGCCCGCCTGTGCGCGGCGCTCGGCGTCGACGCGTTCGAGGTCATGGACCTGGTGTGCCAGGACACCCAGCTCAACATCAGCCGCGCCTACCTCAAGCCCGGCTTCGCCTTCGGCGGCTCGTGCCTGCCCAAGGACCTGCGCGCCACGAGCTACCTGGCGAAGACGCGCGACGTCGAACTGCCCATGCTGTCGGCCATCCTGGCCTCGAACCAGGAACATCTGGCGCTGGCGCTGAACAAGGTGCTTGCCAGCGGGCACCGGCGCGTGGGATTCCTCGGCCTGAGCTTCAAGACCGGCACCGACGACCTGCGCGAAAGCCCCCTCGTCACGCTGGCCGAGCAGCTCATCGGCAAAGGCGTGCAGCTGTCGATCTACGACCCCGAGGTCCAGCTCGCGCACCTGCTGGGGTCCAACCGCCGCTACATCGAGCAGCACCTGCCGCACATCGGGCAGCTGCTCCAGCCCGACCTGCAGACCGTCATCCGTGGCAGCGAGCTGCTCGTCGTCGGCCTGAGCACGGCCGAAGTCGCCGAGGCGCTGGCCCGGCATGCGCAGCCGGAGCAGACGGTGCTCGATCTGGTCGGGTTGGCGAACCGTGCGGCGATAGCGGCGAAGGTGGAAGGGCTGTGTTGGTAGCCGTGCGACGTGCGCTTGGCATTGGGATCGCATGAGTAGGTCTACTGCCATAGCCACGCCCACCTGGGACGTTGCAGGCCTGAGCACGTCCCGGAACTCGTCCTATGAAACGTAAGCGGCCTGTCACTAGGCAGGGCGATATCGCGCTCGGCATCGCCGTCTTTTCGTCATTGTTCCCGAGCCGGGCTCAGCCCAGCGCCGGCCTCTTCATCCGCGAGCGCATGTTCCGCGTAGCCCCGCCGGAGCGTCTGCTCGTCGTTTCGCCCCAGCCTTGGTTCCCGCTGCAGTCGTTGATTCGGCGCATCGCTCCGGGGTACCGCGCGGGCGCCACCGGTAGCGAAATTCAGAGCGGCGTCCAGGTTCTGTTTCCGCGATTCCTGTCGATCCCGGGCGTCCTGCGACGGTTCGATGGGCTGTCTATGGCCGTGTGTACCTGGCTGCTGATGCGCAGGCTTCGCAATGAGGGCCGCATTGGCCTGATCGACGCCCATTTCGCCTATCCCTGCGGGTACGCGGCGACCTGGCTGGGGCGTTGGCTCGACCTACCCGTCGCCGTCACGCTACGCGGCACGGAAGTCCGCCAACTCGCCGACCGCTCGCTGCGCCCTCGCGTCGTCGCTGCCGTGATGCGTGCCACGCGCGTCTTCAGTGTGTCCGACTCTCTGCGCAAGCTGCTGGCGGCTTGCGGGGTAGATCCGAAGCGCATCCACGTCATCGGCAACGGCGTCGATCTGACTCGGTTTCGGGCTCTGCCGCGTGCCGAGGCACGCGCCAAGATGGCGCTGCCGCCTGATGTACCAATCCTTGTCTCGGTCGGTGGGCTCGTCCCGCGCAAGGGGTTCCATCGCGTCATCGAGCTGCTGCCAGCCTTGATTCATCGGTTTCCGGATCTGCGCTATCTGGTCGTCGGTGGCCCCAGCCCCGAGGGCGACATGACCGACGCCTTGCGTGCGCAGGTGCGTACCTTGGGCCTCGAGAGGCACGTCGTCTTCACTGGGCCCCTGCCGCCCGACGAACTGCACCTACCCCTGAGTGCCGCGGACGTGTTCGTGCTTTCGACAGCCA
Organism: Rubrivivax sp. SCN 70-15; assembly: GCA_001725505.1. Classification (GTDB taxonomy): domain Bacteria; phylum Pseudomonadota; class Gammaproteobacteria; order Burkholderiales; family Burkholderiaceae_C; genus Rubrivivax. Next base: position 498 of record MEGM01000179.1, on the reverse strand, counting down.
ACGAGGGTTGGGCGAACGTGTTCCTCGAGGCCATGGCCTGTGGTCTTCCCGTCGTCACCACCGACGTCGGCGGCAATGCCGAGGTGGTGAACTCCCCGCGACTCGGGCGCGTCGTGCCTTTCGACGAACCGCAAGCACTGCAGCAGGCGATCGATGAGGCCCTGACAGCCGACTGGGACCGCGAGCAGATCATCGCCTACGCCCGCAGCAACGACTGGGATCAGCGCATCAAGACACTGCGGGCGCACTTCAGCGAGATGGCCATGCTTCGGACTCGCGAGGCCACGCATTCATGAGCAACCGCGGCTTCTACACCTCGCTTGCCAGCCACGTGCTGTTCCCGCTGCACGAGCGGCTCAAGGGCCATGAATCGGTCGCCGTGCTGCGCCGGCTCGAGCGCAGCCAGTGGCTCGCGCCCGAGGCGCTGCGCGCCGAGCTCGACCGGGCTGCCCCAGACGACGAGCTCGCGGTCGCCGATGTCCACGCCCCACCAGCGCG
>MEGM01000178.1:18287-18625 GCA_001725505.1 Rubrivivax sp. SCN 70-15 | reverse complement strand
GGGCGGCATGGGCGGCTATGGCGGCGGCTATGGCGGCGGCTATGGCGGCGGCTATGGCGGCGAGCCCTCGGGCGGCGGCCTCGTGATCGCCGGCATGCTCGGCGGTGCGATCGTCTTCGCCGTCACGGTGGCACTGATGGCGGCAACGGCCATGATGGGGCTGTCGCTCGTCTACCTGAAGCTCAACCTCGGCATCGACGCCGGCGCCGCCGAAGCCGCGATGGACGCCGCGATCGCGAAGACCAGGGAGAAGGCGCAGCAGGCGGCCGACGAAGCCCGGCGCCGCGCGCAGGAGGCCCAGGCCGCCGCGCAGCGCAAGCTCGACGAGGCGCGCGCCG
>MEGM01000178.1:12845-18275 GCA_001725505.1 Rubrivivax sp. SCN 70-15 | reverse complement strand
CGCCGCGCAGCGCAAGCTCGACGAGGCGCGCGCCGCGCAGGCGCAGCGCAATGCGGCGGCTGCCGCGGCGCCGCCGCCCGCAGCACCGCCGCCCGCAGCAGCGCCGACCGAGGCGCCGCCGCCCGCCGCCGCGATCAACTGCCCCGCCTGCGGCACGCCGGCCAGTGCCGACGACGTGTTCTGCGGCCATTGCGGCCACAAGCTGAAGTGAGCCACCCCCGAAGCGCCTGCGGCGCTCCCCCTCGAGGGGGCGACGCCGGTGACCGGGCGGAGCCTGGCCACGGCGTCCGCTGGATGCGTCGGGTTCACGCGTCGAGTGCGGCGTCTCCCGCCACCGAACCGCTGAAGTGAACGGTGGCGCGCCGATTCAGGTCGGGTCGGCGAACTCCTCGCTGTCGACCTCGGCCCGGCTCGCTGCGCTGTAGCGCTGGCCGGTGACGGTACGCTCGTTGACGAGGGCGTCGAGCCGCGCGATCAGCGCGGCGTCGAGCTCGACGCTGGCCGCGCCGAGGTTCTCGCGCAGGTGCGCCAGGCTCGTCGTGCCGGGGATCGGCACGACCTGCTCGTCGCGCACCAGCAGCCAGGCCAGCGCCAGCTGCGCGGGCGTGCAGCCGGCCTCGGCGGCGAGCGCGTCGAAGCCGGCGAGCAGCTTCAGGTTCTCGGCGTAGGCCGCGGGCTCGAAGCGCGGCATCGCGCGCCGGATGTCCCTCGCGTCGAGGCGCGCGACGTCGGGCGGCGCGCTCGTCAGGAAGCCGCGCGCCACCGGGCTGAAGGCGACCAGCGTCGCGCCGAGCTCGCGGCAGGCCTGGAGCACCGCGATCTCCGGGTTGCGCGTCCACAGCGAGTATTCGCTCTGCACCGCGGCGATCGGGTGCACCGCGTGCGCCTTGCGCAGCGTCGCCGCCGAGACCTCCGAGAGCCCGAGCGCGCGCACCTTGCCGGCGCGCACCAGGTCGGCCATCGCGCCGACGCTGTCCTCGATCGGCACCCTCTTGTCCCAGCGGTGCAGGTAGTACAGGTCGATGACCTCGGTCTGCAGCCGCTTCAGGCTGTCCTCGCAGTTGCGGCGGATCGCCTCGGGCCGGCCGTCGATGACGCGCTTGACGCGGGGAAGGTGACGCCGGCCATGCCGCCCTTGCTGCACAGCGTGATGCGCGCGCGGTGCGGCTTGAGCACGCGCCCGACCAAGGTCTCGTTCGCGCCGAAGCCGTAGAGCGCCGCGGTGTCGAACAGCGTGACGCCGAGGTCCAGCGCCTCGAGCAGCAGCCGCTCGGCAATGTCGGCCGGCGGTGGCGCGCCGTAGGCATGGCTGAGGTTCATGCAGCCCAGCCCGAGGGCCGAGACGGTGAACTCTCCGATGCGGCGAACGGGCAGGTCCATCGGGATCAGCCCTCGGCGAGCTGGCGCCCCAGGTCGTGCAGCACCTCGTAGCAGGGCAGCACCTGCGCGACGCTGGCGTTGGGCTCGCGGCCTTCGCGGATCGCGGCGAAGAACTCGCGGTCCTGCAGCTCGATGCCGTTCGTCGAGACATCGACCTGGCTGACGTCGATCTTCTCCTCCCTGCCCGTGAAGAGGTCGTCGTAGCGCGCGATGTAGGTGCCGGTGTCGCCGATGTAGCGGAAGAAGGTGCCCAGGGGCCCGTCGTTGTTGAACGACAGGCTGAGCGTGCAGATCGCGCCGTTGGCCGCCTTGAGCTGGATGCTCATGTCCATCGCGATGCCGAGCTGCGGGTGGATCGGGCCCTGGATCGCGTTCGCCTTCACGATCGGGCTGCGCGCCTGGTAGGCGAACAGGTCCACCGTGTGCGCGGCGTGGTGCCAGAGCAGGTGGTCGGTCCAGCTGCGCGGCTGGCCCAGGGCGTTCATGTTCGTGCGCCGGAAGAAGTAGGTCTGAACGTCCAGCTGCTGGAGGTTGAACTCGCCGGCGGTGATCCTGCGGCGCACCCACTGGTGGCTGGGGTTGAAGCGCCGCGTGTGGCCGCACATCGCGACCAGACCGGTGTTCTCCTGCATCTGCACGACACGGTAGGCGTCGCGCAGGCTGTCGGCGAGCGGGATCTCGACCTGCACGTGCTTGTCCGCCTTCAGGCAGGCCACCGCCTGCGCAGCGTGCATCTGCGTGGGCGTGCACAGGATCACCGCGTCGACCTCCTTGATCGCGAGGCTGTCGCCGAGGTCGGTGGTGACGTGCCCGATGCCGTACCTGTCGGCGACCTCCTTCGTCTTGCCGAGATCGCGGCTGACGAGCGAGACGACCTCGACGCCGTCGATCAGCTTGATCGCGTCGAGATGCTTGATGCCGAAAGCGCCGGCACCGGCGAGGGCGACCTTGATCGTCATGCCAGCCTCCGCCGAGCCGCCTCAAGGAGGCTGGAGCCCCCTCGGGGGGTAGCGAACGAATGTGAGCTTGGGGGCGTCATGTGTTCTCCAGGATCAGGTGCCCGACCGCGGTGTTGCTCGCGGGCACATGGTAGAAGCGGTGCCGCACGATCGGCGGGTTGTCGCTCATCGCACCGCGCGCGATCAGCCACATCACCAGTTCGATGCCTTCGCTGCCCGCTTCGCGCACGTAGTCGATGTGCGGCTTGTCGGCCAGGTGCGCCGGGTCGGCGATCAGCTCGTCGAGGAAGGCGTTGTCGAAGTCCTTGTTGATGAGCCCGGCGCGCGGCCCCTGCAGCTGGTGGCTCATGCCGCCGGTGCCCCAGATCTGCACCTTCAGCGGCGCATCGTAGCTCGCCACCGCCTTGCGGATCGCGCGGCCGAGGTTGAAGCAGCGCCGGCCCGAGGGCACCGGGTACTGCACCACGTTGACCGCGAACGGGATCACCGGGCAGGGCCAGGCGAAATCGGACTGCGGGGGCTGGCCGAACATCAGGCTCAGCGGCACCGTCAGGCCGTGGTCGACGTCCATCCTGTTGACGATGGTCAGGTCGAAGTCGTCCTGGATCACGCTCTGCGCGATGTGCGAGGCGAGCTCGGGATGGCCGACGACCTTGGGCACCGGACGCGGGCCCCAGCCCTCGTCGGCGGGCTGGTACTCGGCCGCGGTGCCGATCGCGAAGGTCGGGATCATCTCCAGGCTGAACGCGGTCGCGTGGTCGTTGTAGACGAGGAAGATCACGTCGGGCCGGTTCTCCTTCATCCATTGCTTGGAGAACTCGTAGCCCTTGAACACCGGCTGCCAGTAAGGCTCGGCGGTCTTGCCCAGGTCGATCGCGGCGCCGATCGCCGGCACGTGGCTGGTGTAGACGGAAGCGGTGATCCTCGCCATGGTCAGAACCCCGGCCTTTGCGCGCTGCCCTGCGGCTGGTGCTGCGGTTGCGCGTTGCCGTCCTCGCCGGTGCGGCGGTTGCCTTCGACCGAACGGCCGCCGGAGATCATCATGTCGCGGTACTCCTCTTCGGTCATGCCGGTCATGCTGCCGGCCATCTGCTGGAAGCTCTTGCCGTGCGTCGCACCGAGCTTGGCCAGGAAGTAGATGTTGCCGCCCTCGGCGATGCAGCGGTTCAGGTCGCGCGCGAGCACGGCCTGCTTCTGCGCCTCGGTCATCGGCCACTCGTCGAGATAGGCGCGCGGGTCGCCTAGATAGCGGGCGCGGTTCTCGGCCTTCATCAGGCTCATGCAGAACTGGTTCAGCCAGTAGCCCTTGCGCGACTGCTCGGCGTCGAAGATCGTCGTGCCGGGCACGTCGAGATAGGGTTTGTCGAGTGACATCGTGGCCTCCTGGAGGCGGTCAAGCCCTTGCGCGGATCCGGCTTCGCCGGGCCGCAGCAAGAGCCCCCTCGGGGGGTGGCGAAGGCGCGAAGCGACAAGCCTGGGGGCTCATGATTCTTCGGGCCAGTACAGGCGCATCGGGTTCGTGACGAGCAGCTTCTTCTGCAGCTCGGGTGTCACCGCGATGTGCGGGATGAAGTCGACCAGCAGGCCGTCGTCGGGCATGTGGTTCTTCAGGTTCGGGTGCGGCCAGTCGGTGCCCCAGAGCACGCGGTCGGGGAAGGTCTCTACGATGCGGCGCGCGAAGGGAACGACGTCGCGGTACGCCGCCTGCTCGCCGTTCAGCGCCGGCGGGCCGGCGACGCTGAGCCGCTCGGGGCAGCTGACCTTGCTCCAGACGTTCGGGTGGTCGCGCATGAACTTCACGAACAGCTCGAACTCGGGGCCGTCGACGGGCTTCGTCACGTCGGGCCGGCCCATGTGGTCGACGACCACGGTGGTCGGCAGCGCGCTGAAGAAGTCCCACAGCTCGGGCAGGTCGACGGCCTCGAAGTAGATCACCACGTGCCAGCCCAGCGGCGCGATGCGCGCGGCGATCTCCATCAGCTCGTCCTTGGGCGTGAAGTCGACCAGGCGTTTGACGAAGTTGAAGCGCACGCCGCGCACGCCGGCGGCATGCAGCTGGCGCAGGTCGTCGTCGGTGACGCTGCGCTTGAGCGTGGCCACGCCGCGCGCCTTGCCACCCGAGGCACGGCAGGCGTCGATCATCGCGCGGTTGTCGGCGCCGTGGCAGGTGGCCTGGACGACGACGTTGCGCGCGAAGCCGAGGTGATCGCGCAGCGCGAACAGCTGCGCCTTGCTCGCATCGCAGGGCGTGTACTTGCGTTCGGGCGCGAACGGAAACTCGTCGCCGGGGCCGAACACGTGGCAGTGCGCGTCCACGCTGCCGGCAGGCAGCGCGAATCGCGGCTTCGACGGGCCGGCGTACCAGTCCAGCCAGCCGGGGGTCTTCTCGAAACTCATCTCAATCCTTCTTCAGCGAGGCCAGGATGCGGTCGGCCTCGGTACGCCAGTCGGCGCTGCGCGCGAATCCGGGGCTGCCGCGCTGGCCGAACAGCCCGGCGTCTGCAAGGTCGGCGATCCAGGCCTGGCGCTCGGCGGTGCCGGCCGCCGACCACGGCGTCAGCCCGGCCTCGCGCACCGTCTCGGCGACCTCGCGCACCTCCTCGCTGCGCCGGCGGCCATGCTCGATGACGCGCTGGAAGAAGTAGCTCGCCTGACGCTCCCAGTCGATGCCGGGGAAGGTCTCCTTCAGCGACGCGAGCACCGCGTCCTCGACGCCATAGTGGCGCGCCGCGGTGAAGCTCTCGATGACCATCGCCTCCAGGCCCTTGATCATCACGCTGCGGCACATCTTGGTCGCCGACGCGACGCCGAGCCGCTCGCTCGCGACGCGCGGCGCGAAGCCGATCGCCTCGATCAGCGGCGCCAGCGCCGCCGCATCCGGCCCGCCCAGCAGCAGCGGCACCTTGATGCGGTACGGCGGCACCGAGGTCATCACCGCGCCTTCGACGTAGCGGGCGCCGACGCCGTCGACGAACTCGGCGGCGCGCATCTTCGCGCCCGGCGACGCCGAGTTGAAGTCGAGGAAGAAGCATTCCCTGGGCAGCGCCGGCGCGCAGGCCTCGGCCACCGCGACCGCCTGGCTCGCGGTGAC
>MEGM01000178.1:0-12828 GCA_001725505.1 Rubrivivax sp. SCN 70-15 | reverse complement strand
CTCGCGGTGACGGCCGAAACCACGAGTTCGGCGCCGTCGACCGCCTGCGCCGCCGATGCGGCGAGCCCGACGCCGAAGCGCAGCGCGTGCTCGCGCAGCGGTTCTCCCGATTCGCTGTGCAGCTTCAGGTCGAAGGCCGTCACCGGCAGGCCTTGCGCGCGCAGGTCCTCGGCCAGGATGCGCCCGACCTCGCCGTAGCCGATCAGTGCGATGCGCATGGTCAGTCGATGTAGCGCAGCCCGGCCTTCTCGAGCGGCTCGCGCATCTTGTACATGTCCAGCCCGAGCACGCCGGCGGCGAGCTTGGCGCGCTTGTCGGCCTCGAGGGCCTCGCGCGCGGCGGCCGCGTCGGCGGTCTTGCGCGCCGCGGCGGCCGGGACGACGACGACGCCGTCGTCGTCGGCGACGATCACGTCGCCCGGATTCACCAGCGCACCGGCGCAGACCACCGGGATGTTGACCGATCCGATCGTGGCCTTGATCGTGCCCTTGCTGCTGATCGCCTTGCTCCAGACCGGGAAGCCCATCTCGTGCAGCGTCTTCACGTCGCGGCAGCCCGCGTCGATGATCAGCGCGCGCGCGCCGCGCGCCATGAAGCTCGTCGCGAGCAGGTCGCCGAAGTAGCCGTCGGTGCAGTCGGCGGTGACCGCGGCGACGACGATGTCGCCTTCGCGGATCTGCTCGGCCGCGACATGCATCATCCAGTTGTCGCCCGGGTGCAGCAGCACCGTGACGGCGGTGCCCGAGACCTGCGCGCCGGCGTAGATCGGGCGCATGTAGGGCTTCATCAGCCCGACGCGACCCATCGCCTCGTGCACGGTCGCCGAGCCGTACTGCGCCAGCTGGTCGGCCGCGACGCGGTCGGCGCGCTGGATGTTGCGGTAGACGACGCCGAGTTCTGTCATGTTCAGTGCCTCACGGGTTTCCCGGGAGGCACGATGGCCCCCTCGGGGGGTAGCGAACGAAGCGAGCTCGGGGGCACTCACTTCCCCTTTGTTTTCAGTGCGGCGTCGAGCCGCGGGAACACGCGGCGCGCATTGCCTTCGTAGACCATCGCCTTCTGCGCCGGCGTGAGCCGGGTCGAGGCCTCGATGTAGCGCTTGGTGTCGTCGTAGTAGTGGCCGGTTTCGGGGTCGATGCCGCGCACCGCGCCGATCATCTCGCTCGCGAACAGGATGTTCTCGACCGGGATCACCTGGGTCAGCAGGTCGATGCCCGGCTGATGGTAGACGCAGGTGTCGAAGAACACGTTCTTCAGCAGGTGGTCCTTGAGCAGCGGCTTCTTCATCTCCTGCGCCAGGCCGCGGTAGCGGCCCCAGTGGTACGGCGCGGCGCCGCCGCCGTGCGGGATCAGGAACTTCAGCGTCGGGAAGTCCTTGAACAGGTCGCCCTGGATCAGCTGCATGAACGCCGTCGTGTCGGCGTTGATGTAGTGCGCGCCGGTGGTGTGGAAGCAGGCGTTGCAGCTGGTGCTGACGTGGATCATCGCCGGGATGTCGTACTCGACCATCTTCTCGTAGATCGGGTACCAGTGGCGATCGGTCAGCGGCGGGCTGGTCCAGTGGCCGCCCGACGGGTCGGGGTTCAGGTTGATGCCGACGAAGCCGTAGTCCTTGACGCACTTCTCGAGCTCGGGGATGCAGCTCGCCGGGTCGACGCCCGGGCTCTGCGGCAGCATCGCCGCGCCGATGAAGTGGTCGGGGAAGAGCTGGCTCACGCGCCAGCACAGCTCGTTGCAGATCGCGGCCCAGGTGCTGCTGACCTCGAAGTCGCCGATGTGGTGCGCCATGAAGCTCGCGCGCGGGCTGAAGATGGTGAGGTCGCTGCCGCGTTCCTTCATCTTCGCGAGCTGGTTCGTCTCGATCGACTCGCGCAGCTCGTCGTCGCTGATCTTCAGCTCGCTGACCTTGGGCCTCTGCGCCGGGTCCTGGATGCCGGCGATCTGCCGGTTGCGCCACGCCTCCAGCGCCTTCGGCGCCGTCGTGTAGTGGCCATGGACGTCGATGATCATGAACGCTGTCTCCTGAAGAATTCGGTGCCGCTCAGGCCGGGTCCATGCCGTGGCGGCGCTTGGCCGCGTCGGCATCGGCCGAGCTCATGAAGGCGAGCAGCGGCGCGAGCTCGGGCCGCACCGGGCCCGGGCAGCGGCCTGCCGAGAAGGTGGTGATGAACGCGGCGTCGCCGGGCAGCGTGCCGACGACGGTGATGCCGTCGAGGTGCATCAGCTCGGCGAGCTGCTGGAAACCGAGCTCGACCTCGCCGCGCGCCACCAGCGAGCCCACCGGCACGCCGGGCGGCGCCTGCACGATGCGCTCCTTCAGCTCGGTGCCCAGGCCCCAGCGCTCGAAGAGCCGGAGCAGGTGCGTGCCGCTGGGCCCGGTCGAAAAACCGATGCTGCGTGCCGCCCGGACCGCCTGCTTCAGCGCCGCTTCGCTGCCGATCTCGGGGCGCGGCGCGCCGGCGCGCACCGCGACGGCCACCGGCGAGCGCACCAGGTCGACGCGGCTGCCCGCGGCCAGGTACCCGCCGGCGATCAGCTTGTCGATCGCGTCCGACGCGAGCACGACCAGGTCGAAGCGCTCGCCCGCCTGCACGCGGCGGGCGGCATCGACGCCGCCGACCGATTCGACGGTCAGCGTCTGGCCCGAGCGCTGCGCGTAGGCCGCGGCCAGCTCGGCCAGCACCTGGCGGGTGGCCATCGAGGAGATGCAGGTGATGGGGTGGCTCATGTCTCGTGGAGGCTGGCGCGGCGGGCGCTCCGGGTCGGGTGCCGGGCCGCGGTCGGGGCTTTCACCCTGGCCCGCCGCGTCGTCGATCGGCCGATTCTTGAACAAGGGCCCCTATTCATCAACGAAGATCTCACACTAGCTGCTATGCTGGGCCGGCATGGACCTGAAGCAGCTCGAATACTTCGTTCACATCGCCGAACTGGGCAGCTTCACGCGCGCCGCGACGGTGCTGCGCGTCGCCCAGCCGGCGCTGAGCCGGCAGGTGCGCAGCCTCGAGGTCGAGCTGCGCCAGCCGCTGTTCGACCGCAACGGCCGCGGCGTCACGCTCACCGAGGCCGGCAAGCGGCTGCTCGCGCACGGGCGCGGCATCCTGCAGCAGGTCGAGCGCGCGCGCCAGGACCTCGAGGACCAGCGCGGCGCCGCGTCCGGCCACCTCGCGATCGGGCTGCCGCCGAGCGTGAGCCGCACGCTGACCGGGCCGCTGGTCGAGGCCTTCCGCCGGCGCTTCCCGAAGGCGACGCTGACGATGGTCGAGGGCCTGTCGACCTATGCGCTCGAATGGCTGGTGCTCGGCCGCATCGACTGCGCGGTGGTCTACAACGTCGCGCCGGCCGCGGCGATCGAGCTCGTGCCGGTGCTCGACGAGCCGCTGTTCCTGGTCTCGGCGCGGCCGACGTCCGATGCGCAGCCGGTCGGCAAGCCGGTCTCGCTGGCCCAGCTCGCACAGCACGAGCTGGTGATGCCGAGCCGGCCGCATTCGATCCGGATGCTGCTCGAGACCGCTCTCGCGGGCGCCGGGCTGAAGCCGCGCATCGAGCTCGAGATCGACAGCGTGCCGGCGATGCTCGACCTCGTCGAGCGCAACCCGCTGCACGCGGTGCTGTCGCTGAACGCGCTGCGCGGGCGCGAGGAGGCCTTCGTCGCGCGGCCGATCGCGTCGTCGCGCGGCGAGCCGCCGCTGGCCGCGCGGCTGTGGATCGCGACCTCGGCGCAGCGCCCGAGCGGCCCGCTCGTCGAGCAGGGCACCGCGCTGCTGGGCGAGATGCTGCACGAACTCTGGGGCAGCCCGCGGGCCGCATGAATGCACGTATGGGCGAACCCGTCAGCGACGCCATCGCCGCCACCCGCCGCTGGCTCGAGCGCGCGGTGATCGGCCTGAACCTGTGCCCGTTCGCGAAGGCGGCGCACCTGAAACGGCAGATCCGCTGGGTCGAGAGCGAGGCGACCGATGCCGAATCGCTGCTCGCCGACCTCGTCGTCGAACTGCAGCGCCTGGCCGCTGCCGACCCGGAAGCGATCGACACCACGCTGCTGATCCACCCGCGGGCGCTCGCCGACTTCCTGGACTACAACGACTTCCTCGACCTCGCCGACGCGGCGGTCGGCGAGCTCGGTCTCGAGGGCGTGATCCAGGTCGCCAGCTTCCACCCCGATTACCGCTTCGCCGATGCCGCCGAGGACGACGCGGCGAACTTCAGCAACCGCTCGCCGTACCCGATGCTGCACCTGCTGCGCGAGGCGAGCCTCGAGCGTGCGCTCGAAGCCTTCCCCGACGCGGCGACGATCTACGAGCGCAACATCGAGACGCTGCGCCGGCTCGGCCACGCCGGCTGGCGCGCGCTGATGGCCGCGCCGTAGCGCGAACCGTGCGCTAGAACCCGACCGCCTGCCCCTCGCGGCGCGAGTCGCTCGCGGCGACGTAGCCGTCGTCGGCGTCGCCCAGGCGCGCGATGAACTGGCCCGAGCCGAAGTCCATGTAGGTGTCGGCCACCGGCACGATCTGGTGGCCGCGGTCGCGCAGGCCCTGCACCAGCGCCGGGTCCATCGTGTGCTCGCAGTCGATCGCCATCCCGGTGGCGACCTTCCAGCGCGGCGCGTCGCAGGCGGCCTGTGGCGGCTGGCCGTGGACCAGCATGCGCACCAGCGTCTGCAGATGGCCTTGCGGCTGCATGTTGCCGCCCATCACGCCGAAGCTCATCACCGGCGCGCCGTCCTTCGTCAGGAAGCCCGGGATGATGGTGTGGAACGGGCGCTTGCCGCCGGCCACCACGTTCGGGTGCGACTCGTCGAGCGTGAAGCCGTGGCCGCGGTTCTGCAGGCTGACGCCGGTGCCGGGCACGACGATGCCGCTGCCGAACCCCATGTAGTTGCTCTGGATCAGGCTGACCATCATGCCGCTCTCGTCGGCCGTGCTCAGGTAGATCGTGCCGCCCTTGGGCGGCCGGCCCGGGCCGGGGTCGGCGGCGCGCTTCGGGTCGATCAGGCGCGCGCGCTCGGCCAGGGAGGCGTCGCGCCCAGGTAGGCGTCGCTCAGCAGGTCGGCGGCGCTGACCTCGGCCATGAAGCGCGCGTCGGCGACCCAGCGGTAGGTGTCGGCGAAGGCGAGCTTCATCGCCTCGATCTGCAGGTGCTGGGCCTCGACGCTGTCGGGCGCGAAGCGGCCGAGCTCGAGCTTGTCGAGCATGCCCAGCGCCATCAGCGCCGCGATGCCCTGCCCGTTCGGCGGGATCTGGTGCACCGTGTGGCCGGCGAAGTCCTTGCGGATCGGTTCGACCCAGCTCGGCGCGTAGCCGGCCAGGTCGGCCACCGTCATCGAGCCGCCGTTCGCCGCCGCGTGCGCCGCCAGCTTCTCGGCGATCTCGCCGCGGTAGAAGGCCTCGCCCCGGGTCGCCGCGATCTTGCGCAGCGTCGCGCCGGCCTCGGCGAAGACGAAGCGCTCGCCCGGCAGCGGCGCGCGCCCGCGCGGCAGGAAGGCCTGCGCGAAGCCCGGCTGGTCCTGGAGCAGCGGCGCCGCCTTGGCCCATTTGTCGGCAGTGACCACGCCGACGCCGTAGCCGCGCTCGGCAAGCTCGATCGCCGGCTGCAGCAGGTCGGCAAAGGGCAGCTTGCCGAAGCGCTCGGACAGCGCCACCCAGCCCGCCACCGCGCCCGGCGTCGTCACCGTGTCCCAGCCGCGCATCGGCATCGCCGCGCCGTGCTTGCGGCGGAAGTAGCCGGGGTTCCAGGCCGCCGGCGCGACACCCGAGCTGTTCAGCCCGTGCAGCGCCTTGCCGTCCCAGACGATCGCGAAGTTGTCGCTGCCCAGGCCGTTCGAGCAGGGCTCGACGATCGCCATCGCGGCCGCGGTGGCGATCGCCGCGTCGACCGCATTGCCGCCGGCAAGCAGCATGCGCAGGCCCGCCATCGCGCCCAGCGGCTGCGAGGTCGAGACCACGTTGCGGGCCATCAGCGGGCTGCGGATGGTCGGGTAGGGGTTGGTCCAGTCGTCGATCTTCATCGTCGTATTGTCACCTGCCGCGGCGCCGGCGCCGGACGCCAGGCCTGGCCACGGCGCAGCACCGTGGCGATGAAATCCGCCGCCAGCGTGCCGGCGAGCTCGGCGTTGCGCGCCTCGGACCGGTCGTGCCCGGCCTCGGACCCGGCGCCGTCGATCAGGCCGTGGTCGCCGCCCAGCACCGCGACGCGCGCCGGGCCGGCCGCCTGGGCGGCGAAGCGGTACAGGTCCGCCGCGGCGCACTGCGGGTCCCGGTCACCGGCGAGCAGGAACAGCGGCCGCGCCTCGAGGCCGAGGCCGGGGTAGTTCTCGCTGCCGACGGCGAGCGCGGCCTCGCCGGCACGGGCCGGGCGGGTGCACAGCGGCGTCAGCAGCAGCGCGCCGAGCAGACGCGGCTGGGCGGCGAACAGCCGCCACGCGACGACCGACCCCATCGACTTGCCGCCGACGAAGAGCCGGTCCCCGGCGAGCCGGGCATCGCGCCGCGCCCAGTCGAGCATGGCGAGCATGTCCTCCTGTTCCAGCACCAGCCCATGCGAGGGCTGGCCCGCCGGCTCCGCGAGATAGGCCCAGTCGAAGCGGACGACGGCGACGCCGCACGCGAGCACGGCGCTGGCCACGCGCTCGAGAATGGGGCGGTCCATCGGATAGCGCTGCCCGGGCGCCACGATCAGCGCCGGGAACGGACCGGCGCCGGAAGGGAACTCGGCCCGCAGCGGCAGCGTCGCGCCGCGCGGTGTCGTGAGGGTCCGGGTCATCGCGTCCTGTGCCATCGGCGCCATAGGCGGGACGATGCCAGCGCTTCGGCCGCGTGGAGAAGCCAACAGCCCGGGACCGACATCACGCGACCTGCGCCAGCGGCAGAAGAATTTCCACCGCCTCGTACGGCACCGAGATGGCGTTGTCGTCGCCTCGCTCGATCAGGCCGAGTTCCTCGAGACGAGCCACGTCCGTGTGCACGTTCGAGTAGTTGCGCTCGGCCGCCTTGGCCAACGCGTAGACGCTGCACGGGCCCAGCTTGCGCAGCGTGTCCAGCAGATCGAGTCGGGCGGGCGTGAGGTCGGCGAAGAGCGCCCTCGCGGACTCGAAGCTGAGCCGATAGTCAGGGCTGTGGCCCCGGCGCGCGGCGGCCAGCTGCTGCCGTGCCGCCCGCACGGCGGAGCCCCTGCGGGCGACTTCGATGATGACCTTCATGGCCTAACTCCAGTTCGAGATATCGCGTTCGAAGTCGTCGAGCAGTCGATCGACCGTCGTGAATCGGTAATCCTCCTCGCGCTCGCCGATGTGTCGGTGATCGCCCTTGCCGCGCTCGTTGTCATAGCGCACTCGAACAACACCGGCCGCACCGTAGTACAGCCTGTACTTGAAGCGGTCTGCGCTCGGCGGAACGGGCTCGGCCAGCTCCCAGACGACCACTTCGACGATGGACCCGTCGCCCCGGACTTCCTTCGTGCGGACGAGCAGTCTGGCCTTTACATATTGCATGCTAGCAATATGCCGATGCCCCGTCTACCGGCACCGGATGTCCGGATGGGCAGGTCTCAAGGTCGGGCCATGCAAAGGCAAGTCCGATCGCCCGAACGCCGGGCCCTACGGCACCTCTAACGCCAGCTCGGAGGCAGGCGCGACCGTGACCCGTGGGCCGAAGCTCGACAGGTGCGCGAGCGTGGCGTTGTGGTGGCCCGTGATCCGGGCCGCCGACAGCACGGCGTTGTCGACGGTGGAATGCGCGTCGGCCGCGAGCGCGACCGCGTAGCCCAGCGCCAGCGCCTGGCGCACCGTCGTGTCGACGCAGTAGTCGCTCTGCAGGCCGCAGACGACGAGGCGGTCGACGCCGCGCGCCTGCAGCAGGCCTTGCAGCTCGGTGCGGTGGAACGAGTTCGGCGTCGTCTTGCGCACGCGCAGGTCCGACGCGGCCGTCGCCAGCCCGTCGGCGAGCTGCCAGCCCGCGCAGCCGAACTGCAAGGCCCCCTCGCCTTCCTCGTGCTGGACCAGGACCACCGGCACGCCCGCCGCCCTGGCCCTGGCGGACAAGCCGTTGATCCGCTCGGTGACGCGCTCGATGTCGAAGGCGGCTTCGTCGCCGGTGCACAGAGCGCGTTGCATGTCGATGACGAGGAGGGCAGTTTTCATGATGGAAGGTCGGCGCTGGCACGGCCAAGGTTCGAATCGATGGCGGTCTCAACCCGCCGCCTCGCGGCGAGCGCAGCCGCACCGCCGTCGGGCGGCGCACTCACTTCTTGCACGGCCCCTCGGAGTAGACCTTGCCGTCGAAGCACTCGACGATCATCGGTTCGCCACCGGCCTTGGCACTGGTCGTTGGCGGCGGACTCTGGGGCGCTGCCGGCGCCGGCGCAGCAGCCCGCGTGCCCGGAACGTAGACGAGCTTCCTCGTGCCCAGCTCGCAGCTGCCGACGACCTTGCCGTTCGGCGCATGGTTCGCGGCGATCACCGACACGGTGAAGTCCGAGACCCCGTTGCGGCGGATCTTGGCTTCGACCGAGGCCCGGAGCTCGTCACAGGAGACGGCATGGGCGGGGCTCGCGACGACGCCCCCGAGCGCCAGCGCGACCAGGGCTCGAAGGACGGAGACGACCCTGCGAGGACGAGGCACGGCCGTGGCGGTGCGGCAAGCGCGGCTCATGGCTTCACGCCCGCGACGCGGGCGAAGAAGTCGTAGATCGCGGTGTCGCCCATGTTGCGCGCATCGGCCAGCTCGCCGGCGCGCGTGGCGTAGACCACCCTGCCCTGCGGCGACAGCACGGCCACGGCCGGGATGCCGTTCTGCAGCGGCAGCCCGTAGGACTTCGCGATGTCGACGTTGCGGTCGAACTTGCCGACGTTGACCTTCACGACCTCGAAGTGCGCGTGGATCAGCGGTGCGCTCGCGCCGGTCTTGAACGCCATGTCGAGAACCTGGCAGTCGCCGCACCAGTTCGCGCCGAAGACGACCAGAACCGGAAGGTCCGCCTGTCGGGCCTGCGCCAGCGCGCTCTGGATCTCGGCCTTCGCGTCGGCCGCTTCGTCGTAGGGTTTGCCGGCGGCGCTGGCGAAGGTGACGGCCGAGCAAAGCGCGAGGGCGAGGTAGGTTCGCATGGTGAGGGCGGATTCGAGTCGAACAGTGAAGAGCGACTTCCCCGATCCGGGCCGGGCACGGCCCCATCAGCGGCGACTGCGGGAGAAGTCCCTCCCGGCGTCAGGCGTCGTTACGTGCGGTCGTCCGCGTGGATGGCTTCCGGGCCGCTTTGCCAAGCGCGCCCTCTGCCCACTTGTTGAGGCTGGTGCCACTTCGCGCGGCGGCCTTGAGCGCGGCAGCATGGACCTCGGGTGCGATACGAAGCATGACTTTGCCGCTTGCAGGCTTCTCCGGAGCCGAGCCGAGCTCTATGGAGGCGGCCAGATAGTCTTCGATGGCTGCGTGAAAGTTGGACTCGAACTCTGCCACCGACTCGCCGTGGAAAGCGATGATGTCGTCGACGTCGAGGACACGCCCGACGATGATCTTGTCTTCGGCGTCAAAGGCCATGCTTGCCGTGTAGCCCTTGTAGGACATGGAATTGATCAAGGTTCGATCCCCATTCGCTCGACGAACTCCCTTACCGCCAAGACCCGATAGCGCAACGCTTCCTTGCCTGGGTGGGGTCGGTGGAGTGTCATCTTCCGACCATTGAACTCAAACGTGACGGATGAGCCTGCACCTTCGACGACCCTACAGCCTGCTGCCCTTAGCAACGACTCGATCCGGGACCACTCGATGGCCCCATTGACCGGCTCGGCGAGCACCGTCGAGAGGGTCTTGCGGTGAGTGCTGTTCACGCGCGAAATGATAGCACTGACAACGCATTCTGCAATCGCTCTGCCGCGAAGGGCTGCGGGATCTAGAACCAATAGTCGGCGACGCACTTGCCGTCTCGCGGCAGGTCGTCGAAGGTGTTCAGTCCGTCGAAGTGGTCGATGGAAATCGACGCCACGTCCTCGGGTTCTGCGAGACGGAGGTTCACCGCGATCCGGCGGCGCCCGTCCTGGCCGAGCTGAAGCCCGCGCCAGTACGCGACGCAGCCGCAGGTGGGGCAGAAGTTGAAGCTCAGCGCCTCGCCGCGGACGTACGGCCGCGTCTCGCCCGTGACCTCGATGCCGTCGCCTTCGTAGGCGTAGGCCCACAGCACGCCGTAGCGGCGGCATGCGGTGCAGTTGCAGGCCGTGGCGCCGTCCGGCGTGCCTTCGAAGCGCCAGCGGACCGAGCCGCAGAGGCATGAGCCTTCGATCATTTGCGCTTCACCTCCGACGAATGGGCGGACGAGATGATTCACGAAAGAAAGCGGCAGGCAGCGCCCGGGTTCGGGCCTCATCGGCCCGAAGGCTCGGGCGCTTGTCTCAAGGCGACCCAGGTCCACAGCGCAAACGCAAAGTCCGGCAGCGCGAAGAGCAGGAGCATGGGCGGGGCGGACGCCAGCAGCACGAACAGACCGAAGAAGACGATCACGACCAGCCTCAGCGGTATCGACAGCGCGATGAACCCGGCCCAGTTGCCGCGTGCCGCCGCGAGGTCGTAGACGGCCAGGTACAGCGCCAGCATGCCGACGATGCGGATCCAGACCTCCTGCGTGACCGGCATCGCGAACAGCCGCAGCACGACATTGGGCACGAACATCAGCGCGAGGCCGACGCACGCGAGGTAGATGCCGAAAACCAGGAGCGTCCGTGCGGGTCGTGTCATGGGTTCAGCCTCCTGATGGCAGGACAGTGGTCGAAGGGACGGCGTTGCTCCAGCGAAGCAGGCCCATCGCGTACCAGGCGTAATACCCCGCGAGCGTGCCGACCACGAACATCGTGAGCGGGCTGCGCACGAGCCCGAACGGCGGCTCGCTGAAGGCGGCCGATGCGGCGTAGACCTGCACCAGCCGGGTGCCGATTCGCGCGGCGAGCAGCACCGACAACACGACGCCGATGTGCGCGCTCGGCGTGTAGAACAAGCCGCCCGGCGTGACTTCGAACCGCGTCGCGCGCAGACCGTACACCGCCAGGCCCACGCCCAGGCCAACGCCGGCGATCTCGGCCAGCGCGCGCCCAGGCTCGCCCAGCGAGCCGGCCAGCAAGGCGAGGACGACGACGGCGAAGACCACGACGGACAGCCGGGAGCGAGAGCGGCTGAACCGCTGGCGCCCGACCAGCCTGCGGACGCGCACGACCAGCCGCCAGCCGATGAGCATGGCGCTGCCCACGAGGGCAAGGGTCGGCAGGTGCGTGGGCGCTGGGGTCATGGCCGGGGTTGCGGCGGCTGGCGAACGGTCACTTCGTCGCCGCGCCGACCAGGCACTCGCCCGGCGCTTCGAACCCCTGCGGCGACTCGAAGCTGCGCATAGCGGCCTCGACCTCGTTCCACACGGACTCGCGCTCCGGCGCGGGCAGCGCGGCCATCATCGCGTTGAAGCCGCCGAAGGCCTCGCGGGCGACCTGCACGAAGTCGGCGGCGCGCGCCGCGCCGTGGTGAACCGGCACGGCGCGGACCTCGACCTCGGCGAAGCCCGCGTCACGCAACAGCCCTTCGAGCACCCCCGGGCCGCCCAGGCCGAACGGCCCGGGTTGCCCGGCCACGGGAGGCGGGACCTGCGCCCGCCGGCGGATGATGGCTGCGGGCACGGCGCCCCAGGGGTTGCGATCGGGCGTGGAAAAGACGGCGACGGCCACCCGGCCGCCCGGCTTCAGCGCACGGCGCCACTCGCGCAGCGCCGTCACGGGGTGCGGCATGTACATCAGGCCCAGCCGGCAAAGCACGGCGTCGAAGCCGGCGTCGGGGAGATCGAGCTTCTCGCCGTCCATCGCACGGGTCTCGATCTGTTCGAGCCCGCGTTCACGGGCGACCTGGCGCGCGAGCTCGACGATGCCTTCCGAGAGGTCGGTCGCCAGCACGTAGCCGCCGGGGCCCACCCGTTCGGCGGCGCTGACGGCGGGCTCACCCGCGCCGGCGGCGATGTCCAGGATGCGCTGGCCCGGCCGGACCCGCGCCAGGTCGAGCATCTGGCGCGTCGCCGCGCCGTACCAGCGCTCCAGCGTGGGCGTCCAGCGCCGCCAGGCCGCGCCGTCCTTGTTCCACTGCTCGCGCTGCGCGTTCTTGTACCTGGCGGCGTCGAAGGTGGGTTTCGGTTCGGACATGCCGGTGCTCCTCTCTTCCTCTCGGTCAGGCCCCGATGGGGCTTCGCGGTGCTGAACTCGGACTGCTGACGAATGAGCCCTGCGTCAGCCCCGACTGTGCCAATAGGTCGGGCGCCGTTTGAAGTGCGCCAGCGCGAAGATGACCAGTTGGTTGGGCTCGATGCGATACACGAGGGAGAACGGGAAGCCCTTGGTGAACACGCGGCGCGTGCGCAGCTTCCACGGCGAACCAAGCGTCGGGTGCGTGGCGGCGAGAGCCGTGGCCATCTCGACGGACTCGCGGAATCGGTCGCCGAGACCTTTCTGCATCCGCTCGTAGTACGAGATCTGTTCCAGGATCTCGTACTGCGCTTCCTCCAGGAAGCGAACCGGCTTCACTGGGTGAGGCGGCGTGCTGCAGCGAAGACCTCTTCGGCGGGAACCAGTCTGGCGTCGCCCCGTTCGTACTTGGCGATGCGATCCGCGATCTCGGCATCCCAGGCCGCCTGGACCTCAGGGTCGGACTCGCGTTCGACCGACACCAGCAACTCCTGGGCAAGCTGGGCTCGCTCCTCGACATCAAGCGCCCGCGCCTTCTTAGTAGTCCGTTTCAGAAGTTTGCACACGTATTTTTCAGGCGGCTAACTTCAACGGCTGGCTCCGAGCCCAGCGATCACGCATGCGCGCGAGCAATG
>MEGM01000177.1:8815-16631 GCA_001725505.1 Rubrivivax sp. SCN 70-15 | reverse complement strand
CGCCTGCGCTCCCGCCGCCCGTACCGGGCTCGGGCGCGGCGCCCGCGGTGCGGCTGCAGGCGGCCGCGCCGTCGTGGATCGAGGCGCGCGACGCGAAGGGCCAGGTGCTGTTCTCGCGCGTGGTGCAGCCGGGCCAGAAGGTCGGCTTCGACGGCAGCGTGCCGATCCGCCTGACGATCGGCAACGCGCCGGCGACGACGCTGAGCTTCCGCGGCAAGCCGGTCGACCTGGCCGCGTCCACCCACGACAACGTGGCGCGGCTCGAACTGCAGTGAGGAGCCCGACGATGAACGCCGCCGACATGCTCGCCCCGATCGCTACCGCCGCCGGCGGTGCACGCCGCTCGCGCCAGGCGCGCGCGGTCTGGGGCGACAACGTCGTCACGATCGGCGGCGGCGCGCCGGTGCGCGTGCAGTCGATGACGAACACCGACACCGTCGACGTGATCGGCACCGCGATCCAGGTCAAGGAGCTGGCGCAGGCGGGCTCGGAGCTGGTGCGCATCACCGTCAACACGCCCGAGGCCGCCGACGCGGTGCCGCACATCCGCGACCAGCTCGACCGGATGGGCATCGCGGTGCCGCTGATCGGCGACTTCCACTACAACGGCCACCGCCTGCTCACCGAGCACCCGGCGATGGCGCAGGCGTTGAGCAAGTACCGCATCAACCCCGGCAACGTCGGCAAGGGCGACAAGCGCGACCGCCAGTTCGCGATGATGGTCGAGGCCGCCGCGCGCTGGGACAAGTGCGTGCGCATCGGCGTCAACTGGGGCAGTCTGGACCAGGAGCTGCTCGCCTCGCTGATGGACGAGAACGCCGCCCGTGCCGAACCCTGGGACGCGCAGCAGGTGATGTACCAGGCGCTGGTGCAGTCGGCGCTGGGCTCGGCCGACTTCGCGCGCGAGATCGGCCTGAACCCGGACCAGATCGTCATCAGCTGCAAGGTCAGCGGCGTGCAGGACCTGATCAACGTCTACCGCGCGCTGGCGGCACGCTGCGACTACGCGCTGCACCTGGGGTTGACCGAGGCCGGCATGGGCACCAAGGGCACGGTGGCGTCGGCCGCGGCGCTCTCGGTCCTGCTGAACGAGGGCATCGGCGACACGATCCGCGTCAGCCTGACGCCGCAGCCCGGCGAGGCGCGCACGCAGGAGGTGGTGGTCGCGCTCGAGATCCTGCAGGCGCTGGGCCTGCGCAACTTCAACCCGAGCGTGACCGCCTGCCCGGGCTGCGGCCGCACGACGAGCACCACGTTCCAGGAGCTGGCCAAGCAGATCGACGACTTCCTGCGCGCGCAGATGCCGGTCTGGAAGGCGAAATATCCCGGCGTCGAGAACCTGCGCGTCGCGGTGATGGGCTGCATCGTCAACGGCCCGGGCGAGAGCAAGCATGCCGACATCGGCATCAGCCTGCCCGGCACGGGCGAGGCGCCGGCGGCGCCGGTGTTCATCGACGGCGAGAAGGCGACGACGCTGCGCGGCGAGGGCATCGCCACCGAATTCCACAAGATCGTCGAGGACTACATCGAGCGCAGGTTCGGCAGCGTGACCGCGGCGCCTTGACGCGGCGCCGTCCGCTCCCGCTCGTTCCCCCTCCTCGCAACCCGCGGCGCGCCGCGCCCCTTCCCTCATGGCCGAGAAAATCGTCGCCGTCAAAGGCATGAACGACATCCTGCCGGGCAGCGTCCCGCGCAAGGAGAAGCTCCCCGACTCCGCGCTGTGGCGCTGGTTCGAGCGCACCGTCGACCGCGTGATGGCGCAGCATGGCTACCAGGCGTTGCTGACCCCGATCGTCGAGCCGACGCCGCTGTTCGTGCGCAGCATCGGCGCGGCCACCGACATCGTCGAGAAGGAGATGTACTCCTGGACCGACACGATGAACGGCGACGCGCTGACGCTGCGCCCGGAGATGACGGCCGGCATCGTGCGCTCGATGATCGAGCACAACGCGCTCTACAACGGACCGCTGCGGGTCTGGTCGATCGGGCCGGTGTTCCGGCACGAGCGGCCGCAGAAGGGCCGCTACCGCCAGTTCCACCAGCTCGACGTCGAGGCGCTGGGGCTGCCCGGCCCCGACGTCGACGCCGAACTCATCCTGATGGTGCGCCGTCTCTGGGCCGCGCTCGGCCTGGTCGTCGGCAAGCACGTGCGGCTGGAGCTCAACAGCCTAGGCCAGCCGGCCGAACGCGCGGCGCATCGCGCCGCCCTGGTGGCCTACTTCGAGCACCACGCCGAGCAGCTGGACGAGGACGCCCGGCGCCGCCTGCACACCAACCCACTGCGCATCCTGGACAGCAAGAACCCGGCGATGCAGGCGCTGGTCGAAGCCGCACCCAAGCTGTCCGAGCACCTGGGCGCCGAGTCGCGTGCCCACCTCGATGCCGTCTGCCGCGTGCTCGACGCGGCCGGCCTGCCGTACCGGCTGAACCCGCGCCTGGTGCGCGGCCTGGACTACTACAACCTGACCGTCTTCGAGTGGGTGACCGACCACCTGGGCGCGCAGGGAACGGTGTGCGGCGGTGGGCGCTACGACGGGCTGTTCGAGCAGCTCGGCGGCAGGCCGACGCCGGCGATCGGGTTCGGCCTGGGCATCGAGCGGCTGCTCCTGCTGCTGCAGGAGCTGGGCCTGCCGGTGCCCGACGCGGCGCCGAGCGCCTACGCCGTGATCGGCGAAGGCGTCGATCTGCCCCGCGTGCTGGTGGCGCTGGACGCGCTGCGCGCGGCCGGCGTCTCGGTGCAGATGAACGCCGGCGGCGGCAGCATGAAGGCGCAGTTCAAGCGTGCCGACGCGAGCGGCGCGCGCCACGCGCTGATCTTCGGCGCCGAGGAGCTCGCGCAGGGCCTGGTCGGCGTCAAGCCGCTGCGCGACGCCGCCGCCATGCAGACGCGTGAGCGGCTGGACGAGGTCGCGCACTGGGCCGCCCGGTTGCTCGACGCATAATCGCCGGCTTTCGTCGCCGCCTCATCGCCATGGCCACCCAACTCGACCTGCAAGAGCAGGAACAACTCGACGCGCTCAAGGCGTTCTGGCAGCAGTACGGCAACCTGATCACCTGGACGCTGGTCCTCGTGCTCGGTGCCTTCGCGGCCTGGAACGGATGGAACTACTGGCAGCGCCGCCAGGGCCTGCAGGCCAGCGGCCTGTTCGACGCGCTCGACCGCGCCGCGCAGTCCGGCGACATCGCGCTCACCGGGCGCGCCTTCGACGACCTGAAGTCGCGCTACCCGCATACCGGCTTCGCCGAGCAGGGCGGCCTGGAAGCGGCCAAGCTGCAGTTCGAGAAGGGCCAGGTCGACGCTGCCGAGGCCAGCCTGGGCTGGGTGGCGCAGAACGCGGCCGAGGACGAATACCGCAGCATCGCGCGCCTGCGCCTGGCCGCGGTGCTGGCTTCGGCGAAGAAATACGACGCCGCGCTGAAGGAGCTCGACGGCGCGACCTCGCCCGCCTTCGCGGCCCTGGTCGCCGACCGGCGCGGTGACGTGCTGGCGCTCGCCGGCAAGCCCGCCGAGGCGCGCGCGGCCTACGAGGCGGCCTGGAAGGCGATGAGCGACAAGGTGACCTACCGGCACCTGATCGAGGCCAAGCTGACGGCGCTGGGTGCGGCACCGGCGGCGTCCGCCGCCGCGGCGCCGGAGGCGGCGCAGTGAGGCGGTTCGTCGCGCTGGCGCTCGCGGCCCTGCTCGGCCTGGCCGGCTGTGCCGCCGACAAGCCCAAGCCGACGCCGCTGGTCGCGTTCAAGCCGCAGATCGCCGGACGCGAGGTCTGGCGCGAGCGTGTGGACAGCGTGCGCTTCCCGCTCGTCGTCACGGCCCACGACGGCGTGTTCTACGTCGCCGGCACCGACGGCACCGTGCTCGCGCTGCGCGCCGAGACCGGCGCCACGGTATGGCGCGCCAACGCCGGTGCGCGGCTGAGCGCCGGCGTCGGCAGCGACGGCCGCTGGGCCAGCGTGGTGACCGAATCGAACCAGCTCGTGACCTTCGACCAGGGGCGCGAGGTCTGGCGCCAGCAGCTGCCGTCGCGCGTGGTGACGGCGCCGCTCGTCGCCGGCGCACGCGTCTTCGTGCTCAGCGTGGACCGCACGGTGCGCGCCTTCGATGCCCAGGACGGACACCCGCTGTGGACGCTGCAGCGTCCGGGCGACGCGCTCACGCTGGCCGAGGCCGGCGTGATCATGCCGTACAAGAACACGCTCGTCGTCGGCCAGGGGCCGCGGCTGGCCGGCATCGAGCCGCTCAAGGGCCTGCTCGAATGGGAGCTGCCGATGGCGTCGCCGCGCGGCACGAACGAGGTCGAGCGCCTCGCCGACCTGCTCGGCCCGGCGCTGCGCCTGGGCGACAGGATCTGCGCGCGCGCGTTCCAGTCCGCGGTGGCCTGCGCCGACGTCGCGCGCGACACGGTGCTGTGGTCGCGCAACGTCGGCGGCATCCGTGCGATCGGCGGCAACGACGACTTCATCTTCGGCGCCGACGCGAGCGACCGCATCAGCGCCTGGCACACCGCCACCGGCGAGGTGGCGTGGACGAACGAGAAGCTGCTCTACCGCGGCCTGAGCGGCGCGCTCGCGGTGGGCAAGACGGTGGTCTTCGGCGACGCCGAGGGCTACGTGCATTTCCTCGCCGCCGCCGACGGCGCGATGCAGCTGCGTTTCTCGACCGACGGTTCGGCGGTGGTCGGCACGCCGGCGCTCTCGGGCACGACGATCCTGGTCGTCACGCGCGCCGGCGGCCTGTACGCCTTCCGCCCGAACTGATGAATCTGCCTTCATCGAGGCCATGCATGGATCCGGCTTCGCCGGTCCGTCGCATGAGCCCCCTCGGGGGGCAGCGACCAACGGGAGCGTGGGGGTCCACGTGAAGCCCGTCATCGCCATCGTCGGCCGGCCCAACGTCGGCAAGTCGACGCTGTTCAACCGCATCACGAAGAGCCGCGATGCGATCGTCGCCGACCACGCCGGGCTGACGCGCGACCGCCACTACGGCGACGCGCGACTCGGCGCGCGCGAGTTCATCGTCGTCGACACCGGCGGCTTCGAGCCCGAAAAGCCCAGCGGTGTCGTCGCCGAGATGGCCAAGCAGACGCGCCAGGCGGTGGCCGAGGCGGACGCGGTGATCTTCGTCGTCGACCTGCGCGCCGGACTGTCGGCGCAGGACCACGACATCGCGCGCTACCTGCGCACGCAGCGCAAGAAGGTGCTGCTCGCGGTGAACAAGGCCGAGGGCATGGCCGAGTCGCCGCTGCTCGGCGAGTTCCACGAGCTCGGCATCGGCGAGCCGCACCCGATCTCGTCGGCGCATGGCCAGGGCATCCGCAGCCTGCTCGAGGCCGCGCTCGCGGACTTCCCGGCCGACGAGGACGCCGAGGAGGCCGAGGAGGCCGAGCCGGGGGCCGATGCGCCGATCCGGCTCGCCGTGGCCGGCCGGCCGAACGTCGGCAAGTCGACGCTGATCAACGCCTGGCTCGGCGAGGAGCGCCTCGTCGCGTTCGACCAGCCTGGGACCACGCGCGACGCGATCCACGTGCCGTTCGAGCGCGACGGCCGCAAGTTCGAGCTCATCGACACCGCCGGCCTGCGCCGCCGCGGCAAGGTCTTCGAGGCGATCGAGAAGTTCTCGGTCGTCAAGACGCTGCAGGCGATCGCCGACGCGAACGTGGTGCTGCTGCTGATCGACGCCACCGAGGGCGTGAGCGACCAGGACGCGCACATCGCCGGCTACATCCTCGAATCCGGCCGCGCGGTCGTGATCGCGATCAACAAGTGGGACGCGACCGACGAGTACCAGCGCCAGACGCTGCAGCGCTCGATCGAGTCGCGCCTCGGGTTCCTGAAGTTCGCGCCGCTGCTGCACATCTCGGCGATCAAGCGCACCGGCCTCACCGCGGTCTGGAAGGCGATCCTCCAGGCGCACGCGTCGGCCACCGTGAAGATGCCCACGCCGGTGCTGACCCGGCTGCTGATCGAGGCGGTGCAGCATCAGGCGCCGCGCCGCGAAGGGCGCTTCCGGCCCAAGATGCGCTACGCGCACCAGGGCGGCATGAACCCGCCGCTGGTCGTGATCCACGGCAATTCGCTCGACAACATCACCGATTCGTACAAGCGCTACCTGGAAGGGCGCTTCCGCGAGCATTTCAAGCTCGTCGGCACGCCGATGCGGATCGAGTTGCGCTCCGGGAAGAACCCCTTCGACGAGCACGCCGGCTGAGGCAGCGGCAGCGACCGCCCGCCAGGGCGGCGCGAGTCCTGTGCCGACTCGAGAGGTTATTGGGTTATCCCGGAGTCCGCAGGCTCCCGTGTGATAACGTGAGCGCCTTCTATCGTCTTCAACACGGAGCATATCGTGAGCAACAAAGGCCAACTTTTGCAGGACCCCTTTCTGAACCTGCTGCGCAAGGAACACGTGCCGGTGTCGATCTACCTCGTCAACGGCATCAAGCTCCAGGGCCACATCGAATCCTTCGACCAGTACGTCGTGCTGCTGCGCAATACCGTCACCCAGATGGTCTACAAGCACGCGATCTCCACCGTCGTGCCCAGCCGGGCGGTGAATTTCCACCCGAGCGAGCCGGGCGAAGCGGCTTGATGCGGCCCACCCAGCGCCGTCCTGTCTGCGGACAGCCGCGATCTTGAGTTCGCACTCCGCGCCGGCCCCATCGCCGTCCGGCGGCGCGACGCGCGCCGTGCTCGTCGGCGTCGACTTTGGTGGCCATTCGGCTTTCGATCCCGGCCTCGACGAACTGGCCCTGCTCGCCGAATCCGCCGGCGACGTCGCGGTGGCGCGCATCACTGCGCGCCGCAAGGCGCCCGACGCGGCGCTGTTCGTCGGCTCGGGCAAGGCCGACGAGATCAAGGCGATGGTCGCGGCCACCGACGCGCAAGGCGTGATCTTCGACCAGGCGCTGAGCCCGGCGCAGCAGCGCAACCTAGAGCAGCACCTGGGCGTGCCGGTGGCCGACCGCACCTCGCTGATCCTGGACATCTTCGCGCAGCGCGCGCAGAGCCACGAAGGCAAGCTGCAGGTCGAGCTGGCACGGCTGCAGTACATGGCGACGCGGCTGGTGCGGCGCTGGTCGCACCTCGAGCGCCAGCAGGGCGGCATCGGCACCCGCGGCGGCCCCGGCGAGGCGCAGATCGAGCTCGACCGGCGCATGATCGGCGACCGCATCAAGTCGGTGAAGGAACGCCTGGAGAAGGTCAAGCGCCAGCGCGGCACGCAGCGCAAGGCGCGCGAGCGGCGCGGCAGCTTGCGCGTCTCGCTCGTCGGCTACACGAACGCCGGCAAATCGACGCTGTTCAACGCGCTCGTGAAGGCGCGCGCGTTCGCCGCCGACCAGCTCTTCGCGACGCTGGACACGACGACGCGTGCGCTCTGGCTCGAGCAGGCGCAGTGCTCGGTGTCGCTGTCGGACACGGTGGGCTTCATCCGCGACCTGCCGCACAAGCTGGTCGAGGCCTTCGAGGCCACGCTGCACGAGGCGGCCGACGCCGACCTGCTGCTGCACGTCGTCGACGCCGCGAGCCCGGCGCTGCTCGAGCAGCAGGCCGAGGTCGAACGCGTTCTCGACGAGATCGGCGCCGGCGGCGTGCCGCAGGTGCTGGTCTTCAACAAGTGCGACCTGCTCGAGCCCTCGCGCCAGCCGCGCAGCGCGGTCGACGAGGTCGAGGCCCACCCGGGCCTGCGCCGCCCGCGCGTCTTCGTCAGTGCGCGCGACGGCCAGGGCCTGGACGCGCTGCGCCAGGTGATCGCCGACGTCGCCATGGCCCGCCAGCGCGGCGGTGCCGATCTGCAACCCACCCTCCTGCCGGACGGCACCGC
>MEGM01000177.1:0-8810 GCA_001725505.1 Rubrivivax sp. SCN 70-15 | reverse complement strand
CGGTGCCGATCTGCAACCCACCCTCCTGCCGGACGGCACCGCCGCGCCGGCCCTGAGCGCTTCCACGGCATGAGCAATTCCACCTCCCTCGGCTTCGGCCCGCGGCTGCGCAAGGCGCTTTCCGCGCGCATCTTCAGCAACCGCAACGACGGCCCGCCCGACCTGGACGAGCTCTGGCGCGATTTCAACCGCAAGCTCGGCGGCCTGTTCGGCGGCAAGGGCGGCGGGCGCGGCAGCAGTGGCGGCAGCGAGGGCGGCGGCCCGTCGTTCCAGCCCGACATGAAGAACGCCGGCATCGGCGCGGCGCTGATCGCGGTCGTCGTGCTGCTGGTCTGGCTCGGCAGCGGCTTCTTCATCGTGCAGGAAGGTCAGCAGGCGGTGGTCACGACCTTCGGCAAGTACACGCGCACCGTGGACGCGGGCTTCCAGTGGCGCTTCCCGTACCCGATCCAGGCCGAAGAGACGGTCTCGGTGACCCAGCTGCGCTCGGTCGAGGTCGGGCGCAACACGGTGGTCCCGGCCACCGGGCTGCGCGACTCGTCGATGCTGACCGAGGACGAGAACATCGTCGACATCCGTTTCACGGTGCAGTACCGGTTGAGCGACGCGCGCGAGTACCTGTTCGAGAACCGCAACCCCGACGAGGCGGTGCTGCAGGCGGCGGAATCCGCGGTGCGCGAGATCGTCGGTCGCAGCAAGGTCGATTCGGTGCTCTACGAGCAGCGCGACGCGATCGCCGCCGACCTCGTCAAGTCGATCCAGGGCCAGCTCAACAAGCTCAAGGCCGGCATCGTGATCGCCAACGTCAACGTGCAGAACGTCCAGGTGCCCGACAACGTGCAGGCCGCGTTCAACGATGCGGTCAAGGCCGGTGCCGACCGCGACCGCTTCAAGAACGAGGGTCAGGCCTACGCCAGCGACGTGATCCCGAAGGCGCGCGGAACCGCATCGCGCCTGGCGGAAGAGGCCCAGGGCTACCGCGCGCGCGTCGTCGCGCAGGCCGAGGGCGACGCGCAGCGCTTCCGCTCGGTGCTGACCGAATACCAGAAGGCGCCGGTGGTCACGCGCGACCGGCTCTACATCGACACGATGCAGCAGATCTACTCGAACGTCACCAAGGTCATGATCGACACCCGCAGCGGCTCGAACCTGCTCTACCTGCCGCTGGACCGGCTGCTGCAGCAGGGTGCGGCCGCCAGCGGCGCCACGCCGGCGATGCCGCTGGTGGTGCCGGCACCGACCGACCCGCAGGCCAAGACCTCGGCCAACGACATCCGTTCGCGCGACGACGCGCGTTCGCGCGACCGCGAGGGGCGCTGAGCGCGCCGCACCCGCCATGAACCGCATTGCACTCATCGTCGTCGGCGCGCTGATCGCGCTGATGATCGCGTCCTCGACGATGTTCATCGTCGACCAGCGCCAGTTCGCCGTCGTCTATACGCTGGGCGAGATCAAGGAAGTCATCACCCAGCCGGGGCTGAACTTCAAGCTGCCGCCGCCGTTCCAGAACGTCGTCTTCCTCGACAAGCGCATCCAGACGATGGACAGCCCCGAGACGCGGCCGATCTTCACCGCCGAGAAGAAGAGCCTGATCATCGACTGGCTGGTCAAGTGGCGCATCGTCGACCCGCGCCAGTTCATCCGCAACAACGGCACCGACATCCGCAACCTCGAGAGCCGGCTCTCGCCGGTGGTTCAGGCGGCGTTCAACGAGGTCATCACGAAGCGCGACGTGCGCGGCGTGCTCGCGACCGAGCGCGACCAGGTCATGAACGACGTGCGCAGCCGGCTCACCGACGAGGCCAAGTCCTTCGGCATCGAGATCGTCGACGTGCGGATCAAGCGCGTCGACTTCGTCGCCGACATCACCGACTCGGTCTACCGGCGCATGGAATCCGAGCGCAAGCAGGTCGCCAACGAACTGCGCTCGCAGGGCGCCGCCGAGGGCGAGAAGATCCGCGCCGACGCCGACCGCCAGCGCGAGGTGATCATCGCCGAGGCCTACCGCGACGCGCAGAAGATCAAGGGCGAGGGCGACGCCAAGGCCTCGGCGATCTACGCCGACGCGTTCGGCCGCGATCCCAAGTTCGCCGAGTTCTACCGCAGTCTCGAGGCCTACCGGAACACCTTCCGCTCGAAGTCCGACGTGATGGTGCTCGATCCGAACAGCGAGTTCTTCCGCGCGATGCGCGGCATGCCGGAACCGCGCAAGTAGCCGGGGCGAGGCCATGGGGGACCTCTTCTTCGGCGCGCTCGCGCTGATGCTGGTCTTCGAAGGCCTGCTGCCCTTTCTGAGTCCGTCGACCTGGCGCACCGTGTTCGCCCGGGCGGTCGCGATGTCCGACGGGCAGATCCGCTTCATCGGACTGCTGTCGATGATCATCGGCGCGGGCCTGCTGCTGCTCTGGTTCTGACGACCCGCGCGAGCGGCCGGCGCAGGCCGCCGGCCCCGTACAATCCCCGTTTTAACCGCCGGTGACTTGTTCCATGTCGTCCGCTTGGCTGCTGCCCGAGCACATCGCCGACGTCCTGCCCGCCGAAGCGCGGCGCATCGAGGAATTGCGCCGCACCTTGCTCGACCGTGCGCGCGGCTACGGTTTCGAGCTGGTGATGCCGCCGCTGCTCGAGCATCTCGAGTCGCTGCTGTCGGGCACCGGGCGCGAGCTCGACCTCAGGACCTTCAAGCTCGTCGACCAGCTCAGCGGCCGCATGCTCGGCGTGCGCGCCGACACGACGCCGCAGGCCGCGCGCATCGACGCCCACCTGCTCAACCGCGAGGGCGTGACGCGGCTGTGCTACTGCGGTCCGGTGCTGCACACGCGGCCGGCCGGGCTGAACGCGACGCGCGAGCCGCTGCAGTTCGGCGCCGAGATCTTCGGCCATGCCGGCCTCGAGGCGGACCTCGAGGTCATGGAGCTCGCGATCGACTGCCTGGGTGCTGCGCAGGCCGGCGAACCGGTGATCGACCTGGCCGACGCGCGTGTGCTCGGCGGCGTGCTCGCCGGGGCCGCGCTCGACGGTGCGGTGCTGCAGGACATCGTCGCCGCGCTGTCGGACAAGGACGCTGCGGCGCTCGAGGGTCTGAGCGCCGGCCTGCCCGACGAGGCGCGGCGCGGGCTGCGCGCGCTGATCCGCCTTTACGGTGGCGTCGAGGTGCTGCCGGCAGCGCACGACGCGCTGCCGGCGCGCGCCGAGGTGCGCGCCGCGCTCGAGCAACTGGGCTGGCTCGCCAACCATCTGCGATCGTCCTTTCCGGGGCTGCACATCGGCTTCGACCTGTCCGACATGAGCGGCTACGCGTACTACAGCGGCCCGCGCTTCGCGCTCTACGGCAGCGGCTCGAGCGACGCGCTCGCGCGCGGCGGGCGCTACGACGAGGTCGGCGCGGTGTTCGGGCGCAAGCGGCCGGCGGTCGGCTTCAGCCTGGACCTGAAGGCGCTCGCGATGTGGGCGCCGGTCTCGCCCCCCGCACCGGCGATCCGTGCCCCCTGGGGCGAGAGCCCGACGCTGCGCGCCGCGGTGCGCCGGCTGCGCGAGGCCGGCGAGACGGTGCTGTCGGTGCTGCCCGGTCACGAGGTCGAGGCGCAGGCCTTCGAGTGCGACCGCGAGCTCGTCGCCGTCGGCGATCGCTGGGTGCTGCGCGCGATCGACCCGACCGCTCCCTGACTTCCGCCCATTCCCTCCAGGACTCTCCAGACATGCAAAACCTCATCCGGCCGACCGTGGGCCGCAACGTCGTGGTCGTCGGCACTCAGTGGGGCGACGAAGGCAAGGGCAAGATCGTCGACTGGCTGACCGATCACGCGCGCGGCGTGGTGCGCTTCCAGGGCGGCCACAACGCCGGCCACACGCTGGTGATCAACGGGCGCAAGACCGCGCTGCAGCTGATCCCGTCGGGCGTGATGCGCGAAGGCGTGGCCTGCTACATCGGCAACGGTGTCGTCGTCGACCCGGCGCACCTGCTGGCCGAGATCGAGCGCATCGAGGCGCTCGGCGTCGACGTGCGTTCGCGCCTGTTCCTGAGCGAATCCTGCCCGCTGATCCTGCCGTTCCACGTCGAGATCGACCGCGCGCGCGAGGCACGCCGCGAATCGAGCGGCAGCGGCAAGATCGGCACCACCGGCAAGGGCATCGGCCCGGCCTACGAGGACAAGGTCGCGCGGCGCGCGCTGCGCGTGCAGGACCTGAAGCACCCGCAGCGCTTCGAGGCCCGGTTGCGCGAACTGCTCGAGCTGCGCAACGCCGAGCTGACCGGCGTGCTCGGCGGCAAGGCGCTGACGCTGCAGCCGATCCTCGACGACGCGCTGCGCGCCGCCGAGCAGCTGCGCCCGCTGATGGCCGATGTCGGCTACCGGCTCTTCAACGCCCACCGCGACGGCGCGAACCTGCTCTTCGAGGGCGCGCAAGGCACGCTGCTGGACATCGACCACGGCACCTACCCGTACGTCACCTCGAGCAACTGCGTCGCCGGCAACGCGGCCGCAGGCTCGGGGCTGGGGCCGGGGCTGCTGCACTACATCCTGGGCATCACCAAGGCCTACACGACGCGTGTCGGCGGCGGGCCGTTCCCGACCGAACTGCCGATCGACGCACCGGGAACGGTCGGCCACCACCTGTCCACCGTCGGCCAGGAGCGCGGTACCGTGACCGGACGTGCACGCCGCTGCGGCTGGCTCGACGCCGCGGCGCTGAAGCGCTCGATCATCATCAACGGCATCTCGGGCCTGTGCATCACGAAGCTCGACGTGCTCGACGGCCTGCCCGAGATCAAGGTCTGCACCGGCTACAAGCTGGACGGGCGCGAGATCGACATCCTGCCGCTGGACGCCGACGAGATCGCCGAATGCGTGCCGGTCTACGAGACGCTGCCGGGCTGGAGCGAGAGCACTGCCGGCCTGACGAACTGGGAGCAGCTGCCCGCCAATGCGCGCCGCTATCTCGAGCGCATGCAGGCGCTGATCGGCGCGCCGATCGACATGGTCTCGACCGGCCCCGACCGCGTGCACACCATCCTGTTGCGCCACCCGTTCCGGGCCTGAGCGCGCCCAACCCCTCCAGCCAAGGAAGCCCCATGCTCACCGACGACGGCAAGCACCTTTACGTGTCCTGGGACGAGTACCACATGCTCACCGAGCGGCTGGCGCTGAAGGTGCATGCATCGGGCTGGGAGTTCGACCAGATCCTGTGCCTGGCGCGCGGCGGCATGAGGCCGGGCGACATCCTCTCGCGCGTCTTCGACAAGCCGCTGGCGATCATGTCGACGAGCTCGTACCGTGCCGAGGCGGGCACGATCCAGGGCCGGCTCGATCTGGCCAAGTACATCACGATGCCCAAGGGCGAGCTCGCCGGCCGCGTGCTGCTCGTCGACGACCTGGCCGACACCGGGGTCACGCTGCGCGCCGTCGTCGACCGGCTGCGCGGCATGCCGTCGATCGCCGAGCTGCGCGCGGCGGTGATCTGGGTCAAGGGCGTCTCCACCTACACGCCCGACTACTTCGTCGAGTCGCTTCCGACCAGCCCGTGGATCCACCAGCCGTTCGAGGAGTACGACAACCTGCGGCCCGAGGGCCTGGCGAAGAAGTTCGCGGTCTGAGCAAGGCGCCGACGCAGCACCCAAACAAAAGGCCGGCACTCGCGTGCCGGCCTTTATCATTTTGGTGCCCAGGAAGGGACTCGAACCCCCACGCCGTTAAGCGCTAGTACCTGAAACTAGTGCGTCTACCAATTCCGCCACCTGGGCTCTCAGGAACTAAGGATTCTATCATCAAAGAAAAAGCTGCTTCAAGCGACGCAGGCCCGCAAGGTGAGGTCGAGGGCCGCGTCGAAGGGCATCGCGACGGCCACGGCTTCGTCGTGCGCGACGACGGCGAGCCGACGATCTACATCGCGCCGCAGGAAATGCGCTCGGTGCTGCACCGCGACCGGGTGCGCGTGCGCATCGTCCGCTACGACCGCAAGGGCCGGCCCGAGGGCCGGGTGCTCGACATCCTCGAACGCCGCAAGACGCCGATCATCGGCCGACTGCTGCACGAGGGCGGGCAATGGATCGTCGCGCCCGAAGACCGCCGCTACGGCCAGGACATCCTGATCCCGAAGAACGCGACCGCGAGCGCCGCGGTCGGGCAGGTCGTCTCGGTCGAGCTGACCGAGCCGCCGTCGCTGCATTCGCAGCCGGTCGGCCGCGTCGCCGAGGTACTGGGCGAGATCGACGACCCTGGCATGGAGATCGAGATCGCGGTGCGCAAGTACGAGGTGCCGCACCGCTTCAGTCCCGAGACGCTGGCGCAGGCCGCGGCGCTGCCCGAGCGCATCCGCGCTGCCGACCGCAGGCAGCGCATCGATCTGACCGACGTGCCGCTGGTGACGATCGACGGCGAGGACGCGCGCGACTTCGACGACGCCGTCTACTGCGAGCCGTTCAAGCGCGGGCGCGGCAAGACGCTGTTCGAAGGCTGGCGGCTGGTGGTCGCGATCGCCGACGTCAGCCACTACGTCAAGCCGGGCGAGCCGATCGACGAGGACGCCTACGAGCGCGCGACCTCGGTCTATTTCCCGCGCCGCGTGATCCCGATGCTGCCGGAGAAGCTGTCGAACGGGCTGTGCTCGCTGAACCCCGACGAAGACCGGCTCGCGATGGTCTGCGACATGCTCGTCGGCACCGACGGCGCGCTCGACGCGTACCAGTTCTTCCCGGCCGTGATCCGCTCGCACGCCAGGCTGACCTACACCGAGGTTGCCGCGGTGCTGGCCAACACGCGCGGGCCCGAGGCCGAGCGGCGCCGCGACCTGGTGCCGCACCTGCTGAACCTGCACGAGGTCTACCGCGCGCTGCTCAAGCAACGCGCGATGCGTGGCGCGGTGGACTTCGACACCGTCGAGACGCAGATCGTCTGCGACGAGAACGGCCGCATCGAGCGCATCGTGCCGCGTCTGCGCACCGAGGCGCACCGGCTCATCGAGGAGGCGATGCTCGCTGCAAACGTCTGCGCGGCGGACTTCATCCAGGGTGCCGAGCACCCTTCGCTGTACCGCGTGCACGAGGGCCCGACGCCGGAAAAGCGCCTGGCATTGCAGAGCTACCTGAAGGCGCTCGGCCTGGGCCTGCACCTGAGCGACGAGCCGACCCCGGCCGAGATGCAGGCGATCTCGCAGGCGGTGCAGGGCCGCGTCGACGCGCAGCAGATCCACACGATGCTGCTGCGCTCGATGCAGCAGGCGATCTACACCGCCAGCAACGCCGGCCATTTCGGCCTCGCCTACGACGCCTACACGCACTTCACGAGCCCGATCCGGCGCTACCCGGACCTGCTCGTGCACCGCGTGATCAAGGCCCTGCTCGGCGAGCGTCGCTACCACCTGAGCCTGAGCGACCGCACGCGCGTGCCCGAGGTGCGCAAGGGCGGACGCATGCCGCAACGTGCGACCAAGCCGCTGTCGCAGGAGATGATGGCCTGGGAGGCGGCCGGCGCGCATTGCAGCGCGAACGAGCGCCGCGCCGACGAAGCCTCGCGCGACGTCGAGGCCTGGCTCAAATGCCGCTACATGCGCGAGCACCTCGGCGAGGAGTTCTCGGGCACCGTCAGCGCGGTCACCAGCTTCGGCCTGTTCGTGACGCTGGACGCGCTCTACGTCGACGGTCTCGTGCACATCACCGAACTCGGCGGCGAGTACTACCGCTTCGACGAAGTGCGCCAGGAGCTGCGCGGCGAGCGCAGCGGCGTGCGCTACACGGTCGGCGCGCGCGTGCGCGTCCAGGTCAGCCGGGTCGACCTGGACGGCCGCAGGATCGACTTCCGGATGGTGCGCGAAGGCGAGGGCGAGCGCCTGCTGGCGCAGGGCCGGCCCGAGCGCGCCAAGCCGGGCAGCGCGGTCGAGGAGCTGGCTGCGGTGCGCGACGCCGACCGCGCCGTCAAGGCCGCGGCGCGCGACCGCAAGGCGGCCTCGGCCAAGGGCTCGCGCAAGCCCGGGGCGCGCAAGACCGCGCCGCGGGCGCGCACCCGGCGCTGAAGGCGCCGGACGTGGGAGCGTGGCGCTGAAGGCGCCGGACGGCGGAACATGGCGCTGAAGGCGACGCCAGCGATCCTCCAGCGCTGAAGGCGCCGGTCAGCGCCGGCCCATCGCGTCGATCAGGTCCGCGGCCAGCAGCGGCGTGCGCTGTCCGGATTGCGCGGCAAGGTCGGCCGCGTGGCCGTGCCACCAGACGCCGGCGCGCGCCGCGGCGGCGCCGTCGCCACCTTGTGCCCAGAGCCCGCCGATCCAGCCGGCGAGCACGTCGCCGGTGCCGGCCGTCGCGAGCAAGGCATTGCCGCTCGCGTTGACGGCCGGCAGCCGCGCGGGAGTCGCGACGATGCTGCCCGAGCCCTTGAGCACCACGGTTGCACCGAAGCGGTCGGCCAGTCGCTGCGCCGCCGCGAGCCGATCGGCCTGCACCTCGGCGGCGGTGCAGGCGAGCAGCCGCGCGGCCTCCAGCGGGTGCGGCGTCAGCACGGTGTCCAGGCCGCGCGCGCGGCGCGCCTCGAGCAGCCGCTGCAGCCCGGTGTCGAGCGCGATGGCGTTCAGCGCGTCGGCGTCGAGCAGCAGCCGTGCGGCATGGCTCAGCAGCGGTGGCAGCGCCGCGCGCACCGCGTCGCCGCCGCCGCAGCCGCAGACCACGGTCGTCGCAGCGATCACCGTCGGCGTTGCCGTCCACCAGCGCGGCCTGAACATCAGCTCGGGCCGCAGCGGGTCGAGTGTCGAGGCCGTGGCGTCGAGCAGGCCCACAAAGACGCGCCCGGCCCCGGCGGCGAGCGCGGCGCGCGCCGCCAGCACCG
>MEGM01000176.1:2999-13854 GCA_001725505.1 Rubrivivax sp. SCN 70-15 | reverse complement strand
GTCGCTGCGCCCGCACCCCCGGACCACCGTCTCCTGCCAGCACCGAGGGCCGCCCCCTCGAGGCACGCCACCGACGGACTCGCTGGGCGGTGGGGGTACCCGCGAGCGCAGGGCCCATTCGCGGTCGCCAGGGCGTGAGCACGAAGACGGCGGTGTTGAAGCCGCCGGGACAAGCCTGCCCAGGCGCTGCCCCGCGAGCGAGGCCCGGAGAACGCGGGTGCCGCCGGCGACCTGCCGCAGCGGTGTTCGCATGCGCGGACCCCAGACGGCCGCTTCGGGCTCCAAGCCGAGAATCGACGGCCGCCGTGGCACCCCCACCCTCCGGAACGGTCCGGGTCGATGGAACCCATGAGATGAACCCTCACATCCGCATCCACCCGAACGACAACGTCGTCATCGCGCGCCGCCAGCTCGTCGGCGGCACCGTGCTCGAAGGCGAAGCCGTCACCGTGGCCGGCCTGGTGCCGCCGGGGCACAAGGTAGCGACGCGTGCCATCGCCGCCGGCGAGCCGGTGCGGCGCTACGACCAGATCATCGGCACCGCGACGCAACGCATCGCGCCCGGCCAGCACGTGCACACGCACAACCTGGCGTTCAGCGACTTCGCGCGCGCGCACGAACCCGGGGCAGGCGTGCAGCCGACCGCCTACGTCGCCGCGCCCGCCACGTTCGACGGCATCGTGCGCGCCGACGGCCGCATCGCGACGCGCAACTACATCGGCGTGCTGACCTCGGTGAACTGCTCCGCGACCGCGGCGCGCGCGATCGCCGACCATTTCCGCCGCCCGCCGCCGGGCGACGGCCGAGCCGACCCGCTCGCCGGCTACCCGAACGTCGACGGTGTCGTCGCGCTGACGCATGGCATGGGCTGCGCGACCGCGAGCGACGGCGAGGAACTGCGCGTGCTGCGCCGCACGCTGGGCGGCTACGCGCGCCATCCGAACTTCGCCGCCGTGCTCGTAGTCGGGCTGGGCTGCGAGACGAACCAGATCCAGGGCCTGATCGCGCAGGAAGGGCTGCAAGAAGGCGCGCGCCTGGCCACCTTCAGCATCCAGGACAGCGGCGGCACCGCGCGCGGCGTCGAGATCGTCAAGGCGATGCTGCCCGAGGCGAACCGCGTCCGGCGCGAGCCGGTGCCGGCGCGCCATCTGACGGTGGGCCTGCAATGTGGCGGCAGCGACGGCTACTCCGGCATCAGCGCCAACCCGGCGCTCGGCGCGGCGGTCGACCGCCTGGTTCGCCACGGCGGCGCCGCGATCCTGTCCGAGACGCCCGAGATCTACGGTGGCGAGCACCTGCTGACGCGTCGTGCGGTGAGCCGCGAGGTCGCCGACAAGCTGCTCGCGCGCATCGCCTGGTGGGAGGCCTATACCGCGCGCAACGGTATGCGCATGGACAACAACCCCTCGGCCGGCAACAAGGCCGGCGGGCTGACGACGATCCTGGAAAAGAGCCTGGGCGCGATCGCGAAGAGCGGCACGACGAATCTGGTCGACGTCGTCGAGTTTGCCGAGGCCGTCGCCGCGCGCGGCGTCGTCTTCATGGACACGCCGGGCTACGACCCGGTCTCGGCCACCGGCCAGGTGGCCGGCGGCGCGAACCTGATCTGCTTCACCACCGGCCGCGGCTCGGCCTACGGCTGCGCGCCCAGCCCGTCGCTCAAGTTCTCGACCAACACCGCGCTGTGGACGGCGCAGCAGGACGACATCGATCTCGACTGCGGTGGCATCGTCGACGGTCTCGAGACGGTCGACGAAGCCGGCGAGCGCATCTTCCGGCTCATGCTCGCCACCGCGTCGGGACGCAGGACGAAGAGCGAAGGCCATGGCTACGGGCAGAGCGAATTCGTGCCCTGGCAGCTCGGCGCCGTGATGTGAGGCCCGGCACGCAGGACTGGCATCCGCCGCTTGTTGGCCGGCCGTCAGCGCGACGCGCTACCCTCGGGCCGTGAGCCGAATCGCGATCCTGACCGACCTGCACGCCAACCGCGAAGCGGTGCAGGCCGTGCTCGACCATGCCGCCGCGCAGCGTGTCGATCGCTACGCGCTGCTCGGCGACTTCGTCGGCTACGGCGCCGACCCCGGCTGGGTCGTCGACCGCGCGCGCGAACTCGTCGCGCGCGGTGCGATCGCGGTCCTCGGCAACCACGACGCCGCCGTCGTGCGCGGGCCGCTGCCGTCGATGCGCCCCGACCCGCGCTACGTGGTCGAATGGACGCGCGCGCGGCTCACGCCCACGCAGCTCGACTTCCTCGCGTCGCTGCCGCTCACGCACGAGGAGGGCGACGCGCTCTACGTGCACGCGAACGCCTGGGCGCCCGCCGACTGGGAGTACGTTCAGGGCCGGACCGACGCGGTGCGCAGCCTGCATGCGACGAACCGGCGCCTGACCTTCTGCGGCCACATGCACGAGCCGCACCTGTACCACCTGTCGGCGGTCGGCAAGGCGGGCGAATTCCTGCCCGTGCCCGGCGTGACGATCCCGCTCAACGGCCTGCGCCAGTGGCTGGTGATCCCGGGCTCGGCCGGCCAGCCGCGCGACGGCGACCCGGCCGCCTGCTACGCGGTCTTCGACGACCAGCGCAGCGAGCTGACCTACTGGCGCGTGCCCTACGACACCGAGAGCGCCGGCGCCAAGATCCGCGCCGCGCAGCTGCCGCAGCGCCTGGCCGAGAGGCTGATCGATGGCGAATGAGCCCGCGTCCGCCGCACCGCCTGCGCTCGCCGCCGGCCAGGTGATCGACGGCTTTCGCCTCGGCGAGCGGCTGCACCAGGGCGGCATGGCGCATCTGTGGAGCGTCACGCACGAAGGCGACGGTGCCGACGCGATGCCGCTCATCATGAAGGTGCCGCGCATCAAGGGCGGCGAGGACCCGGCGACGATCGTCGGCTACGAGGTCGAGCAGATGCTGCTGCCGGCACTGAGCGGCCCGCACGTGCCGAAGTTCGTCGCCCGCGGCGACTTCACGCGCCAGCCCTACCGCCGCGCCGCTGCCGATCGACGAGGTCATCGAGATCGGCTCGCGCGTCGCGACCGCGCTGCACGACCTGCACCGCCAGCACCTGGTGCACCTGGACGTCAAGCCGAGCAACATCATGTTCCGCCCCGACGGAACTGCGGTGCTGGTGGACTTCGGCTTGTCGCGCCACGACCAGCTGCCCGACCTGCTCGAGGAGGAGTTCACGCTGCCGATGGGCACCGGCCCGTACATGTCGCCCGAGCAGGTGCAGTTCATCCGCAACGACCCGCGCAGCGACCTGTTCGCGCTCGGCGTGATGCTCTACCACTTCGTCACCGGCGCGCGCCCGTTCGGCGCCCCGAACAGCGTGCGCGGGCTGCGCCGCCGGCTCTACGTCGACCCGGTGCCGCCGCGCGCGCTGCGCCCCGACTGTCCACCCTGGCTGCAGGAGGTGATCCTGAAATGCCTGGAGGTCAGGCCCGAGCGCCGCTACCAGAGCGCGGCGCAGCTCGCGCTGGACCTGCAGAACCCGGGCCAAGTGGCGCTCACCGCGCGCGCCGAGCGCAGCCGCCAGAGCGGCGCGCTGAAGACCTTCAAGCGCTGGTTCTTCGCGCTCGGCGCCGAGGCCCGCAGCGACGCTCCGCTGGGCGCGGTGAGCCAGCTGATGAAGAGCCCGATCATCCTCGCTGCGGTCGACGTCGACCACGCCGCGGCCGGGCTGCTCGAGCAGCTGCGCGAGACGGTGCGCCGGATCATGGTCACCGAGCCCGGCGCGCGCCTGGCCTGCGTCAGCGTGATGAAGACCGCACGGCTGGGCATCGACGAGAAGCTCGACGACGCGGGCCAGAGCCGCCATGTCGCGCAGCTCGTCGGCCTGAAGCACTGGGCGCGCCCGATCAGCAAGGCGCTCGCCCTCGGCGACGGCCGGCTCACCTTCCACGTGCTCGAGGCGCCCGACCCGGCGGCTGCGATCGTCGAGTTCGCCGCGCGCAACCAGGTCGACCACATCGTGATGGGCGCGCGCGGTGCGTCGACGCTGCGCCGCTTCCTGGGCAGCGTCAGCTCGCAGGTCGTCGCGCAGTCCGAATGCACCGTGACCGTGGTGCGCGCCTGAGCGCGCCGCGGCCCGTCAGGGCAGCACCGCGGTGACCTCGATCTCGACCTTCGCGCGCTCCTCGATCAGCGCTGCGACCTGCACCGCCGTCATCGCGACCGCGTAGCTGCCGATGACGTCGCGGTAGACGGCACCGATCTCCTTCGCGCGCGCGAGGTACTCGCGCCGGTCGACGAGATACCAGGTCATGCGCACGACGTGCTCGGGCCGCGCACCGGCCTCGGCGAGCACCGCGCGCACGTTGAGCAAGGCCTGGCGCACCTGCGCGACGAGGTCGTCGCTCTCCCATTGGCACTGGCCGTTCCAGCCGATCTGGCCGGCGACGAACACCGGCGTGCCGGGCGCAGCGACGCCGTTGACGTAGCCGCGCGGCGCGGCCCAGCCGGGGGGCTGAAGTATCTTCATCAATGGGACTCCAGGGCCTGGATCGCCGCGCGCACGTCGTCGGGCAGCGCCTGCACGCGATGGCTGGCGAGCGAGGTGCAGACGAGCACCTGGCGCGCACGCAGGCGCAGCTCGTCGCCGGCATCGGCGGCGCGGACTTCGTGGCGCAGCACGAGCGAGCTGCGGCCGAGCTTCTCGACCTCGAGCTGCAGGCGAAGCAGGTCGCCATGCCGGCTCACCGCGGTGAAATCGACCTCGAGCCGCACCGTCGGCAGGCCGAGCCGGCGCGCGCCGATCAGCGTCGCGTAGCGGATGCCGAGCGCCTCGTCGAACCATTGCTCGACGAAGCCGTTCAGCATCACCAGGTACTGCGGGAAGAAGACGATGCCGGCCGGGTCGCAGTCCGAGAAGCGCACCGTGCGCGTGGCCTGGAACGGCATCACGGCGCGCGCAGCCGGAAGCGCTGCAGCTTGCCGGTCTCGGTGCGCGGCAGGCTGGCGCGGAACTCGATCTCGCGCGGGTACTTGTAGGGCGCGACGGTGGCCTTCACGAAGTCCTGCAGCGTCTTCACCATTGCCGCATCGGCGGCCTCGCCCGGCTTGAGCACGACGAAGGCCTTGACGATCTGGCCGCGCGCCTCGTCCGGCCAGCCGACCACGCCGCATTCGGCCACCGCCGGGTGCAGCAGCAAGGCCGACTCGACCTCCGGCCCGGCGATGTTGTAGCCGCCGGAGATGATCATGTCGTCGGTGCGCGCCTGGTACTCGAACTGGCCGTCCTCGGCGATGCGGTAGGCGTCGCCGGTGAGGTTCCAGCCGCCCTGCACGTAGTTGGCCTGACGGGCATCGTCGAGGTACTTGCAGCCGGTCGGGCCCTTCACCGCGAGCCGTCCGACCTGGCCGCGCGGCAGTTCGCGCCCGTCGTCGCCGAGCACCGCGGCGCGGTAGCCGGGCACCACAAACCCGGTCGCGCCGGGCCGGGCGTGCGCCTCGTCGGCCGAGATGAAGATGTGCAGCATCTCGGTCGAGCCGATGCCGTCGATGATCTCGATGCCGGTCGCCTGCTTCCACAGCGTGCGCGTCGCCGCCGGCAGCGCCTCGCCCGCCGAGACGCACTTGCGCAGCGACGACAGGTCGTGCTGGCCGGGGTGCGCGGCGAGCTGCAGCGCCATCGCGCGGTACGAGGTCGGCGCGGTGAACAGCACGCTCGCGCGGTACTGCGCGATCGCCGGCAGCAGCGCGTCGGGCGACGCGCGCTCGACGAGCGCCGCCGACGCACCGATCGACAGCGGGAACAGCAGCAGCCCGCCCAGCCCGAAGGTGAACGCCAGCGGCGGGCTGCCGATGAAGACGTCGTCCGGCCTCGCGCGCAGCACGTGCGGCGGCCAGCAGGCGCAGGCCGCCATCACGTCGCGGTGGAAATGCATCGTGCCCTTGGGCACGCCGGTGGTGCCCGAGGTGAACGCGATCAGGCAGGTGTCGTCGGCCGCGGTGTCGACGTTGTCGAAACGCGCCGGCTGCGCCGCCGCGCGCGCCTCGAGCTCGCCGCCGAAGTGCAGCACCTGGTGCAGCGTCGGGCAGTCGGGCCGCGCGGCGTCGAGCTCGGCCGCGAGGCCGGCGTCGCACAGCGCATGCGTGACCTGCGCCTTGACGACGATCTGCGTCAGCTCGCGCGCGCGCAGCAGCGGCATGCTGCCGACCGCGATGCCGCCCGCCTTGACGACCGCGAACCAGCAGGCCGCGAGCATCGGCGAATTGGCGCCGCGCAGCAGCACGCGGTTGCCCGGCACGAGGCCGAGCTCGTCGACCAGCACGCGCGCGATGCGGTTCGCCTGCGCCTGCAGCTCGGCGTAGGTCCAGCGCTGCGCCGCCCCCTGGATGCACATGCGCCCGCCCTGGCCGCGCTCGACCCAGCGGTCGAGCAGTTCGGTGGCGCAGTTCAGGCGCGCCGGGAACTGCAGCTCGGGCCGTTCGAACAGGAACTCGGGCTGCGCCTCGGGCGGCGGCAGGTGGTCGCGCGCAAAGCTGTCGAATCGCTCGCCGGGGGCAGGGTCGGGGCTGCGCATGCAGGCCATTCTTCGGCGCGATAGTTTAGTTGTCAACTATTTCGGAGGCGGCGCGACTATCATCGCCGCCATGTCGCTGCGCCTGTGGGATATCTCGCCCCCCGTGCACGCCGGCGCGCCGGTGTTCCCGGGCGATGCGCCGTTTGCCAGCGTCTGGGCCGCGCGCATGGCCCCCGGCTGCCCGGTCAACGTGAGCACGCTGACGCTGTCGCCACACACCGGCGCCCATGCCGACGCGCCGCTGCACTACGACGCCGACGGCGCCGCGATCGGCGCGCTGGACCTCGCGCCCTACCTCGGCCGCTGCCGCGTGATCCATGCGCTCGATGCCCGGCCCCTCGTCCGCTGGGAGCACCTGAGCCATGCGCTCGCCGACCTGCCGCCGCGCGTGCTCGTGCGCACCTACCGCCGCGCGCCGGTCGACCGCTGGGACCCGGACCTCGCCGCCTTCGCACCCGAGACCGTCGAGCGCCTGGCCGACCGTGGGGTGACGCTGATCGGCATCGACACCGCGAGCATCGACCCGGCCGCGAGCAAGACCCTGGACAGCCACCAGGTGATTCGCCGGCGCGACCTGCGTGTGCTCGAGAACCTGGTGCTCGACGAGGTCCCCGAAGGCGACTACGAACTGATCGCCCTGCCCTTGAAGCTGACCACCGCCGACGCCTCGCCGGTGCGCGCGGTGCTGAGGGAGCTGCGATGACCGACGCGCTGGTGAACGTATGCGGCGCGGAGCGGCCGTTCGCGCTGCACCTGCGCAAGCCAAGGTCGCCGGGTGGCCGGCTCCGCTCATGTCCCCCGGGCTGGGCGGCGCCCAGCCCTCCTCCTTTACTTCGCTGCGCCGGCCACCCGCCGCCCTTGGCTGCCACCGACGGTGGCGTGCAAGCGGTGCCCCGCCGCCGCAGTGTCCGATCGGGACGGTGGGGCGTGCTGCGCAGCGAAGTAAAGGAGGAGCGCCGGGCAAAGCCCGGCGCGGGGGACATGAGCGGAGCAGCGCGCCCCGGCGGCCCGATCTCGCACCTATGCCTGCACGCCAGATTGGCAGGACGAACGGCCGCTCCGCCGTCGAAAGCGGTCAGGCACGAGGACCCCGAGGGGATCGAGACACAACGCGGGCCGAGCCCGCCGGAGCCACTGAGATGACGAGAGACGACGCCCTGGCGCTCGACGCCGCCGACCCGCTGGCGCCGCTGCGCGACCAGTTCGCACTGCCCGACGGCGTGATCTACCTCGACGGCAATTCGCTCGGCGTGCTGCCGAAGGCCACCGCGGCGCGCGTGCAGCAGGTGGTGACGGAAGAATGGGGCCGCGACCTGATCCGGAGCTGGAACACGGCCGGCTGGATCACGCTGCCGCAGCGCGTCGGCGACAAGATCGCGCTCCTGGTCGGTGCGCGCGCGGGCGAGCTGGTGGTGGCCGACTCGACCTCGGTGAACCTGTTCAAGGTGCTGAGCGCGGCGCTCTCGATCGCGCAGGAGGAATCGGCGCAGCGCCGCGTGATCCTCTCCGAGCGCAGCAACTTCCCGACCGACCTCTACATCGCCGAGGCGCTGGCGCGCGAGCGCGGCTTCGAACTCGTTCTCGCCGACGCCGACGAGATCCCGGCCCGGCTCGACCACCGCGTCGCGGTGCTG
The DNA here is from genome assembly GCA_001725505.1 of Rubrivivax sp. SCN 70-15. Lineage (GTDB taxonomy): Bacteria > Pseudomonadota > Gammaproteobacteria > Burkholderiales > Burkholderiaceae_C > Rubrivivax. Next base: position 5,698 of record MEGM01000176.1, on the reverse strand, counting down.
ATGCTCACGCACGTGAACTACCGCAGCGGCCGGATGCACGACATGGCGGCGCTCACGCATGCGGCGCACGAGGCCGGCGCATTGGCGCTGTGGGACCTGGCGCACTCGGCCGGCGCGGTGCCGGTCGACCTGCACGCGGCGCGCGCCGACTTCGCCGTCGGCTGCGGCTACAAGTACCTCAACGGCGGACCCGGTGCGCCCGCCTTCGTCTGGGTGCATCCGGACCATTCCGACCGCTTCTGGCAGCCGCTTGCCGGCTGGATGGGGCACGCATCGCCGTTCGAATTCACGCCCGGCTACCGGCCCGCCGCCGGCATCTCGCGCTACCTCGCCGGCACGCCGCCGGTGCTGCCGCTGGCGGCGCTGGAGTGCGGCGTCGACACCGTGCTCGCCGCCGAGGCCCATGGCGGCATGGCCGCGCTGCGCGCCAAGTCGCTCGCGCTGACACGGCTGTTCGCCGAGCTCGTCGAGGCGCGCTGCCCGCAGCTCACGAGGGTTTCGCCGCGCGACGACGCGCTGCGCGGCAGCCAGGTCTGCTTCGCCCACCCCGAGATCGGCTACCCGGTGATGCAGGCGCTGATCGCGCGCGGCGTGATCGGCGACTTCCGCGCGCCCGACATCCTGCGCTTCGGCTTCACGCCGCTGTATCTGCGCTTCGTCGACGTCTTCGATGCCGCCGGGCACCTGCAGCAGGTGCTCGCGAGCGGCGAATGGCGCCGCCCCGAATTCAACCAACGCTCCGCCGTCACATGAACACCGAACCCCAGGGCGCGCCGGCGCGCGCCGAGCGCAATGCCGACGGCGCGCTCGTCGACTTCAGCACCGAGATGAGCTACGGCGACTACCTGCATCTGGACGCGGTGCTGAGCGCCCAGCACCCGCTCTCGCCCGACCACAACGAGATGCTGTTCATCGTCCAGCACCAGACCAGCGAGCTGTGGATGAAGCTGATGCTGCACGAGCTGCACGCGGCGATCGCGGCGGTCGCGGCGGACCGGCTCTCGGCTGCGTTCAAGATGCTCGCGCGCGTCTCGAAGATCATGGAGCAGCTCGTCCACGCCTGGGACGTGCTCGCGACGATGACGCCGCCCGAGTACAGCGCGATCCGCCCCTACTTGGCCAACAGCAGCGGCTTCCAGAGCTGGCAGTACCGCTGCATCGAGTTCAGCCTGGGCAACAAGAACGCGGCGATGCTCAAGCCCCATGCCCACCGCCCCGACCGGCTCGCGCAGGTCGAGGCAGCATGGCGCGCGCCGTCGCTCTACGACGAGGCCCTGCGCCTGCTCGCGCGCCGCGGCCTGCCGGTGCCGGCGAGCCGCGTCGAGCGCGACTGGACCCAACCCTACGCGAGCAGCGACGAGGTCGAAGCCGCCTGGCTCGCCGTCTACCGCGCGCCCGAGACGCATTGGGACCTGTACCAGCTCGGCGAGGAGCTCACCGACCTCGAGGACGCGTTCCGCCTCTGGCGCTTCCGCCACGTGACGACGGTCGAGCGCGTGATCGGCTTCAAGCGCGGCACCGGCGGCACCAACGGCGTCGGCTACCTGCGCAAGATGCTCGACACGGTGCTGTTCCCCGAGATCTGGAAGCTGCGCACCGACTTGTGAATGGGATCCCGGGGCTGCGCTATCGTGCCCCGCATGCCACCCGCTGCGCCCACCCCGCCCCACGTGCGCCGCCACTGGCGCGACACGCTCGTCACCGCCGGGCCGCTCGCCGTCGGGCTGCTGCTGCTCGCGCTGGCCGCGGTGCTCGTTCTCGGCTACCGCGTCCTCGACCCGACGCCGGTCAAGCGCATCGTGATGGCCACCGGCCCGGCGCAGAGCGCCTACGCCGAGTTCGCCAAGCATTACCTGCCGCTGCTGCGCGCCAACGGCGTCACGCTCGAGCTGCGGCCGACGCAGGGCGCGGGCGAGAACCTGGCCCTGCTGCGCGCGCCCGGCTCGGGCGTCCAGGTCGCGTTCGTGCAGGGCGGCATCGAGGACCCGCCGTCCGCCGACGCGCCGGCGCTGGTCTCGCTGGGCAGCGTGGCCTACGAGCCGCTGTGGCTGTTCTACCGCGACGACAGCGCGCGCCGCCACCTCAAGGGCGTGACGCCGACGCGGCTGGCGCAGCTCGCCGGCTGGCGCATCGCCACCGGCCCGCCCGGCGGCGGCTCGGGGCCGCTGTTTCGCGAGCTCGCCGCCGCCAGCGGGCTGCCGGCCTCGACGCTGCTGCCCGGTGACCCGCTCCTCGTCAACAGCGTCGTCGACCTGGTGCAGGGCCGCGTCGATGCGCTGGCGCTGGTGTCGGCGGCCGACGCGCCGCTGGTGCAGTACCTGCTCAGCACGCCCGGCGTGCGCCTGTTCGACTTCGTCCAGGCCGAGGCCTACGCGCGCCGCTTCCCCTTCCTGCGCCCGCTCGTGCTGCCGCGCGGCGTGATCGACTTCGCCGCCGACCGGCCGGCGCAGGACCTGCACCTGATGGCCGCGACCGCGCAGCTCGTCGCCCGCGCCGACCTGCACCCGGCGCTGGTGCAACTGCTCGTGCAGGCGGCGCAGCAGGTGCACGGCGAGCCGGGCTGGTTCGCGCGCCGCGGCGAGTTCCCGAACCCGGACACGCCGGGCTTCACGCTCGCGCCCGAGGCCGAGCGCTACTACCGCAGCGGCCCGCCCTGGCTGCAGCGCGTGCTGCCGTTCTGGCTCGCGAACTTCGTCGAC
>MEGM01000176.1:0-2991 GCA_001725505.1 Rubrivivax sp. SCN 70-15 | reverse complement strand
TGGATCGTGCTGCTGCCGCTGCTGGCCGCGCTGCTGCCGCTGTCGCGCGTGCTGCCGCCGCTGGTCGAGCTGCGCCTGCGCTCGCGCGTGTTCCGCTGGTACGCGCACCTGCGCGCGGTCGAGCACGAACTCGTGCAGCCGGGCACCGACCTGACCCGTCTGCTCGCCGAGCTGGAGCGCGTCGAGGCGCAGATCGAACGCATCGGCGTGCCACTGGCCTACGCGCACGAGCTGTACGAGCTGCGCAGCCATCTGCAGCTGGTGCGCGCGCGGCTGATCGCGCAGGCCGCGGCCGGCGCGGCGGCCGCGCCGGCAGCCCCGGGCGGCGCCACCTAAAATCCGGCCTCCTCCCGCGACCGAAGGCGCCCGCCATGGACACCCGCACCTCCCCGATCCGCCTGCGCCTGAGCCAGCTGCGCGAGGTGCTGGCGCGCGAGGGCGTGCACGCGCTGCTCGTGCCCTCGGCCGACCCGCACCTGAGCGAATACCTGCCCGAGCGCTGGCAGGGACGGCAGTGGTTGTCGGGCTTCACCGGCTCGATGGGCACGCTGGTCGTCGCGGTCGACCGCGCGGCGCTGTTCGCCGACAGCCGCTACTGGGTGCAGGCCGAGGCCGAGCTCGACGGCAGCGGCATCGATCTCGTCAGGATCCCGACCGGCAACTCGTCGCTGCACGTCGACTGGCTGGCGCAGAACGTCCCCGCCGGTGCGACGGTGGCGGTCGACGGCCAGGTGCTCGGCCTGGCCGCGGCCAAGGCATTGCGCAGCGCGCTCGACGCCGCCGGCGTGCACCTGCGCACCGACCTCGACCTGCTGGCCGCGATCTGGCCCGACCGCCCGGCGCTGCCGGTGCAGCCGGTCTACGAACACCGCGCGCCGCAGGCGGCGACCACGCGGCGCGACAAGCTGGCGGCGCTGCGCGATGCGATGGCGCGCCACGGCGCGACGCATCACTTCGTCTCGACCGTCGACGACATCGCGTGGATCACGAACCTGCGCGGCAGCGACGTCCCCTACAACCCGGTGTTCCTGGCCCACCTGCTGCTCGACACGGGCGGCGGCACGCTCTTCGTCGGCGCCGGCAAGATAGCCGCCGCGCTCGAGCGCGAGCTCGGCGCCGACGGCCTGCGCCTGGCGCCTTACGCCGACGCCAGCGGCGCGCTCGCGGCGCTGCGTGAAGGCAGCGTGCTGCTGGTGGACCCCAAGCGCATCACGCTCGGCCTGCGCGAGCGCGTCGCCGCGGGCGTGCGGGTGGTCGAGGCGATCAACCCGAGCACGCTGGCGAAGAGCCGCAAGAGCGCGGCCGAAGCCGGCTTCGTGCGCGAGGCGATGGCCGAGGACGGCGCCGCGATGTGCGAGTTCTACGCCTGGTTCGAGGCCGCGCTGGCGCGCGGCGAGCGCCTCACCGAGCTGAGCGTCGACGAGAGGCTCACGGCCGAGCGCGCGAAGCGCAGCGGCTTCGTCGGTCTGTCGTTCAACACCATCGCCGGCTTCGCCGCCAACGGCGCCATGCCGCATTACCGCGCCACCGAAGAGTCGCACGCGGTGATCGAGGTACGGCCCGGCGAAGGCAGCCTGCTGCTCATCGACAGCGGCGGCCAGTACCTCGGCGGCACGACCGACATCACGCGCGTCTGGCCGATCGGTGCGCCGACGGCGGCGATGAAGCGCGACTACACGCTGGTGCTCAAGGGCACGATGAACCTGTCGCGCGCGCGCTTTCCGCGCGGCACCTCGAGCCCGATGCTCGACAGCCTCGCGCGCGCGCCGCTGTGGGCCGAGGGCCTGGAGTTCGGCCACGGCACCGGCCACGGCGTGGGCTACTTCCTCAACGTGCACGAAGGCCCGCAGAGCATCAGCAAGGCGATCCCCGACGCGACGATGGCGATGGAGCCGGGCATGATCACCTCGATCGAGCCCGGCCTGTACCGGCCCGGCCTCTGGGGCGTGCGCATCGAGAACCTGGTGCTCAACGTGCCGGCGGCGACCGACGGCGAGTTCGGCGAGTTCCTCGAGTTCGAGACGCTGACGCTGTGCCCGATCGACACCCGCTGCATCGAGCGCTCGCTGCTGCGCGCCGACGAGATCGCCTGGCTCAACGCCTACCATGCGACGGTGCGCGAGCGCCTCGCACCGCGCGTCGGCGGCGCCGCGCTGGCCTGGCTGATCGCACGCACCCAAGCCATATGAATCCCCCCGATGCGCCTTCGGCGCTCCCCCCAGGGGGCGCCGCCAGCGGCCCGGCGAAGCCGGTTCCGCGGCGGCCGCTTGGTTGCCGTTGATTCACGCGTCGAGCGCGGTGTACGCAGCCCAGGATCACTGAGTTGAACGCGCTCGGCATCGACCTCGGCGGCACCAAGATCGAGGCCGTCGTGCTCGGCGCCGACGGCGCCGAGCGCTGGCGCCGGCGCATCGCCACGCCCGCCGGCCGCTACGCCGAGACGCTGCAGTCGATGCGCGGCCTGGTCGACGCGGCGCGCGCCGCCGGCCACGGCCCGTTCAGCATCGGCATCGGCACGCCGGGCACGCCGACGGCCGCCGGCCTGATGAAGAACTGCAACTCCGAGTGCCTGAACGCGCAGCCGCTGCAGCGCGACCTGCAGGCCCTGCTCGGCCAGCCGGTGGCGATCGCGAACGACGCCAACTGCCTGGCCCTGTCCGAGGCCACCGACGGTGCGGGCGCGGGCGCGCAGGTCGTCTTCGCGGTGATCCTCGGCACCGGCACCGGTGCCGGCATCGCGGTGCACGGCCGCGTGCTCGCCGGCCCGAACGGCCTGGCCGGCGAATGGGGCCACAACCCGCTGCCCTGGGCCGAGGCCGAGGACCCGCAGCCCGCCTGCTACTGCGGCCGGCGCGGCTGCATCGAGACCCTGGTCAGCGGCCCGGGGCTGGCGCGCGACCACGCGCTCGTCGCCGGCGGCCGGCTCGACGGCCCGGCCATCGTCGCCGCGGCCGCGCGCGGCGATGCGGCCGCGGCGGCGACGCTGGAGCG
>MEGM01000175.1 GCA_001725505.1 Rubrivivax sp. SCN 70-15 | reverse complement strand
CGTGCTCGCACCGCTGCGCGCCCAGCTGCGCCTGCTGCTCGGCACAGGGGGCGCGCGATGAAGGGCGGGGTCTACCTCGACGCCGAGGCGCCGCAGCTGATCGCCCGCCAGTGGGCGGTGGTCAGCGCACGCCGTGGCAGCCGCAAGCGCTTCGCCGAGAACTGCGTCGAGGTCGTCGCCAGCGCCGAAGCCGCGCTGGGCGCCGCCGACCCCGCGCAGCAGCGCCACGCGGCCGAGGTGATGGGGCCCTCGCGCTCGTCCGAAGGCTTCCGGCTCTACTACCTGGTGCGCTGGCTGGACGAGGATCCGCGCTAACCGGCGACGCCGGCGCGCTCGAGCATCGCGTGCAGCAACACGTTGGCGCCGGCGGTGATGTGCTCGGGCTTGGCGTCCTCGATCTCGTTGTGGCTGATGCCGTCCTTGCAGGGGATGAAGATCATCCCCGCCGGCGCCAGCCGCGCCATGTAGACCGCGTCGTGGCCGGCGCCCGAGACCGCCGGCATGTTCGAGTAGCCGAGCTGGGCCGCCGCGCGCGCGACGGCGTCGACGCAGTCGGCGTGGAAGGGCTGCGCCGGGTAGGCCGAGACCTGCGTGATCTCGATCGCCAGGCCGGTCTCGGCGGCGAGCTTCGCCGCGACGCCACGGATGTCGGCGTCCATCGCGTCGCACAGCGCGTCGCTCGCGTTGCGCAGGTCGATGCTGAACTTGACCCGGCCCGGGATCACGTTGCGGCTGTTCGGGTGCACCTGCACCATGCCGACCGTGCCGCGGCCATGCGGCGGATGCCGGTGCGCGCAGGCCACCACCTCCTGCATCAGCCGCGCCGCGACCTGCAGCGCGTCCTTGCGCAGGTGCATCGGCGTCGGGCCGGCATGCGCTTCCATGCCGGTGACGACGCAGTCGTACCAGCGGATGCCGAGCACGCCGGTGACGACGCCGATCGTCTTGTCGTGGTCCTCGAGCACCGGGCCCTGCTCGATGTGGGTCTCGAAGTAGCAGCCGATCGGGTGCGCGCCCGGCTCCTCGGTGCCGATGTAGCCGATGCGCTCGAGCTCGCCCTTGACCGTCCTGCCCTCGGTGTCGGTGGCGGCGTAGGCATGCTCGAGCGTGAAGGCCTTGGCGAACACGCCCGAGCCCATCATCACCGGGACGAAGCGCGAGCCTTCCTCGTTCGTCCAGAACGCGACCTCGATCGGCGCCTCGGTCTGGATGCCGTGGTCGTTCAGCGTGCGCACGACCTCCAGGCCGGCGAGCACGCCGTAGTTGCCGTCGAACTTGCCGCCGGTGGGCTGGGTGTCGATGTGGCTGCCGGTGACGACGGGCGGCAGGCTGTCGTTGCGGCCGGCGCGGCGCATGAAGCCGTTGCCGATCCTGTCGATCGTCACCGTCATCCCCGCCTCGCGCGCCCAGCGCGTGACGAGGTCGCGGCCCTGCTTGTCCAGGTCGGTCAGCGTCAGCCGGCAGACGCCGCCCTTGGGCGTGGCGCCGATCTTCGCCAGCTCCATCAGGCTCGCCCACAGGCGCTCGCCGTCGATGCGCAGCGCGTCGACATTGGTCTTCGTCTTCGTGTCCATGGCTTGTTCCTTCAGCGGGGCACCGCGGTCGGTGCGAGGTCCTGCGCGCGCCGGGCCGCGGCCTGGAAGTTCGGGCCGAAGGCCGGGCGCTTGACGTAGCGGCCGGCCCCGGCGACGGCGCGCAGGTCGCCGTCGGCCCAGACCAGCCGGCCCTGGCTCACGGTGTGGGTCGCGAGGCCCTTCACGGTGCGCCCCTCGAAGACGTTGAAGTCGCCCTTGCTGAACTGCGTCTTCACCGAGATCGTCTTCGTCGCCGCCGGGTCCCAGAGCACGAGGTCGGCGTCGGCGCCTTCGACGACGCAGCCCTTGCTCGGGTAGAGGTTGAACAGCCTGGCGCAGTTGGCCGAGGTGATGGCGACGAACTCGCTCGGCGTGAGCCGGCCGGTGTTGACGCCGGCGTCCCAGATCACGTGCATCCGGTCCTCGATGCCGCCGCAGCCGTTCGGGATCTTCGTGAAGCTGTCGCGCCCCATCGCCTTCTGCGGCGCGCAGAACACGCAGTGGTCCGTCGCCGTCGTGTGCAGCTGGCCGCTCTGCAGGCCGCGCCAGAGCATCTCCTGGTGCGCCTTGGGGCGGAAAGGCGGGCTCATCACGTAGGCGGCGGCGGTCGCGAAGTCGGGGTCGCGGTAGACGCTGTCGTCGATCACCAGGTGCCCGGCGAGCACCTCGCCGTAGACGCGCTGGCCGCGCGCGCGGGCGCGGGCGATCGCCTCGGCGGCCTCGATGCAGCTCACGTGGACGATGTAGATCGGCACGCCGAGCACGTCGGCGATCGCGATCGCGCGGTTCGCGGCCTCGCCCTCGACCATCGGCGGGCGCGACAGCGGGTGCCCTTCGGGGCCGGTGATGCCCATCTTCATCACCTCCTGCTGCAGCAGGTAGACGAGCTCGCCGTTCTCGGCGTGCACGGTAGGCATCGCGCCGAGTTCGAGCGCGCGCTTGAAGCTGTTCACCAGCGTCTCGTCGTCGCACATGATGGCGTTCTTGTAGGCCATGAAGTGCTTGAAGCTGTTCACGCCCTCGTCGCGCACGAGCGTGCCCATGTCGGCGTGCACGCCCTCGCTCCACCAGGTGACGGCGACGTGGAAGCCGTGGTCGCCGGCGGCCTTCCCGGCCCAGCCGCGCCATTGCCGGTAGGCGTCCATCAGCGGCTGCTGCGGGTCCGGGATCACGAAGTCGATGATGCTCGTCGTGCCGCCGGTGAAGCCGGCCGCGGTGCCGGTGAAGAAGTCGTCGGCGGCGACGGTGCCCATGAAGGGCAGCTGCATGTGGGTGTGCGGGTCGATGCCGCCGGGCATCACGTAGCGGCCGCCGGCGTCGAGCACCTGGGCGCCGGCGGGGGCGTCGAGCGCGGCGCCGACGGCGGCGATCTTGCCGCCGTCGCAGAGCACGTCGGCGCGGAACTCGCGGTCGGCGTTGACGACGGTGCCGCCGCGGATCAGCAGGGTGGACATGGGGGCGTTCCTTCCTCGCGTGACGAAGCGTCGTTGTACCTCAGGCGGGCACGGCGCGGCGCATCGGGTTGTTCGGGTGCGTGGTCCAGTCGGCCGGCTCGGCCGGGACCGCGCGGCCGGTGCGCGCGTCGACCTCGCCCGGCGCGAGCGTGCGCAGCGTGATGCAGTCGGGCACCGGGCAGACGGTGACGCACAGGTTGCAGCCCACGCATTCGTCTTCCATGACCTCGAAGTGGCGTGCGCCGTCCTTCGTCGCGCTGATCGCCTGGTGCGAGGTGTCCTCGCAGGCGATGTGGCAGCGCCCGCAGGCGATGCACAGGTCCTGATTGATCACCGCCTTGCTGACCGCGTTCAGGTTCAGGTACTGCCAGTCGGTGATCGTGCGCAGCGCGCGGCCCTGGAAGTCGGCGGTGGTCGCGAAGCCCATCGAGTCCATGTACTCGGACAGGCCGTCGATCATCTCCTGCACGATCTTGAAGCCGTAGGTCATCGCCGCGGTGCAGACCTGCACGTTGCCGGCGCCGAGCGCGAGGTAGTCGAGCGCGTCGCGCCAGCTGCCGACGCCGCCGATGCCCGAGACCGGGATCCCGGCGGTCTCGCGATGGCGGCCGATCTCGGCCACCATGTGCAGCGCGATCGGCTTCACCGCCGGCCCGCAGTAGCCGCCGTGCGAGCCCATGCCGTCGGTGGACGGCGTCATCGTCAGCGTCCGCGGGTCGACGCCCATCACCGAGTTGATCGTGTTGATCAGGCTCACCGCGTCGGCGCCGCCCTTCTTCGCCGCCGCGGCCGGCGCGCGGATGTCGGTGACGTTGGGCGTGAGCTTGACGATCACCGGCAGCCGGCTGTGCGTCTTGCACCAGGCGGTGACCATCTCGATGTACTCGGGCACCTGGCCGACGGCGGCGCCCATGCCGCGCTCGCTCATCCCGTGCGGGCAGCCGAAGTTGAGCTCGACGCCGTCGGCGCCGGTGTCCTCGACGCGCGCGAGGATCTCGCGCCAGGCGGTCTCGTTGCACGGCACCATCAGCGAGACGACGAGCGCGCGGTCGGGCCAGGCGCGCTTGACGGCGCGGATCTCGTCCAGGTTGGTCTGCAGCGGCCGGTCGGTGATGAGCTCGATGTTGTTGAAGCCGAGCAGCCGCCGGTCGGGCGTGAGCAGCGCGCCGTAGCGCGGGCCGTTGACGTTGACGACCGGGGGGCCGTCCTCGCCCAGCGTCTTCCAGACCACACCGCCCCAGCCGGCCTCGAAGGCGCGATGCACGTTGACGGCCTTGTCGGTGGGCGGTGCGGACGCGAGCCAGAACGGGTTCGGGCTCGCGATGCCGGCGAAGTGGTTGCGCAGGTCGGCCATGGCAGGCTCCTTCAGGCGGTCAGTTCGGCGTGGATCGCGGCGGCGGCGCGCTGGCCGTCGGCGACCGCCTCGACGGTGAGGTCGCGGCCGCCGGCGCGGCAGTCGCCGCCGGCGAAGAGGCGCGGCACGCCGGTGCGGCCGTCGTCGTCGGCCAGCACGCGGCCGCCCTGCAGCGTCAACCCGCTGCCCTGCAGCGGGCCTTCGTCGAGGCGCTGGCCGATGGCCTTGAACACGAGGTCGGCATCGAGCCGCTGCTCGCCGCCGCCGGCGCGCGCGAAGCGCACCGCAGCGACATGGCCGGCGCTGCCGACGATTTCCTCCGGCGTGAGGCCGAAGTGGATCGTCACGCCGCGCGTCTGCGCCCATTCGCGCTCGGCCGGCGAGGCCGGCATCTCCTGCGGCCCGCGCCGGTAGGCGATGTGGACCTCCTCGGCGCCGAGCAGCCGGCTCTGCACCGCGGCGTCGACCGCCGTCATGCCACCGCCGATGACGACGACGCGCCGGCCGATCGGCAGCCGGGAGAGGTCCTTCGCCTGGCGCAGCTCGGCGATGAAGTCGACCGCGTCGCGCACGCCGCCCAGGCCCTCGCCCGCGATGCCCAGGCGGTGCGTGCGCGCCAGGCCGACGGCGAGGTAGACGGCGTCGAAGTCGGCGCGCAGCGCCGCCAGCTGTTGCGCGCCTTCGAGGCGCCAGTTCGGGCGCAGCGCGATGCCGCCGATCGCGAGCAGCCACGCGACCTCGGCCTGCGCGAATCCGCCCGCCATCTTGTAGGCCGCGAGGCCGTACTCGTTGAGCCCGCCGGGTGCGGCGCGGGCGTCGTGGATCACCACCTCGTGGCCGCGGCGCGCGAGCGCGAAGGCGCAGGCCAGGCCGGCCGGGCCGGCGCCCACCGGGCGCTGAATCGCGGCGTCGAGCGCGTAGCGCTGCAGCCGGCCGATCTCGACCGGCCTGCGCTGTTCGGTGTTGCGCACGCAGACCTGCTCGCACAGCACCTCGGTCGGGCAGGCGCGGGCGCAGGTGCCGCCGAGCGGGTTCGGGTCGAGGATGGTGCGCGCCGCACCGCGCAGGTTGTCGTCGGCGATGCGGCGGATGAAGCTGGGCACGTCGATCGCGGTCGGGCAGGCCCGGGTGCAGGGTGCATCAAAGCAGTACAGGCAGCGCTCGGCTTCGACCAGCGCCTGCGCGCGCGTCAGCGGCGGCACGGCGTCGGCGAAGGCAGCCTCGTACTGCGCCGGTGCGAGGCGCGCGCTGCGCAGGTCGGGGGCGGAAGGCTCGGTCATGCGGCACGCTCCTCGGGGGCTCGGTGCGAAGGCAAGGAATCTGACCGTTTGGTCAGGATCGTCATCGATGCTACGCAACCCGCGTGCCATGCCCAATGCGGGTCAACCCGCCCGGCGCGTGGCGTCGCGGCACGGTCGTGGTGCGGATTCGGGTTTGCGAGCGCACCGTCGGCTGGCATGGAACTGGCTTTCCTGGGCCAGAATTAGCTGACCGATCGGTTAGGTTCTTCGCCCCCCCCCTGCCTTCATGTCCGCTCCCGAGCTTGCCGTCTCCGTGCGCCGCGCCAGCGTCGTCTATGCCGCCGCCGACGCCCCGGTGCATGCGCTGCAGGAAATCGACCTGGCCATCGCGCCGGGCGAGTTCGTCTCGCTGATCGGCCCGTCGGGCTGCGGCAAGACGACGCTGCTGCGCGTGATCGCCGACCTCGAGCCGATCAGCGCCGGCGAGGTGCAGGTCAACGGGATGAGCCCGCGCGACGCGCGGCTCGCGCGCGCCTACGGCTACGTGTTCCAGGCGCCGGCGCTGTTCCCGTGGCGCAACGTGCTCGCCAACGTGATGCTGCCGCTGCAGATCCAGGGCCGCAGCGCCGCCGAGTGCGAGGCGGTGGCCCTCGATCACCTGGCGCGCGTCGGGCTCACCGGCTTCGAGCGCAAGTACCCGTGGCAGCTCTCGGGCGGGATGCAGCAGCGCGTCTCGATCGCGCGCGCGCTCGGCTTCGAGCCCAAGCTGCTGATGATGGACGAGCCCTTCGGCGCGCTCGACGAGATCACGCGCGACCGGCTCAACGAGCAGCTGCAGCAGCTCTGGCAGCGCGAACGGCGCACGGTGGTCTTCGTCACGCACTCGATCGCCGAGGCGGTCTACCTGTCGACGCGCATCGTCGTGATGTCGCCGCGGCCCGGGCGCATCGTCAAGGACATCCGCAGCCCGCTGCCCGAGGCGCGCCACCTCGGCCTGCGCGACACGCCCGAGTTCATGGCCGTCGCGCACGAGCTGCGCGAGGCGCTGGGGCATGGCCGCGATGAATAAGGTGCTGCCGGTCGCTGCCGTGCTCGCCGCCGGCCTGCTGCTCTGGTACCTGGGCTGCATAGGCCTGAACGCCAGCGGCGTCATCGAGCGCGTGCTCTCCGACCACCCGGGCTGGACCGCCAAGGACCTGGTCCTCGCGTGCTGGTCGATGCAGCGCCCGGTGCTGCCGGCGCCGCACCAGGTCGCGATCGACCTGTGGACGAGCATCGTCGACTGGCCGCTCGATTCGCCGCGCAACCTGCTCTTCCATGCCGCGGTGACGGCGCAGTCGACGCTGGTCGGCTTCGTGCTCGGCGGCCTGTTCGGCGTGCTGCTCGCGGCGGCGATCGTCCACTCGCGCACGCTCGACCGCGCGCTGCTGCCGTGGATCGTCGCGTCGCAGACGGTGCCGGTGCTGGCGATCGCGCCGATCGTGCTCGTGATCCTGGGCAGCCTGGGCTTCTCGGGCGTCGCGCCGAAGGCGGCGATCGCGATGTACCTGTGCTTCTTTCCGGTCACGGTGGCAATGGTGCAGGGGCTGCGCTCGCCGCAGCGCATCGAGACCGAGCTGCTGCACACCTACGCGGCGAGCCGGCTGCAGGCGTTCTGGATGCTGCGCCTGCCGTCGGCGCTGCCCTTCCTTTTCCCGTCGCTGCGCGTCGCGGTCGCGGCCGGGCTCGTCGGCGCGATGGTCGCCGAGCTGCCCACCGGTGCGCAGGCCGGTCTCGGCGCGCGGCTGCTCACCGCCTCGTACTACGGCAACACGGTGGGCATCTGGTCGGCGCTGGTGCTGTCGGCGCTGCTCGGCCTGACGCTCACCGCGGCGGTGGGCGTGCTCGAGCGCGTCGTGATGCGCCGGCGGAGGGCGGCGTGAACGCGTTGCGCCGCTACGTGCTCGGCGCGCTGCTGCCTGCCGTGGCGCTGGCGGCGCTGGTCTGGATCTTCGTGCCGGCGCCGGGCGGCGACGGCGGCCCGCGGCCGGCGCTGCTGGTGGCGCTGCTCGCGCTCGACGGCCACGCGGCGCTGCCGAGCGCGACCGCGGCGCTGTTCGGGCTGTGGGTGCTGTACTTCTGGCAGGTCGGCGTGACGGTGTTCGACGTGCCGCGCGTGCTGCTGCCGGCACCCGGCGCGATCGTCGCGGCGATGGTCGACCAGGCCGCCACGCTCGGCCGCGACTTCGTCCAGACGGTGCTCAAGGCGGTGCTCGTCGGCTGGCTGCTCGGCTCGGCGCTGGGTTTCGCGGTCGGCGTCGCGATCGACCGGCTGCCCTTCCTGCAGCGCGGGCTGCTGCCGGTGGCTTCGCTGACGAGCACGATCCCGCTCGTCGCCGTGGCACCGATCATGGTGATGTGGTTCGGCTTCGAATGGCCCTCGAAGGCTGCGGTCGTCGTGCTCATGACCTTCTTCCCGATGCTCGTCGCGACGCTGGCCGGGCTGCAGGCGGCCGGGCGCATCGAGCGCGAGCTGATGCACAGCTACGCGGCGAGCTACCGGCGCACGCTGCTCGACCTGCGCCTGCCCTGCGCCGTGCCCTTCATCATGAGCGCGCTCAAGGTCAACGCCACGCTGGCGCTGATCGGCGCGATCGTCGCCGAGTTCTTCGGCTCGCCCACCGTCGGCCTCGGGTTTCGCATCAGCACCGAGGCCTCGCGCATGAACATGGCGCTGGTCTGGGGCGCGATCGTCGTCGCCGCGGTCACCGGCTCGCTGGCCTACGCCTTGCTCGTCCAGCTGGAGCGCCGCTGGGCGTTCTGGCACCCTTCGGTGCGCTCGCGCTGAGCGGCACCGCTTTCGTTCGTTCGTACGTCCAAAACCGAGGAGCACTCCGATGATGGGTCGATCTTTCAAGTACGCGCTGGCCGCGCTGGCGCTGGCCATGGGCGTCGGCGCGCAGGCGGCCGACAAGTTCACCGTGCAGCTGAAGTGGGTGCCGCAGGGCCAGTTCGCCGGCTACTATGTCGCGGCGGCCAAGGGCTACTACAAGGCCGAGGGGCTGGACGTGACGATCAAGCCGGGCGGCCCGGACGTCTCGCCGGTGCAGGTGATCGCCGGCAACGGCGCCGACGCGATCGTCAACTGGATGCCCGACGCGCTCGCCGCGCGCGAGGCCGGCGTGCCGCTGGTCAACATCGCGCAGATCTTCGACCGCTCGGGCCTGATGCTGACGTGCAAGAAGTCCGCCGGCGTGCACACGCCCGCCGACTTCAAGGGCAAGACGCTCGGCGTCTGGTTCGGCGGCAACGAGTACCCGTTCCTGAACTGGATGGCCAAGCTCGGCCTCAAGCCCGACGTCGACATCAAGGTGCTCAAGCAAGGCTTCAACGTCGACCCGCTGCTGCAGAACCAGGCGGCCTGCATCTCAACGATGATCTACAACGAATACTGGCAGCTCATCGACGCCGGCCTCAAGCCCGCCGACCTGGTCACCTTCTACTACCAGGACCAGGGCGTCGCATCGCTCGAGGACGGGCTGTACGTGCTCGCGCCGAAGCTCAAGGACAAGGCCTTCGTCGACCGCGCCGCGCGCTTCCTGCGCGCCACGCTGAAGGGCTGGGACGACGCGGTCAAGGACCCGGCCTTCGCTGCCAAGGCGGTGGTCGCGGCGGATCCGTCGGGCAGCGCGACCTACAAGGTGCAGCTGCGCCAGGTGGAGAACGTGGCCAAGCTGATCACGAACGCGAACACGCCCAAGGTCGGCTACCTCGACCCGGCCGCCTACGAGCGCACGGTGAAGGTGCTGCTCGCCGCCGGCAGCACGCCGGTGATCAAGAAGGACCCCGGCCCCGGCGCCTACACGCACGTCGTGTGGGAGGACGCGATGAAGCTGAAGAAGTGAGCGCAGCGCCGCGGCCTGCCGGCGGCCCGATCCGGCAGGCCAACCGCGAGCGCATCCTCGGCGCGGCGGAAGCGGTGTTCGCGCGCGCCGGCTTCAACGGCGCGACGATGGCCGCGATCGCCGACGCCGCCGGCCTGCCCAAGGCCAACCTGCACTACTACTTCGGCAGCAAGCACGCGCTCTACCGCGAGGTGCTCGCGAGCACGCTGCACGAGTGGCTGGTGCCGATGGACGGCCTGGTGCCCGACGCCGACCCGCGCGACGCGCTCGAGCGCTACCTGCGCGCCAAGCTCGCGCTGTCGGCGGCGCGCCCCGACGCGTCGCGCGTGTTCGCGAACGAGCTGCTGCACGGCGCACCGGTGCTCGGCGACATGCTGCGCACCGAGCTGCGCTCGATGGTCCGGCGCAAGGCCGCGGTGATCGAAGGCTGGATCGCCGCCGGCCGGATGGCGCCGGTCGACCCGGTGCACCTGTTCTTCACGATGTGGGCCGCGACGCAGACCTACGCCGACTTCGACGTCCAGGTGCGCGCCGTGCTTGGCCGCAGCCGGCTCACCGCACGCGACCACGAGCGCGCGGCCGACCATGTGGTGTCGCTGATCCTGCGCGGCTGCGGGCTGGGCTGAGGCGCCGCGCGGCCCTATCGGCCGCTGAGCTCCGGCGCGAGCCTGCCGCCGGGTCGCGAGGCTTGTCGGCGGGTCAGCATCAGCGCCGCGAAACCCAGGCCCGCCAGTGCGAGCGAGCCGGGTTCGGGGACCGTGCCCCCGCCGTTGATGCCGTTGGGGCCGCCCGCGTAGCCTGCGCTGCGCACCTCGGTCGTGCCGCCACCGGCGCTCGTGCCGATCAGGCAATCGTTCGAGATCGTGTTGGTGTCCAAGGTCAGCGCGGCATTCAGCGCGATCGCCCGGCCGCAGAGGATCTTGGCCGTGGTGTTCATCGTGATGCTCTGGTCGGCCAGGATGTTGCCTGCGAACACCGTGCTCGTGCCCAGCGTCGCCGAGCTGCCGACCTGCCAGAAGATGCCGGTGTCGGACCGCGGGTTGAGCACATCGACGACCGCGTTGCTCGCCGTGGTGAGCGTGGTGCCGATCTGGAAGACGAAGAGCGCGTCGGGGTTGTCCAGGGTGTCCAGCGTGAGCGTTCCCGTCAACTGCGCAGAGGTCGCGAAGAAGTACACGCCGGGCGTGAGCGTGCGTCCGCCCAGGTCCGTCCCGGTCAGCACGGTCGTGACCGACTGGCCGGCGAGGACGTTGTACGCGGTGAGCGCATCGATCTGGGCCTGGCGGGCGACGGCGTCGGTCTGGTGCACCGTGCCGGTGATCGAAATGCTTCCCAGGCCGGTGATCGACGATCCCGGGTACAGCCCCAGGTCGCCCGAGAGCGTCGTCGAACCGGTGTTGGTGACGGTCGAGGCACCCAGTGCCGCGAAGCTCTGCGCCGTGCCGAGCAGGGGCGTGGCCCACGCCATCGACGCTCCGCACAGGCCTCCGATCACGGCAACTGTCACTGTCCGAATCCGATGTCGCAATTTCATGGCTCGCTCCGTACTGCTGGTGGGCCGCGCATCAGTTCGGTCTTGTTCGCTGAGGCAGGGAGAGCGCAGTATCCGGCCGCATCGCCCGGCCCGCCAGTCCTCCCCCTCGACCCCGATGGCCCGGGCGTGGCTGCGTCGCCCAGCGCACAGACAGCAGGTCGGTGCGGGTGGCAGGGCGTCGCGATGACCGGACGGCCTGCGCGAGGCCGCGCCCGCGCCGCGCGCCGGATTTGGGACAATCGGCCCCAGCATGAACCCGACCGACATCCCCGCCTACATGGCCCACGTGGGCGTCAGCGCGCGCGCCGCCGCGACCGCGATGGCCGCGGCGTCGACCGCGGCGAAGGACCGCGCGCTGCGTGTGCTGGCGCTGCGGCTGCGCGAGCAGGGCGCCGCGCTCCAGGCTGCGAACGCGCTCGACCTCGACGCCGCGCGCGCCGCCGGGCTGGCCGCGCCGCTGGTCGACCGGCTCAAGCTCACGCCGGCGATCGTCGAGACGGTGGCGCAGGGCTGCGAACAGCTCGCCGCGATGCCCGACCCGGTGGGCGAGATCAGCGGCGTCAAGCGCCGGCCCAGCGGCATCAGCGTGGGCCAGATGCGGGTGCCGCTGGGCGTGTTCGGGATGATCTACGAGAGCCGGCCGAACGTGACGATCGAGGCTGCGTCGCTCGCGATCAAGAGCGGCAACGCCTGCATCCTGCGCGGCGGCTCGGAAGCGCTGCAGTCCAACCTGGCGCTGTGGCGCCTGGTGCAGGCGGCGCTGGTCGAGGCCGGGCTGCCGGCCGACGCGGTGCAGCTCGTCGAGACCACCGACCGCGCCGCGGTCGGGCGGCTGATCGCGATGCCGGAGTACGTCGACGTGATCATTCCGCGCGGCGGCAAGGGCCTGATCGAGCGCATCAGCGCCGAGGCCAGGGTGCCGGTGATCAAGCACCTGGACGGCAACTGCCATGTCGTCGTCGACGCCGAGGTCGAGCTCGACCTGGCGCTGCGCGTGACCGACAACGCGAAGACGCAGAAATACAGCCCGTGCAACGCTGCCGAGTCGCTGCTCGTGCACCAGGCGCAGGCGGCGGCGTTCCTGCCGCGCATCGGTGCGGTGTTCGCGGCCAAGGGCGTCGAGATGCGCTGCTGCCCGCTCAGCCTGGCGCTGCTCGAAGCGGTGCCGGGCGCCCGGGTCCGCGCGGCCACCGAAGCCGACTGGTCCGAGGAATACCTGGCGCCGATCATCAGCGTCAAGGTCGTCGCGAGCCTCGACGAGGCGATCGCGCACGTCAACCGCTACGGCTCGCACCACACCGACGCGATCCTGACGACGAACCATGTCTCGGCGATGCGCTTCCTGCGCGAGGTCGACTCGGCCAGCGTGATGGTCAACGCCAGCACCCGCTTCGCCGACGGCTTCGAGTACGGCCTCGGGGCCGAGATCGGCATCTCGACCGACAAGTTCCACGCCCGCGGGCCGGTCGGCCTGGAAGGGCTGACCTCGCTCAAGTGGGTCGTGCTCGGGCAGGGCGAAGTGCGCGGCTGAGCGCGGCTGACGACGGCCCATGTCGGACGCGCAGATCGCCGTTCTCTGCCTTGCCGCCGTCCTCGTGTTCTGGATGGTCGGCGCCTACAACCGCCTGGTCGAGCTGCGCAACGCGATCGGCGCCGCCTGGCAGCTCGTCGACGACGCACTCAAGCGCCGCGGCGACGCGATCGTCCCGCTCGTCGCCGCGCTGCGCGGGCCACTGTCCGCCGAGCATGGCGCGCTCGACGCGCTGCTCGCCGCGCAGGCCCAGGTGCGCGCCGCCGCCGACGCGCTGGGCGCGAAGCCGGTGACGGCGCCGCTGGTCGGCGCGCTCATCGCGGCCGAGGCGGCGATGGCGTCGGCATCGAGCCGCGTGCTCGCCTTGCTCGAACAGCAGTCCGAGCTGCGCACCGAACCCGCGGTCGCGCCGCACGCGACCGCGCTGCGCGAGGGCAGCGCGAGGCTGGTCTTCGCGCGCCAGCTCTTCAACGAGGCCGGCCAGGCCTACGACGACGCGCTGCACCAGTTCCCGACCCGGCTGCTCGCCGGGCTGTTCGGCTTCGGCGACGCCGGTCGGCTTTGACGCGCGGTCAGGGCTGGCCGACGACCGACGCGGTCGCGACGAGTTCCTCGAACAGCGCCATCGACACCTGGCCCGAGACCGCGTAGGGGTCGAGCGTCGCGCGCTCCGAGTACTTCAGCAGCAGCGCCGGGTTCAGCCGCGCCATGTTGACCTGGCCCATCGACCAGCCGGCGAAGCGGCGCTCGCCGATCTCCTCGTACTTGAGCAGCTCGACCTGGGTGTGGCGCGGGTCGGCGGCGATGCGGTTGTAGAGTCGGTTCACGGCGCTGCGCCCGCCTTCGAGCACCTGCAGGAATATGCCCTCGGAGAAGCACAGCACGCCGGTGATGCCGTGGCCCGGGTTGGCGGCCTTGGACTGGCGCAGGATCGCGACCAGCGCCGCCTGGTCGACGGCGGCCACCGCCCGGCTGGCGTACATCAGTCTGACTAGCATTCGGCTCACCCTTGTTTTCTCGGCAGCAGCGAGAGGAACTCGCGGCGCAGGTTGGCGTCCTTCAGGAAGGCACCGCGCATCACGCTGTTGACCATCGCCGTCTCGGTGTCCTTGACGCCGCGCCAGTGCATGCAGAAGTGGTCGGCCTCCATCACGATTGCCAGGCCGTCGGGGCGCACGCGCTCCTGCAGCTCGTTCGCGAGCATCGTCACCGCCTCTTCCTGGATCTGCGGCCGGCTCATCACCCAGTCGGTGATGCGCGCGTACTTGGACAGCCCGATCAGGTTGCTGTGCTCGTTCGGCAGCAGCCCGATCCAGACCTTGCCGAAGATCGGGCACAGGTGGTGGCTGCAGGCGCTGCGCACGGTGATCGGGCCGACGATCATCAGCTCGTTCAGCCGCTCGGCGTTCGGGAACTCGGTCACCGACGGCATCGGGTGGTAGCGGCCGCGGAAGACCTCCTCGACGTACATCTTGGCCACCCGCTTGGCCGTCTCCTGCGTGTTGTGGTCGCTGTCGGTGTCGATCACGAGCGCGCGCAGCACTTCCTGCAGCTTGGCCTGGACCTCGGCCTTCAGCTCGGCGAGCTCGCCCTCGTGGACGAAGTCGGCGATGTTGTCGTTCGCGTGGTAGCGCCGGTTCGCGCTGACGAGCCGCCAGCGGATGCGCTCGGAGACCGGCAGCGCGGCCAGTTCGTCTTCACTGCGCAGCAGGGTGGGCGGGGCGGCGGCTTTCGGCATCGATGGGAAGCGCTGGCGCGGGCAACACGGGAAGCGCATTGTGCGTCGTCGGTCGGCAGCGTGCAGGGCAGGGCTTAGACTGCCCTGGCCGTGAGCTCGCCCACCCCGTCCCTGCCGCTGTCGCGCCTGCTCGACCTGACGGCCGATGCCGTGCTCGCGGTGAAGGGCGGCAAGTCGCTCACCGACGTTCTGGCGCGCTGTCCGGCGGACGCGCGGCCGGGCGTGCAGGCGCTGAGCTTCCACGTGATGCGCTGGCTCGGCAGCGCCGGCGAGGCGCGCGCACTGATGGCGCCGAAGACGCCGCCTCCGAACGTCGACTCGCTGCTGATCACCGCGCTCGCGCTGCTCTGGCCGACCGACGCGCCGCCCTACACCGACCACACGCTGGTCGACCAGGCGGTGACCGCGGCGCGCCAGCGCACGCCGGCGGCGGCCGGCTTCGTCAACGCGGTGCTGCGCCGCTTCGTGCGCGAGCGCGAGGCGATCGTCACCGCCGCGAGGATCGGGAACGGGTAGCTGACCAGGGCGGCGATCACCAGGACCACACCGACGGTGATCGGGATGACCTTGTCGCGCGGCACGCGGGCGCCGACCTTCTTGCCCGACCAGGTCGGGATGGTCGAGACCATCATGAAGGCGATCACCAGAAGATAGACCGCCACCACGCCGGCGATCGCCCGGGCCGGCACGAATTCGAAGATCTCGGCCAGATAGAGCGGCAGCATCGCGGCGATGGCGCCGGCGGGCGCGGGCATGCCGGTGAAGAAATTCGCCTGCCACGCCGGCTTCGGCTTGTCGATCATCACGTTGAAGCGCGCCAGACGCAGCACCGCGGCGATGACGTAGGCGAGCACCGCCAGCCAGCCGAAGGAGGCGGCGTATTTCAGCACCCAGATGTAGAGCAGAAGCCCGGGCACGACGCCGAAATTGACGAAGTCGGAGAGGCTGTCGAGCTCGGCGCCGAAGCGCGACGTGCCCTTCAGCCAGCGCGCGACACGGCCGTCGACGGCGTCGAGGAGGGCGGCGAGCACCACCGCCGCGACCGCCCATTCGAACCGTCCCTCGAGCCCCATGCGAATGCCCGTCAGGCCGGCGCAGAGCGCGAGCAGCGTCACGAGATTGGGCAGGACCACCCGGAAGGGCAGCGATCGCAGCCGGGCGAAGCGCCGTCCGCTGCGGGTCGACTGGTGCTCGATGTCGGGGAACAACTGTTCGTTCATCGCTGCGGCCTTTCGGGAGGTCGATCCACGTCTCGCGGCGCGCGGCGTTCGGAGACGTCCGACGCCGCGAACGCGGGCATCAGGCGGCGTGGAACACCGGCTGCGCCGCGCCGGTCGCGGTCAGATCGGCGAGGATGGTCTCGCCCGCCAGCGTGGTCTGGCCGAGCGCCCCCTTCGGCACCGTG
>MEGM01000174.1 GCA_001725505.1 Rubrivivax sp. SCN 70-15 | reverse complement strand
CGCGGCGGTCTTGCCGCGCTCGGTCTTGAGCTCGAACGAGACTTTCTGCCCTTCCGCCAGCGTCATCAGCCCAGCTTCCTTTACGGCAGTGATGTGAACGAACACATCTTTGCCGCCATCCGCCGGTTGTATGAAGCCATATCCTTTCTCAGTATTGAACCATTTGACGGTTCCGGTCTGGGTAGTCATATCGATAAATCCTCAAACAATTCCTGCGCAGCAAAATGCCAACGCAGTGCAGATGCACGCAAGAAAATCACTGTTGGGGATTTCGACCGAGGCCCGCGCGAGGCGGAAAACAGAGGAGACCTTCAGAAAACGGTCTTGAGCAAATCTACGGGTGCATTATGGCATGGATCCGACCGCAGCGCGCCCGATCGACGAATACTCGATCCCGAGCGTGCGCATGAAGGCGGGTTCGTAGATGTTGCGGCCGTCGAAGATCACCGGCGCCTTCAACGCCGACTTGATGGCGTCGAAGTCCGGGTTGCGGAACTCCTTCCACTCGGTGACGACGACGAGCGCATCGGCACCGGCCAGCGCGTCGGCCTGGCTCGCGGTGAAGCTCAGGCCCGGGACGTCCGGCAGCACGCGCCGCGCCTCGGCCATCGCGACCGGGTCGTAGGCCTGCAGCCGCGCGCCGCGGCGCGCCAGCTCGGCGACGATGACGCGGCTCGGCGCGTCGCGCATGTCGTCGGTGTTGGGCTTGAAGGCAAGGCCCCAGATCGCGAACGTGCGCCCGCTCAGGTCCTCGCCGTAGCGGGCGACGATCTTGTCGACCAGCACGTGCTTCTGCCGCTCGTTGGCCGCCTCCACCGCGGCCAGCACGCCGAGCGCGATGCCGTTCTCGCGCCCGGTGTGCAGCAGCGCCTTGACGTCCTTCGGGAAGCAGCTGCCGCCATAGCCCGTGCCCGGGTAGAGGAAATGGGTGCCGATGCGGGGATCGCTGCCGATGCCCTTGCGCACGTGCTCGATGTCGGCGCCCACCTTCTCCGCCAGCAGCGCGAGCTCGTTCATGAAGCTGATGCGCGTGGCGAGCATCGCGTTGGCGGCGTACTTCGTGAACTCGGCGCTGCGCACGTCCATCAGCATCAGCCGGTCGTGGTTGCGCATGAAGGGCGTGTAGAGCGCGCGCATCAGCAGGATCGCGCGCTCGTCGTCGGCGCCGATCACGATGCGGTCCGGGCGCATGCAGTCCTCGACCGCCGCACCTTCCTTCAGGAACTCGGGGTTCGAGACGACCGCGAACTCCATCGCCAGGCCGCGCTCGGCGAGCGCCACACGCACCGCTTCGCGCACGCGGTCGGCGGTGCCGACCGGCACCGTGCTCTTGTCGACGATGACCTTGTAGTCGGTCATGTGGCGGCCGATGTTCGTCGCCGCGGCCTCGACGTAGCGCATGTCGGCCGAACCGTCCTCGTCGGGCGGCGTGCCCACACCGATGAACTGCAGCGTGCCATGCGCCACCGCGCTCGCGATGTCGGTCGTGAACTGCAGCCGCCCGGCGGCGACGTTGCGCTGCACGATCTCCTTCAGCCCGGGCTCGTGGATCGGGATGCCGCCGTCGTTGAGGATGCGGATCTTGCGTTCGTCCACGTCCAGACAGACGACGTGGTTGCCCATCTCGGACAGGCAGGCGCCCGTGACCAGACCGACATAGCCGGTGCCGACGACCGTGACTTTCATGCTCTCGCGCCCCCATCGCAGCGGCGACGCCGCTGCCGTCGAATCAAAGCGCCGAGTCTAAGGGGCCGGCGTGACGGCCGGCGTGGCAGGAATGCGCGCCGCGAGCCGCCGCAGCGCTCACTTCGGCGCGGGGGCGGCGCTCGATCCGCTGGCCGCAGCGGCCGGCACCGTGTCCGCCGACGCCGCCGGCGCGGCGAACTGGCCCAGCACCTCGATCTTCGCCGCGGCGCGCAGCGACTTGAGCTCGTCCTGGGCCAGCTTGAGCCGGCGGTCGTTGAGGATGAAACGCTCGATCGCCGGCCGCGCCTGTTCCAGGCTGACCGGCTGGCTGCGCGAGCCCGCGAGCACGATCACCTGTGCGCCACCCGGAGCCGGAACGATCATCGCCTGGCCATCGTTCATGCGCGCGAAGGCGTCCAGACTGGTCAGCGGCAGCTGCTCGGCGGCACGCACCGCCTGGCTGACGGCGAAGTGCAGCCCGCTGGTCTTCAGATAGTCGACGAACTCGGCGATGTTCTTCGACGCCGTCAGCCGCTCGCGCAGCGCGGCCACCTGGTCCGGCTTCGCCTCGATCGCGATCTCCTGCAGGTTGTAGATGCGACGCTGCGCGAACAGCGCGGGCTTGTCGTCGTAGTACTTCTGGATCTCCTGCGGCGTCGGCTTCGGCGCCGCAGCGCCGACCTTCTCGAGATAGGCGCGCGCCAGGACCTCGTCGTGCGCCATCTGCAGCTGCTGGCGCACCTGGGGCTCGCGATCGAGCTTCTCGGCCTTGGCCTGCTCGAGCGCGAGCTGCTGGTCGATCAGCCGCTGCACGACCTGCCGGCCCGCCACCTGGGCCTGTTCCGGGCGCAGGCCCGGCTGCTGCTGCAGGACCAGGTCGACCTGCTGGACGGTGATCTCGTCGCCGTTGACGCGCGCCGCCACCGGGCCGGTGAATTCCTTCTTCTCGCCGCAGCCGGCGAGCAGCGCCGCGCCCGCCATCGCCGCGGCGAGCAGCCAGCGCGTGGCGTGACGGGCAGGGGAGATCAGGGTCGGGGTCATCGAATCGCTTTCCGTTGGATCGAAGGGGGTCGCGGCCTTCAGCCGAGCGACAGCACGCGCGCCAGCTGCCAGCCCTGGCCCGAAGCCTTCAGCTTGGCCAGCATCCAGAGCTCGCGAAACGGCTCGGCGCCATCACCCTGGCGCTCGCGGATCAGGCCCGAGAATTCGATGCTCGCGACGAAGGCGTCGCGCAGCTCCTCGACGCCGAGCAGCTCGGCCTCGAGGCTGAGCACCTCGGTGCGGTTCGGACCCGGGCCGCGCCGGTCGAGCTGGTCGCGCAGCTCGCCCAGCAGCGGTGCGGTGGTCAGGCGCGCCAGCTGCGGCAGATCGGCGGCGTCCCAGGCCGCCTGCAGGCGCAGGAAGTTCTGGCGCGCGACCTCGAGCACCGCCTCGACCCGTTGGTCCGGGCGCCGGCGCGTCGCGAGGCGGCGCCGCGCGATCGCGCCGATCCGGGTCAGCACTTGATGCCCAGGTGCAGCGCCGCGACGCCAGCGCTCAGGTTGTGCACGTCGACATGGCCGAAGCCGGCGTCCTTCATCATCGCCTTCAGCGTCGCCTGGTCCGGGTGCATGCGGATCGACTCGGCGAGGTAGCGGTAGCTGTCGGCATCGGCCGCGACCAGGCGGCCGATCAGCGGCATGACCTTGAACGAGTACCAGTCGTAGGGCTTGCGCAGCGGCTCGGCGACGCGCGAGAAGTCCAGCACCAGCAAGCGGCCGCCCGGGCGCAGCACACGCGCCATCTCGGCCAGCGCGCGCTCCTTGTGCGTCATGTTGCGCAGGCCGAAGGCGACGCTCACCAGGTCGAATCGGCCGTCGGCGAACGGCAGGCGTTCGGCGTCGCAGACCGCGGTCGGCAGCACCAGCCCTTCGTCGAGCAGGCGGTCGCGGCCGACGCGCAGCATCGACTCGTTGATGTCGGTCAGCACCACCTGGCCGCGCTCACCGACGCGGGCTGCGAAGGCACGCGCGAGGTCGCCTGTGCCACCGGCGATGTCGAGCACCCGCTCGCCCTCGCGCACGTTGGCCGCCGCCACCGCGTAGGCCTTCCAGGCCCGGTGCAGCCCGACCGAGAGCAGGTCGTTCATCAGGTCGTAGCGCGTCGCGACCGAGTCGAACACGCCACGCACGCGGCGCGCCTTCTCGGCCTCATCGACCGTCTCGTAGCCGAAATGGGTCTGGGCCATCGCGGGCTTGGCGTCAGTGGCCGCAGGCGCCGCCCGCCTTGAGCGGCATCGGCGCGTCGCGGTCGACGCCGGCCTCGGCCAGACGCTGCTCGTAGCGCTTCCAGAGCTCGGCCTCGTTGGCACCGAGGTGGTACAGCGTGGACCACGAGAAGATGCCCGACTCGTGGCCGTCGGAGAAGCGCGGCTGCACGGCGTAATGGCCGATCGGCTCGATGTGCGTGATGACGACGTCGCGCTTGCCGGTCTGCAGCACCTCCTGCCCCGGTCCGTGGCCCTGCACCTCGGCCGACGGCGAATAGACGCGCATCAGCTCGAACGGGATGCGGAAATGGGCACCATCGTCGAAGCCGATCTCCAGCACGCGCGAACTCTGGTGCACCGTCAATGCGGTCGGCACGGGCGGGTTGGACGGGGTCTCGGCCATGGCAGGGGGACGCGCTGTAGGAAGGCGGGCAGTGTATCGCCGGCGTCGGCCGCCGCGCCACCGGCCGTGCCGGCGCCCTCGCCGCGCGCAGGGCCGTGCAGCGCCGTCAGACCAGCACGCGCTCGATGCCGCCGGCGTTGGCGCGCGCGACGTAGTCCTCGAGCCAGGTCTCGCCGAGGATCTGGCGCGCCATCTCGACGACGATGTAGTCGGCCTCGAGCAGCCCGTTCGCGAGGTCGCCCTCGTAGCGCTTCAGGCCCTGCAGGCAGCTCGGGCAGCTGGTCAGGATCTTGAGGTCGCCGCCCTCCCCGACCGCGCCCGCACCGGCCGTCTCGGCCATCCGCGCGCGCAGCGCGGACTCGCCCTTGCGGATCTCCTCTTCCTTGCGGAATCGCACCTGCGTGCTGATGTCGGGCCGCGTCACGCCCAGCGTGCCGCTCTCGCCGCAGCAGCGCTCGCTCTTGATCACGTTCGGGCCGAGCAGCGCCTTCACCGTCTTCATCGGCTCCTGCAGCTTCAGCGGGCTGTGGCAGGGGTCGTGGTAGAGGTAGCCGCCCTGCTTGGACGGCAGCGTGATGCGCTTCTCCAGCAGGAACTCGTGGATGTCGACGATGCGGCAGCCGGGGAAGATGTCCTCGAACTGGTAGCCCTGGAGCTGGTCGTAGCAGGTGCCGCAGCTGACGACGACGGTCTTGATGTCCAGGTAGTTCAGTGTGTTGGCGACGCGGTGGAACAGCACCCGGTTGTCGGTGATGATCTTCTCCGCCTTGTCGAACTGCCCGCTGCCGCGCTGCGGGTAGCCGCAGCACAGGTAGCCCGGCGGCAGCACGGTCTGCACGCCGGCCTGCCAGAGCATCGCCTGCGTCGCCAGACCGACCTGGCTGAACAGGCGCTCGCTGCCGCAGCCCGGGAAGTAGAAGACCGCCTCGGTCTCGGCGGTGGTGGTCCGTGGGTCGCGGATGATCGGGACGTAGTCGCGGTCCTCGATGTCGAGCAGCGCGCGCGCGGTCTTCTTCGGCAGCCCGCCGGGCAGCTTCTTGTTGACGAAGTGGACGATCTGTTCCTTGATCGGCGCGGCACCCAGCGTCGCCGGCGGCGCCGCGGTCTGCTTGCGGGCCGCGCGCTTGAGCAGCTCGTTCATCAGGCGCTGCACCTTGAAGCCGACGCCGACCATCGCCGAGCGCACGAGCTTGATCGTCTGCGGGCTCGTTGCGTTGAGGAACAGCATCGCTGCGGCGTTGCCGGGGCGAAAGCTCTTCTGCCCCATCTTGCGCAGCAGGTTGCGCATGTTCATCGTGACGTCGCCGAAGTCGATCTTCACCGGGCACGGCGCCTCGCATTTGTGGCAGACGGTGCAATGGTCGGCGACGTCCTCGAAGTCCTGCCAGTGGCGGATGCTGACGCCGCGCCGCGTCTGCTCCTCGTAGAGAAAGGCCTCGATCAGCAGGCTGGTCGCGAGGATCTTGTTGCGCGGGCTGTAGAGCAGGTTCGCGCGCGGCACGTGCGTCGCGCAGACCGGCTTGCACTTGCCGCAGCGCAGGCAGTCCTTGATGCTGTCGCTGATCGCGCCGATATCGCTCTGCTGCATGATCAGCGACTCGTGCCCCATCAGGCCGAAGCTCGGCGTGTAGGCGGCGGACAGGTCCGCGGCCATCGAATCGCCTGGTGCGCCGCCGCCACCGCCGACACCACGCAGGAGCTTGCCCTTGTTGAAGCGGCCCTCGGGATCGACGCGGGCCTTGTAATCGGCGAAGGGCTGCAGCTCGGCGTCGCTCAGGAACTCGAGCTTGGTGATGCCGATCCCGTGCTCGCCGCTGATCACGCCGTCGAGCCGCCGCGCCAGCGCCATGATGCGTGCCACCGCCTCGTGCGCGGCGCGCAGCATCTCGTAGTTGTCGCTGTTGACGGGGATGTTGGTGTGCACGTTGCCGTCGCCGGCGTGCATGTGCAGCGCGACCCAGACCCGGCCGCGCAGCACCTCGGCGTGGATCGCCTGGCACTGGGCCAGGATCGGCGCGAAGGCGTCGCCGGCGAACAGCGTGCGCAGCGGCGCGAGCAGCTGCGTCTTCCAGGACGCGCGCAGCGTATGGTCCTGCAGCGCGGCGAAGAGGCTGCGCGCCGCGGCGCCGTCCACCGCCTGCACGACGTCCAGGTTGTCGAGCCAGAACTGCCACAGCGAACGCACCTCGCGCAGCAGCGCCAGCGCCTGCTGGACGCGGTCCTCGAGCAGCTCGGCGCCCGGGATCTCGCCGGCGTCGTCGCTGCGCCCGAGCGGCAGCGAGCCCTGCAGGAAGAAGGCTTCCAGGCGCTCGACCAGCTGCAGCTTGTTGCGCAGCGACAGCTCGACGTTGATGCGCTCGATGCCCTCGGTGTACTCGCCCATGCGCGGCAGCGGGATCACCACGTCCTCGTTGATCTTGAACGCGTTGGTGTGGCGCGCGATCGCCGCGGTGCGCTTGCGGTCGAGCCAGAACTTCTTGCGCGCGTCGGCGCTGACGGCGACGAAGCCCTCGCCGCTGCGGCTGTTGGCGATGCGCACGACCTCGCTCGTCGCGCGCGCGACGGCGTCCTCGTCGTCGCCGACGATGTCGCCGATGAGCACCATCTTCGGCAGCCCGTTGCCCGACAGCGCACGCTTGCTCTTGGTCGTGTAGCCGACGGCCTTGAGGTAGCGGTCGTCGAGGTGTTCGAGTCCGGCGAGCAGCACCGGCGCGGGGCCCCGCCCTTCGACATCGCGGCCCGGGTCCCTGAGCCCGAACAGGTAGTCCTTGATCTCGACGATCGAAGGCACGCAGTCCTTCGGGTTGCCGAAGAACTCCAGGCACACCGTGCGCACGTGCGCCGGCATCCGGTGCACGACCCAGCGCGCGCTCGTGATCAGGCCGTCGCAGCCTTCCTTCTGGATGCCGGGCAGCCCGGCGAGGAACTTGTCGGTGACGTCCTTGCCCAGCCCTTGCTTGCGAAAGACGGAACCGGGGATGTCGAGCCGCTCGGTGCGTTCGAGCACCTTGCCGCTCGCGTCGAAGGTCTTCAGCTCGAAGCTCGCGAGCTCGGCGTCGTGGATCTTGCCCAGGTTGTGGTCGAGCCGCGTGACCTCGAGCCACTTCGCGTCCGGCGTGACCATGCGCCAGCTCGCCAGGTTGTCGAGCGCCGTGCCCCAGAGCACGGCCTTCTTGCCGCCGGCGTTCATCGCGATGTTGCCGCCGACGCACGAGGCCTCGGCCGAGGTCGGGTCGACGGCGAACACCTGCCCGGCACGCTCGGCCGCATCGGCGACACGCTGGGTCACGACGCCGGCTTCGGTCCAGACCGTCGCGACCGGCCGCGCGACGCCGGGCAGCGCGACCCATTCGACCTCGCTCATCGCCTCGAGCTTCTCGGTGTTGATGACCGCGCTCTTCCAGCTCAGCGGCACCGCGCCACCGGTGTAGCCGGTGCCGCCGCCGCGCGGGATGATCGTCAGCCCGAGCTCGATGCAGCCGGCCACCAGCGCCGCCATCTCGGCCTCGCTGTCGGGCGTGAGCACGACGAACGGAACCTCGACGCGCCAGTCGGTCGCGTCGGTGACGTGCGAGACGCGCGACAGGCCGTCGAACTTGAGGTTGTCCTTGGCCGTCACGCGACCGAGCACGCGGCGCGCGCGCTGGCGCAGCGCCTGCACCTCGTCGAAGCGCGCCGCGAAGCGGTCGACCGCGGCGCGCGCGCTGGCCAGCAGTTCGCCGACATGGGCGTTGCCGACATGGGCGTCGCGCTCGCCGCCGACCCCCTTCTCGCGCCGCCGCTCGACCTCGCGCAGCCGGTGCTGGAGCGCATCGATCAGCAGCGCGCGCCGCTTCGGGCTGTCGAGCAGGTCGTCCTCGAGGTACGGGTTGCGCTGGACGACCCAGATGTCGCCGAGCACCTCGTACAGCATGCGCGCCGAGCGGCCGGTGCGCCGCTCCTCGCGCAACAGGCCGAGCAGCTCCCAGGCGCGCGCGCCGAGCAGGCGGATGACGATCTCGCGGTCGGAGAACGAGGTGTAGTTGTACGGGATCTCGCGCAGGCGCGCGGCCTGGGCTTCGTGCGCGCCAGCCACCGGCGCGACGGACCGGAGGGGAAGCGGTGCGTTCATGGTGAGCCGGGGATGCTAACGCACCCGGGTATTCCCGGCCGTGCTGCGGGCCGCCGCCGGTTCGCGGCGCGCGGCGGCGGGTATTCCCCGTTGCCGACCCGCACCCGCCATGCCAGAAACGCGACTGTCATATTTCACATAAATAATCGCGGGTCTTGACCGATCCGCAACCCTGGAGACCCCGTCGATGAAACTGAACCGAACCGCCGCGCTGGCCCTCGCTGCCGGCATCCTGACCACCCTGCCCGCGTACGCAACGGTCGAGATCACCTGGTGGCACTCGATGGGCGGCGCCCTCGGCGACAAGGTCAACCAGATCGCGGACAAGTTCAACGCGAGCCAGAAGGACTACAAGGTCGTGCCGGTCTACAAGGGCCAGTACGACGAATCGCTCACCGCCGCGATCGCCGCCTACCGCGCCGGCAAGGCGCCGCAGATCGTGCAGGTGTTCGAGGTCGGCACCGCGACGATGATGGCCGCGCACGGCGCGGTGATGCCGGTCTACAAGCTGATGGCCCAGGCGCACGAGCCGTTCGACCCGAAGGCCTTCCTGCCGGCGGTGACCTCGTACTACTCCGACACGCACGGCAACCTGCTGTCGATGCCGTTCAACAGCTCGACCCAGGTGCTCTACGTCAACAAGGACGCGTTCAAGAAGGCCGGGCTCGACCCGGCGAAGCCGCCCGCGACCTGGCCCGAGCTGATGCAGGACGCCGAGAAGCTCAAGGCGTCCGGGGCAGCCTGCGCCTTCACCACCGGCTGGCAGTCGTGGGTCCAGCTCGAGAGCTTCAGCGCCTGGCACAACGTGCCGTTCGCGACGCTGCAGAACGGCTTCGGCGGTCTGGGCACGCGGCTCGAGTTCAATGGCCCGGTGCAGGTGATGCACATCGACAACCTCGCCAAGATGGCCAAGGAGGGCACGTTCACCTACGCCGGCCGCAAGGACGAGCCGCTGGGCAAGTTCACCAGTGGCGACTGCGCGATGATCACGACCTCGAGCGGCTCGTACGCGAACATCAAGGCGAACGCGAAGTTCGACTTCGGCGTCTCGCCGCTGCCCTACTACCCGAGCGTGAAGGGCGCACCGCAAAACACCATCATCGGCGGCGCGACGCTGTGGGTGATGACGCAGAAGGACCCGGCGGTCTACAAGGGCATCGCGAAGTTCTTCACCTTCCTGTCGTCGCCCGAGATCCAGTACGACTTCCACAAGTCCACCGGCTACGTGCCGATCACGATCGCGGCCTGGGACCTGGCGAAGAAGGAAGGCCTGTACAAGGAGCGCCCGGGCTTCGACACCGCGATGCTGGAACTGACGAACAAGCCGCCGACGCCGAACTCGCGCGGCCTGCGCCTGGGCAACTTCGTCCAGATCCGCAACGTCATCGACGAGGAGCTCGAATCGGTGTGGAGCGGGCAGAAGACGGCCAAGGCGGCGCTGGATGAGGCAGTCAAGCGCGGCAACCTTCTGCTCGAGCAGTTCCAGAAGGCGAACAAGTAGAGCGAGCCGGGAACGGCGCACCCGGCCGCGCGGTGCGCCGTCCGCGGCATCGGCCTCGCCGAGCTCCAGCGGCCATGGACAAACGCATACATTTCCGGTCCCGGTGGCTGCCCTACGCGCTGCTGCTGCCGCAGATCGCGGTGACGCTGATCTTCTTCGTCTGGCCGGCAGGCGAGGCGCTCTACTACTCGGTGCTGCTCCAGGACGCCTTCGCTTCGAAGGTGCAGTTCGTCGGCCTCGACAACTTCCGCGCGCTGTTCCAGGACGCGACCTACCTCGCGTCGTTCAAGGTCACCGCGATCTTCTCGCTGCTCGTCGCGGTGACGGGTCTGGCGGTGTCGCTGCTGCTCGCGACCTTCGCCGACCGCGTGCTGCGCGGAGCGAACGTCTACAAGGCGCTGCTCGTCTGGCCCTACGCGGTGGCGCCGGCGATCGCCGGCGTGCTGTGGATGTTCCTGCTCTCGCCATCGATCGGCGTGCTGACCTATGCGTTGCGCGACCTCGGCGTCGACTGGAACTACTACGTCCACGGCGGGCAGGCGCTGCTACTGATCGTCGTGGCCGCGGTCTGGAAGCAGATCAGCTACAACTTCCTCTTCTTCCTAGCCGGGCTGCAGGCGATCCCGGCGTCGCTCGTCGAGGCGGCGGCGATCGACGGCGCCGGGCCCGTGCGGCGGTTCTGGACCATCGTCTTCCCGCTGCTCTCGCCGACGGCGTTCTTCCTGCTCGTCGTGAACGTCGTCTACGCCTTCTTCGACACCTTCGCGATCGTCGACGCGACGACGCAGGGCGGCCCGGCGCAGGCGACCCAGATCCTCGTGTTCAAGGTCTACCAGGACGGCGTGCAGGCGCTCGACCTCGGCGGCTCGTCCGCGCAATCCGTGATCCTGATGCTGGTCGTGATCGCGCTCACCGTGGTCCAGTTCCGCTGGGTCGAGCGCAAGGTGCAATATTGAAAATGTCGCGATGGTCGAACGCCGCCCGCTGCTGACCCTGCTGCGCCATGCCGTGCTGATCGCCGGCATCGCCGTCATCCTGTTCCCCGTCTACGTCGCCTTCGTCGCGTCGACGCTCAGCTTCGACCAGGTGATGCACGTGCCGATGCCGCTGTGGCCGGGCCATCACCTGCTCGAGAACTACGCCGCCGTGATCTCCCACGGCAGCACGCGCGGCTCGAGCGCGCCGGTCGGCAGGATGATGCTGAACAGCCTGGTGATGGCGCTCGCGATCGCGATCGGCAAGATCGCGATCTCGATCATCTCGGCGTTCGCCATCGTCTATTTCCGCTTCCCGCTGCGGCGCACCTTCTTCTGGCTGATCTTCATCACGCTGATGCTGCCGGTCGAGGTGCGCATCCTGCCGACCTACCAGGTCGCGGCCGACCTCGGCCTGATCGACACCTACACCGGCCTGACGCTGCCGCTGATCGCCTCGGCGACGGCGACCTTCCTCTTCCGCCAGTTCTTCCTCACCATCCCCGACGAGTACGCCGAGGCCGCGCGCATCGACGGCGCCGGCCCGCTGCGCTTCTTCCGCGACGTCGTGCTGCCGCTGTCGCGCACCAACATCGCGGCGCTGTTCGTCATCATGTTCATCTACGGCTGGAACCAGTACCTCTGGCCGCTGCTCGTGACGACGCAGGAGAGCATGTACACCTCGGTCATCGGCATCAAGCGCATGATCGTCGGCGGCGACGCCTCGACCGAATGGCAGCTCGTGATGGCGACCGCGATCCTGGTCATGTTGCCGCCGGCACTGGTCGTGCTGCTGATGCAGAAGTGGTTCGTCAAGGGCCTGGTCGACACCGAGAAATGAATCCCCCCCGGAGCGCCTTCGGCGCCTCCCCCCAGGAGGGCGGCGCCAGCGGACCGGCACAGCCGGATCCGCGGCGTCTGCTTGATACGCAGAGGCAACAAGATACATGGGCGCGATTTCCCTGAATTCGGTCGAGAAGACCTACGGCCGCGGCGCGAAGGCCGTCAAGGCGATCCACGGCGTCAGCGCCGAGATCGCCGACGGCGAGTTCGTCGTCATCGTCGGCCCCAGCGGCTGCGGCAAGAGCACGCTGCTGCGCATGGTCGCCGGGCTCGAGGAGATCTCGGGCGGCGAGATCTCGATCGGTGGCCGTGTCGTCAACCACGTCGAGCCCGCCGAACGCGACATCGCGATGGTGTTCCAGAACTACGCGCTCTATCCGCACATGAGCGTCTACGACAACATGGCCTACGGGCTCAAGATCGCGAAGGTGCCCAAGGCCGAGATCGAGGCCCGGGTACAGAAGGCGGCGAAGATCCTCGAGATCGGCGCGCTGCTCGAGCGCAAGCCGCGCCAGCTCTCGGGCGGCCAGCGCCAGCGCGTCGCGATGGGGCGCGCGATCGTGCGCCAGCCGCAGGTCTTCCTGTTCGACGAGCCGCTGTCGAACCTGGACGCCAAGCTGCGCGCACAGACCCGGCTCGAGATCCAGAAGCTGCACGGCGAGCTCGGCGTGACCTCGCTCTTCGTCACCCACGACCAGGTCGAGGCGATGACGCTCGGCCAGCGGCTGATCGTGATGAATGCCGGCCGCATCGAGCAGATCGGCACGCCCGAGCAGGTCTACGGCACGCCGGCCACCACCTTCGTCGCCGGCTTCATCGGCAGCCCGCCGATGAACCTGCTCGCCGGCCAGGCCGACAGCTCGCGCTTCACGCTCGCCGGCGCCACGCTCGCGCTGCCGGTGCCGGCCCCGCGCGCCGGCGCGCTGACGCTGGGCGTGCGCCCCGAACACGTCGAGATCGTCGCCAGCGGCGCCTGGCCGCTGCGCGTGCAGATGCTCGAGATGCTCGGCGCCGAGCGCCTGGTCTACGGCCTGATCGGCGAGCTGCCGTTCACGCTGCGCATCGACGGCACGCTCACGCCGCCACGGCCGGGCGAGACGATCCACCTGCAGGTGCTGCCGACGCACCTGCACTGGTTCGATGCCGCCAGCGGCGCGCGGGTGGCGTGATGGAACCCTGGCCACTGCCGCTGTGGATCGCGCACCGCGGCGCAGGGCGACGCGCGCCCGAGAACACGCTCGCCGCCTTCCGTCTCGGCGCCGCCCATGGCTACCGCGCCTTCGAATGCGACGTCAAGCTGAGCCAGGACGGGGTCCCGTTCCTGCTCCACGACAGCACGCTCGATCGCACGACGAACGCGCGCGGCGTCGCCGGCGAGCGGCCCTGGGCCGAGCTGTCGCGGCTGGACGCCGGCGGCTGGCATTCGCGCGTCTATGCTGGCGAGCCGATGCCGAGCCTGGACGCGATCGCGCGCTACGTGCAGCGCAACGACTTCGCGCTCAACCTCGAGATCAAGCCCACGCCCGGGACCGAGCACGAAACCGGTCTCGCCGTCGGCCAAGCCTGCCAGCGGCTCTGGCAGGGCGCGTCCGCCCCGCTGCTGTTCAGCTCGTTCCGCCCCGAGGCCCTCGTCGGGGCGCGCGAGAGCGCGCCCGCGATCCCGCGCGCGCTGCTCGTCGACACGCTCTGGCCGGGCTGGTTCGACATCGCGCGCTCGCTCGACTGCGCCGCGGTGGTCACCAACTACAAGCTGATGGACGCCGCCCTCGTCGCCCAGCTGCACGGCGCCGGACTGCGCGCGCTGTGCTACACGGTGAACGACCCGTCCGTGGCGAACCAGCTCGTCGACCTGGGCGTCGACGGCCTGATCACCGATGCGGTCGACCGCTTCTCACCGGGCTGCAGCGGCGTCTTCGACTGACATCGACTGGCGATCGGTCGACCGGGACCGAGGGGCCGCTCGCGGCGCGTTGCGGGCGTTCGTGGCCCGCGTCCGCGAGCGCCGCTGCGGCAGGTCGCTGGCGGCACCCGCGTTCTCCGGGCCACGCTCGCGGGGCAGCGCCTCAGCAGGCCTTTGCCGGTGGCTTCAACACCGCCGTCTTCGTGCTCACGCCCTGGCGACCGCGAATGGGCCCTGCGCCCGCGGGTACCCCCACCGCCCTGCGAGTCCGTCGGTGGCGTGCCTC
>MEGM01000173.1 GCA_001725505.1 Rubrivivax sp. SCN 70-15 | reverse complement strand
ACGCGCCGGACCTCGGCCGCCTCGGGCCGCTGGCGCGGCTGTCGCCGGCCACCGCCGCCTGGGCGCCGCGCAGTGGCAAGGCGAGCGCGACGCTGGACGCGATCGGCCGCTGGCCGACGCTGCGCACCGAGGGCCAGGCAACGCTGACCCAGCTCGAGGCCGGTGACCTGGGCGTGCAGACCGGCAGCATGCACTGGAACCTGGACACCGGCGGCGGCGACCGCCCGCTGCAGCTCGAGGCCCGGCTCGCCGGCATGCACCTCGGCCGCCAGCGCGCCGAGCAGCTGAGCGTCGAGCTGAGCGGCACGCCGGCACGGCACCGGCTGCTGCTGTCGGCCGCGCTGCCGCTGACGCCGCCGCCTGCGGCCGAGACGCTGTTCGCGATGAAGCCCGGCTCGGGCACCCGCGCGCGGCTCGAAGCCGACGGCAGCTGGAGCCCCGACCCCGGCGGCGGCGGGCGCTGGCACGGCCAGGTCGACAGCCTCGCCGTCGGCGCCTGGGACGGCCACACGCTGACCGGTGCCCCGGCCGCCGACTGGCTGCAGGCCGGGAGGCTGAACGCGACGCTGCAGTTCGATGCCGGTGGCGAACTCGTCGACCTCCAGGCCGACCCCGGCCAGCTGCGCATCGCCGGCGCGGTGGCGCTGCGCTGGGACGCGGTCCATCTCGACCTTCGCGGCGCGCGACCGAACATCGCGCTGCGCGCCGAGCTCGCGCCCTTCGAGGTCGCGCCGCTGCTCGCGCGCGCGCAGCCGACGATGGGCTGGAGCGGCGACCTGCGGCTCGCCGGTCATGTCGACATCCAGGCGGCGCAGAACTTCGACGCCGAGCTGGTGCTCGAGCGGCAGGACGGCGACCTGCTCATCGACACCACGAACGCGACCCAGCGCCTGGGCCTGACCCAGCTGCGCCTGGCGGTCAGCGCGCATCGCGGCGAATGGGTGTTCACGCAGGCGCTGGCCGGGCGCACGCTGGGCCAGATCGACGGCAGCCTGCGCGCGCACACGAGCCCGCAGGCACGCTGGCCGGGCCCGGACGCACCGATCGACGGCACCCTTCAGGCGCACGTGGCCAACCTCGGCATCTGGGGCAACTGGGTGCCGCCGGGCTGGCAGCTCGGCGGCGACCTGGTCACGCGCGCGACGCTCGGTGGCCGCTTCGGCGCACCCGAATACACCGGCGCGATCGAGGGCAGCGGGATCACCGTGCGCAACATCCTGCAGGGCGTCAGCCTGGACCAGGGCAGCGTGGCGATCAAACTCGAAGGCTCGGCGGCGCGCATCGAGCACTTCACGCTGCGCGGCGGCGACGGCACACTGACGCTGAGCGGCGGCGCGAGCTTCGGCACGACGCCGAACGCGGCGCTGAAGGTCGTCGCCGAGCATTTCCGCGTGCTCGGCCGCATCGACCGCCAGCTCGTCGTCAGCGGCAGCGCGAACCTCGGGCTGCGCGCCGACGAGATCAAGCTCGACGGCGGGTTCAAGGTCGACGAAGGGCTGTTCGACATCAGCCGCGGCGACGCGCCGTCGCTCGACGACGACGTCGTCGTGCTGGGCCCGGAGCAGGCCGCGCTGAAGGCGGCCGAGGTGGCCGCCGCCGCGCCACCGCCGCGGCGCAACGTCGACGTCGCGATCGACGTCGACCTCGGCGACAAGCTGCGCCTGCGCGGCCGCGGCCTGGACACCGCGCTGCAGGGCCGGCTGCGCATCACCACGCCGGGCGGCCGGCTCGCGGTGCAGGGCCGGGTCAGCACCGACGGCGGCACCTACCAGGCCTACGGCCAGAAGCTCGACATCGCGCGCGGCATCGTCGCCTTCAGCGGACCGGTGAACAACCCGCGCCTGGACATCCTGGCGCTGCGACCGAACACCGACATCGGCGTCGGCGTCGCGATCACCGGCAACCTGCTCACGCCGCGCGTGCGCCTGTACTCGGACACCGACCTCAGCGAAGCCGACAAGCTGTCGTGGCTGCTGCTCGGCCGCGCCCCCGACGGCCTGGGCCGCAGCGACACCGCGCTGCTGCAGCGCGCCGCCGTCGCGCTGCTCGCCGGCGAAGGCGGAACGCCCACCGACGCGCTGATCCACAGCCTCGGGCTGGACGACCTGTCGGTGAGCCAGAACAACGACACCGGCGTGCAGCAGACCGTGGTGAGCCTGGGCAAGCAGCTCTCGCGCCGCTGGTACGTGGGCTACGAGCGCGGCGTCAACGCCACCGCGGGCACCTGGCAGCTCGTCTACCGGCTGGCGCAGCGCTTCACGCTGCGCGCGCAGTCGGGCGCCGAGAACGCGATCGACGTAATCTGGACCTGGAAGAGCGCGGCACCGCGCCCGACCCCCGTGCCAAAAT
Organism: Rubrivivax sp. SCN 70-15; assembly: GCA_001725505.1. Taxonomy (GTDB): domain Bacteria; phylum Pseudomonadota; class Gammaproteobacteria; order Burkholderiales; family Burkholderiaceae_C; genus Rubrivivax. The sequence continues at coordinate 5,756 of MEGM01000173.1, read as the reverse complement.
CAGCGCGCCAGCCGCCGTAGTTCAACGGATAGAACGGGGACCTCCTAAGTCTCAGATGTGGGTTCGATTCCCGCCGGGGGCGCCATCCGATGTCGCTGCGCCGCTCAGCGCCGCAGCCACCGGCGCACCAGCCAAGCCCGCAACGGCGAGTGCAGGCTGCGCACACAGGCGTCGGCCGCCTGCCGGATACCCTCGGCCTGGGTCGGGTAGGCGTGGATTGATTCGGACAGCGTGGCCAGGCCGATGCCGGCCATCATCGCCAGCGAGATGCCGTTGATCATCTCGCCGGCATGCCGGGCGACGATCGTGGCGCCCAGGATCCTGTCGCTGCCTTCGCGGACATGGATCTTCACGAAGCCGTCCTCCTCGCCGTCGGCGACGGCGCGGTCGACCTCGTGCATCGGCACCGTGTAGGTCTTGACCGGGATGCCGCGCTGGCGCGCCTGCCTGACGTAGATTCCCACGTGGGCGATCTCCGGATCGGTGTAGGTGCACCAGGGTATCGTCAGCGCGCTCATGCGCCGGCGGCCGCGCAGCAGCGCGTTGTGGACGACGATGCGCGCCGAGGCCTCGGCCGTGTTGGTGTACCTGTGCTCGAGGCAGACATCGCCCGCGGCGTAGATACGCGGGTTGCTGGTGCGCAGGAAGTCGTCGACGCGGACGCCGACCTCGGCGTCGAAGTCCACGCCCGCAGCGTCCAGGTCCAGCGCCTGCACGGCCGGAACGCGTCCGATCCCGGTCAGGATGGCATCGACGGTGGTCGTCGCTCGGTTGCCGTTGCCGAGCAGTTCGACGCGCTTGAGCCCGCCCTGCAAGCTCACCGCCACGACCTCGGTGTTCAGGTGGATCTCGACACCGTCGCGCGCCAGCGCATCGGAGACCATCTGGGCGGCGTCACGCTCCTCCTTCGGCAGGAACAGTGGTTCGCTGTGGGCGATGAGGGTTCGCGTGCCGAGCCGGCTGAAGGCCTGCGCCAGCTCGCAGCCGAGCGGGCCGCCGCCGATGACGAGCAGGCTGCGCGGCCGCTCGTCCAGGTCGAACACGGTCTCGTTGGTCAGGAATCCGGCCTCGCTCAACCCCGGAATGGTCGGCAGCATGGATCGCGAGCCGGTCGCGATGAGGGCTCGCTTGAAACTCAGCCTCTTGCCGGCGACGTCCACCGAGTCCGGACCGGTGAAGCGCGCGCCGCCGAAGTAGACGTCGATGCCCAGGGCGGCGAGCCGGCGCGCCGAATCGACGCGGCTCAGGCGGGCGCGGATGCGCCGCACGCGCGCCATCGCGGTCGCGAAGTCGACCACCGCATCCTCGGGCGCGAGCGCGCCGAAGTTCTCGGCGCTGCGCATCTCGGCCACCAGGCGCGAGGTGCGCAGCAGGGCCTTCGACGGAATGCAGCCGAAATTCACGCAGTTGCCGCCCAGCAGCTGACGTTCGATCAACGCGACGCTGGCGCCCCGCCCTGCCGCGTCGCGTGCCGCCGCCAAGCCGGCCGGCCCGGCACCGATGACGAGCAGGCGGTACGGGCCGCGCGGCGTCGGGTTCATCCAGCCTGCAGGGCAGGCGTTGGCGAACAGCTCCTGCTCGTGAGGGCTGCGCGTCAGGATCCGGGCGGGCTCGCGCTGCATCGACGGGCTCACGCGGCGCCTACAGCCAGCTGCCCTTGAAGCCGGCCCGTCGCAACCCAGCCCGGATGTACGGGTTGCGGCGCCCCAGCCGCCAGGGCAGGCCGGTCCTGAAGTTCTCGATCATCAGCACGCTCAGGCCCTGATCCAGTCCGAATTCGCCGACCGAGATCCAGCCCTGGGGCGCTGTGGTGGCGTTGAAGCCGCTGGCACGGACCGCGGCGGCGTCGCCACCCGGGCCTCTCGTCTGCAGGCTGCGCAGCACGGGCAGCACGATCTCGGGCGCGAAGGCCAGCGAGGCCAGGATCGAGGGGCCGGCGATCGTGCCGTCGTCGGGCCCGAACGGCACGCCGCGCGCGGTATAGCCGTAGAACGACTGCAGCCGTCCGGCCACGCGCTGCGGCGGCGCGCTCGGGCCGTCACCTGCCGACAGGCCCCAGCAGTCTTCGCCATAGCCCACGAAGCTGCGCGGATTGCGGATCGCGTACTCGCGCTGCACGCAGGTGGCGCGCCGGCTGTTCTCGAAATAGTCGCAGTCCTTCTCGCGCATGAAGCGGTCACGGATGCCGCGAAAGTCGATCCAGGCGTGCGAGAACTGGTGCGTGAACAGTGGGCCGGCGTAGAGGACATCGTGGCCGTACTGGTTCTCCCACTGGTAGGTCAGGGTCCAGCTCTCGAAGGCCGCATCGCTCGGCGGATGGGTCGGCGAGCCCAGCGCGAGCGCGTACAGCAGAACCGCTTCGTCGTAGCCGTCCCAGCCGTAATGCAGGAAGCCGCATTCGGGCTTCCAGCCTTGCGAGAGTGCGCCGTCCTTGCGCTGCGCCCAGCGCCAGTCGACACGCCGGTACAGGGCATCGGCCAGCGCTCGCAATTCGGCTTCGTCGGGCGTGTCGGCGTCGAAGTGGGTGGCGGCGGTCAGCGCGCCCGCGATCAGCAGGGCCGTGTCGATCGACGAGAGTTCCGAAGCCCAGGCCCGCAGGCCGCTGTCCATGTCGAGGAAGTGGAAGTAGAAGCCCCGATGACCGGTCGAACCGGCAGTGCCCGTCTGGTCGCTGTCCGCGAAGAAGCGCAGCGCCGCCAGGCAGCGCTCGACCGCCTGCACCCTGGAGATCCATCCGCGCTCGACCGCCACCGGGTACGCCGACAGCGCGAACCCGACCACCGCGATGCTCGACGGCGATCCGGCCCGCGTGGTGTCGGCGACCAGGCCGTTGCGCGGGTTCGTCGCAGCGAGGAAATAGTCGAAGGCGGCATGCTGCAGCGTGTCGAGCATGGCCTCGTCCGCAGGCGTCATCTTGCCTGGCGCGGGACGCTTCGGCGCACGCAGGGCCCGCAGCCAGGCGCGCACCGCGCCGAGCTTCATGACCGCGCGCTGACGGCCGCACCTGCCGCAGGCGGCTTGTTCGCGGCATCGACGATCGCCTGCGCATCCTCCAGCAGGCGCTGCAGGTGCGCGGCGCCGCCGAAGCTCTCGGCGTAGATCTTGACGATGTCCTCGGTGCCCGAGGGCCGCGCGGCAAACCAGCCGTGCTCGGTGCTGACCTTGATGCCGCCGATCGGTGCGTCGTTGCCGGGCGCCCGGCTCAGCACGCCGGTGATCGTCTCGCCCGCGAGTTGGGTCGCGGTGATGGCCCTGGGCGACAGCGCTGCGAGCCGCTGCTTCTGCGCGGCGGTCGCGGGCGCCTGGACGCGCTCGTCCAGTGGCGTGCCGAGCTGGCTGGCGAGTTCGAGGTACAGCGCGCCCGGGTCGCGATCGCAGCGGGCCGTGATCTCGGCCGCGAGCAACGCCGCGATGATGCCGTCCTTGTCGGTGGTCCAGGTCGTGCCGTCGCGGCGCAGGAAGGCGGCGCCGGCGCTCTCCTCGCCCCCGAAGCCCAGGCTGCCGTCCTGCAGCCCCTGCGCAAACCACTTGAAGCCGACCGGCACCTCGAAGAGCCTGCGGCCCAGACGGGCGGCGACGCGATCGACCAGCTGCGTGCTGACCACCGTCTTGCCCACGGCGGCGCTCGCACTCCAATGCGGTCGGTGCCGGAACAGGTAGTCGATCGCCACCGCGAGCACGTGGTTCGGCGGCAGAAGCCCGGCCGCGGGCGTGACGATGCCGTGGCGGTCATGGTCGGTGTCGCAGGCGCAGGCGATGTCGAAGCGGTCCTGGATGGCGATCAGCCTCTGCATCGCGTAGACCGACGACGGGTCCATGCGGATCTGGCCGTCCCAGTCCAGCGTCATGAAGGCGAAGCGCGGGTCGACCACGTCGCTGACCACGGTGAGGTCGATCTTCCAGCGCTCGGCGATCGCGGCCCAGTAGTGGACGCCGGCGCCGCCCAGCGGGTCGACGCCGATGCGGAGCCCGGCGCCGCGGATGGCGTCCATGTCGATCACGCGGTCGAGGTCGTCGACGTAGTTGCCCAGGAAATCGTGGCGGTACGTGGTCGCTGCCCGCAGGGCCTGGGCGTGGGGCACGCGCCGCACGCCCTTCAGCCCGGTATCGAGGAAGGCGTTCGCCGCCGCCTGGATCGCGTCGGTCACGTCCTGGCCGGCGGGGCCGCCGTGCGGCGGGTTGTACTTGAAGCCACCGTCGCGGGGCGGGTTGTGCGACGGGGTGACCACGATGCCGTCGGCCCGCGTGCCGCTGCCGCTGCGGTTGTGCTTGACGATGGCATGCGAAATGGCCGGCGTCGGCGTGAACTCGTCGCCGGCGGCCAGCACCACGTCGACATCGTTGGCGGCGAGCACTTCGAGCGCGCTGGCGCACGCCGGCACCGACAGCGCGTGGGTGTCGATGCCCATGAACAGCGGCCCGGTGATGCCCTGCCCCTTGCGCTGGTCGCAGATGGCCTGCGTGATCGCCAGCACATGCCATTCGTTGAACGAGACGTCCAACGCCGAGCCGCGGTGGCCCGAGGTGCCGAAGGCCACGCGCTGCGCCGCCACGGCCGGGTCCGGGCGCTGCGCGAAGTACGCCGCGACGAGCTCGTCGACGTCGATGAGCACGGAGGTCGGCGCCGGCTTGCCGGCGAGCGGGCTTATCCGGGGGCTCATCCGGGAACTCCCTTGCCATGCCGGGCCAGCTGCCGCCGGGCCGCGGCGAGCACATGAGCGACGTCGAAGCCGAAATGGGCTTGCACCGCCTGGCCCGGCGCCGACAGGCCGAAGCCACGCATCGCGATGATCTCGCCGTGCCGGCCGACATAGCGGTCCCAGCCCAGCGCCGAGGCCGCTTCGACCGAGACGCGGGCCGGCACGGCTGCGGGCAGCACGCTCTCGCGGTACGCCTCGTCCTGGCGCTCGAACAGGTCCCACGACGGCATGCTGACCACGCGCGCCTTGACGCCTTCGAGCTCGAGCTGCTCGTAGGCGCCGATGCACAGGGCCACCTCGCTGCCGCTGGCCAGCAGCAGCACGTCGGGCCGCCCGTCGGCGGCATCGGCCAGCACGTAGGCACCGCGTGCGACACCGGCCGCACTCGCATAGCGAGTGCGGTCGAGCGTGGGGAGCGCCTGGCGCGACAACACCAGGCTGGCCGGGCTGTCGCGCAGCGCCATCACCACACGCCAGGCCTCGGTCACTTCGTTGGCATCGGCCGGCCGGAGCAGCACCATGCCGGGCAGGGTCCGGAACGAGGCCAGCTGCTCGACCGGCTGGTGCGTGGGACCGTCCTCGCCCATCGCGATCGAGTCGTGCGTCCAGACGTAGATCACCGGCAGCCCCATCATCGCCGCCAGGCGGATCGCGCCGCGCGCGTAGTCGGTGAAGACGAGGAAGCTGGCGGCGTAGGCGCGCAGACCGGCCAGCGCCATGCCGCTGGCCGCGGCGCACATCGCGTGCTCGCGGATGCCGAAGTGGAAGTTGCGGCCGGCGGGCGACGCCGGCTCGAAGGCGCCGGCGAAGTCGAAGGCCAGCGTCGTCTTGGTCGACGGCGCCAGATCGGCCGCACCGCCGAGCAGCCAGGGCAGGTGAGCGGCGATCGCGTTCAGCACCTGGCCCGAGGCCTCGCGCGTCGCCAGCCCCTTGGCGTCGGGCGCGAAGACCGGCAGCACGGCGTCCCAGCCGTCGGGCAACTCGCGCCGCTGCACCCGGTCGATCTGTGCCGCGAGGTCGGGGTACTGCGCGCGGTAGGCGGCGAAGCGCTCGCGC
>MEGM01000172.1 GCA_001725505.1 Rubrivivax sp. SCN 70-15 | reverse complement strand
GTCCAGGCTGCGCGCTAGCGCGGATCCAGACCGCGCGCCAGCGCGGGTGCGGCGCGCGTCGCCACGAGCGCCAAACCCCGCCACGCAGCGCAAAGCATCACGAGTCTTTGGGCCCGGACCGCGGGCCCATCGGCTACATTGCTCGCGCGCCCTGTGGCGCCTTGATCGCTCAGCGCCTACGCCATGTGGTTCCTCGGACTCGGAGTCCTGTTGCTGTTGCTGAAGGTGGCCGACATCGGCCCGGTCGCGGCCTGGGGCTGGGTCTGGGTGCTGCTGCCCTTCGGCCTGGCCGCGCTGTGGTGGGCGATCTCCGACGCGACCGGCGTCTCGCAGCGGCGTGCCGACCGCAAGATGGCCGAGCGCAAGCAGGCGCGCCGCGAGCGCGACATGCAGGCGTTGGGCCTGGACGTCCAGCGCGAGAAGCGCGTGCGCGTGATGCGCGACAACGCCGCACGCCGGCCGGGCAGCGGCGGGCCCGCGACGAAGGCGCCGCCGGCCGAGCCGCCGCGGCGCGACCCGCGCGCCTGAATCAGTCGTCGAGCACCGCGCCGCGGCTGGCGCTGGCGGCGTTGCGCGCGAACTTGGCCATCACGCCACGCGTGTAGCGCGGCGCCGGCTGGCGCCAGGCGGCACGCCGGCGCGCGATCTCGGCGTCGTCGACGTTCAGCTGCAGCAGCAGACGATTCGAGTCGATCGTGATCGAGTCGCCTTCGTGGACGAGCGCGATCAGCCCGCCGGCATGGGCCTCGGGCGCGACATGGCCGACCACCATGCCCCAGGTGCCGCCCGAGAAGCGGCCGTCGGTGATGAGCCCCACCGACTCGCCCAGCCCGCGGCCGGTGAGCGCGCTCGTCGGCGCCAGCATCTCGGGCATGCCCGGGCCGCCCTTGGGCCCGAGGTAGCGCAGCACCATCACGTCGCCGGGCACGATCTTGCCGTCCATGATCGCGGCCAGCGCCGACTGCTCGTCGTCGAAGACGCGCGCCGGGCCGGTCATCGCCGGATTCTTCAGCCCGGTGATCTTCGCGACGCAGCCCTCGGTGGCCAGGTTGCCGCGCAGGATCGCGAGGTGGCCGGCGGCGTAGATCGGGTTCGAGACCGGGCGGATCACGTCCTGGTCGGCGCGCAGCGGCGGCACCGACGCCAGGTTCTCGGCCACGGTCTTGCCGTTGATCGTCACGCAGTCGCCGTGCAGCAGGCCGGCGCCTAGCAGTTCCTTCATCACCGCCGGGATGCCGCCGGCGCGGTGCAGGTCGATCGCGAGGTACTTGCCGCTGGGCTTGAGGTCGCACAGCACCGGCGTCTTGCGCCGCACGCGTTCGAAGTCGTCGATCGTCCATTCGACGCCGGCGGCGTGCGCGATGGCCAGGAAGTGCAGCACCGCGTTCGTCGAGCCGCCGGTGGCCATGATCACTGCGACCGCGTTCTCGATCGCCGCACGCGTCACGATGTCGCGCGGCTTCAGGTCGGCCTTCACCGCGTCGACCAGAACGCGCGCCGCTTCGCGCGTGTGGGCGACGATCTCCTCCTCGACGTTGGCCATCGTCGACGCGAACGGCAGGCTCATGCCGAGCGCCTCGAACGACGAGCTCATCGTGTTCGCGGTGTACATCCCGCCGCACGATCCGCTGCCGGGGATCGCGCGGCGCTCGATCTGGCAGAAATCCTCCTCGCTCATCTTGCCGGCGCTGAACTGGCCCACGGCCTCGAAGACGCTGACGATGTTCAGGTCCTGGCCCTTGTAGTGGCCGGGCAGGATGGTGCCGCCGTAGACGTAGATCGCCGGCACGTTGGCGCGCAGCATGCCCATCATGCCGCCGGGCATGTTCTTGTCGCAGCCGCCGACGACGAGCACGCCGTCCATCCACTGGCCGCCAACGCAGGTCTCGACGCAGTCTGCGATGACCTCGCGCGAGACCAGGCTGTACTTCATCCCCTCGGTGCCCATCGCCATGCCGTCGCTGATCGTCGGCGTGCCGAAGATCTGCGGGTTGGCGCCGGCCTCGCGCAGACCTTCGACCGCCGCGTCGGCGAGCTTCTGCAGTCCCGAGTTGCACGGCGTGATCGTCGAATGCCCGTTCGCGACGCCGATCATCGGCTTGCCGAAGTCGCCTTCCTCGTAACCCATGCCGTAGTACATCGAGCGGTTCGGCGCGCGCGCGACGCCTTCGGTGATGTTCTTCGAGCGGCGGTTGAAGCTCATGACTGGGTCTCCTCGGCAACGGTGGATGCGGAAGTATCGCGACGCGGGCGATCGCAGTCCAATATATTGCCGGGTCGCGATTGATATGCCGGACCACCAGATGATCGAACTGCGGACGCTGCGCCAGTTCGTCGCCGTTGCCGAGGAACTGCACTTCGGCCGCGCCGCCGAGCGGCTGCGCATGACGCAGCCGCCGCTGTCGCAGGCGATCCAGCGGCTGGAGCGAACGCTCGGCGCGCCGCTGTTCGCACGCCACCAGCGTTCGGTGCGGCTGAGCCCGGCCGGCGCCGCGCTGCTGCCCGAGGCGCGCCGGCTGCTGGCGGCGGCCGAGACGCTGCCGCAGCTGGCCCAGGCTGCAGCGGCCGGGCTCTCGGGCGAGCTGCGCCTGGCATTCGTCTCGAGCATCGCCTACGGGCCGCTGCCGGGCTGGCTGCGCTCGTTCCGCGCCGCGCATGCCGACGTCGTGCTGCGCCTGCGCGAGGCCACGCTCGACGTCCAGCTCGACGCCTTCGCCGCCGGCGAGATCGACGCCGGCTTCGTGCTCCATGCACCGGGTGCGGCGCCGCCCGGGCTGGCGGCCTGGCGCGCGCTGCGCGAACCGCTCGTGCTGGCGCTGCCCGAGAGCCACCCGCTCACTTCGCGACGCAGCCTGCCCTTCGAGCAGATCGCGGCCGAGCCGCTGGTGATCTTTCCGCGCGCAATCGCGCCGTCGCTGTACGACGCGGTGCTCGGCTTCTACCGCGAGCAGGGCGTCACGCCGCGCATCGCGCAGGAGGCGATCCAGATGCAGACCATCGTCAACCTGGTCTCGGCCGGCATCGGCGTGGCCTGGGTGCCGGCCGCGCTGATGCAGCTGCAGCGCCCCGGCGTCGTGTACCGGCCGCTGGCCGGCGCGCCGCTGCACTGCGAGACCAGCCTGGTCTGGCGCGAGCCGGCGCCGCCGGTGGTGCAGCGCTTCGTCGAGCACCTGCTCGCGCTGGCGCCGGCCGCCGAGCAGCGACAATCCGCGCTTCGCACACCGCCCCGCAGGAAGGCCCGCTGATGCTCGTGCATCCCCAGTTCAATCCGATCGCGCTGTCGATCGGGCCGATCCAGATCCACTGGTACGGCCTGATGTACCTGGCCGGCTTCGCGCTCTTCCTGTACCTGGCCGGGCGGCGCGTCAAGATGTCGCAGTTCGCCGAGGCGGGCTGGACGCGGCGTGACGTCGAGGACCTGCTGTTCTACGGCGTGCTCGGCGTCGTGCTCGGTGGTCGGCTGGGCTACGTGCTGTTCTACAAGCCGGTCTTCTATTTCGAGCACCCGCTCGAGATCGTCCAGGTCTGGAAGGGCGGGATGTCCTTCCACGGCGGGCTTCTCGGCGTGATCCTGGCGATGGCCTGGTTCGCGCGCACGCGCCAGCGGCCCTGGCTGCAGGTCACCGACCTGATCGCGCCCTGCGTGCCCACCGGGCTGGCCGCGGGCCGGATCGGGAACTTCATCAACGGCGAGCTCTGGGGCCGGGCCGCGCCGCCGTCGCTGCCCTGGGCGATGATCTTCCCGGAGAGCGGCTCGAACATCCCGCGCCATCCTTCCGAGCTGTACGAGTTCGGCATGGAAGGGATCCTGCTGTTCATCATTCTTTGGATCTACGCGCGCAAGCCGCGCCCGATGGGCCGTGTCTCGGCGCTGTTCCTGATCGGCTACGGCATCTTCCGCTTCATCGCGGAGTACTTCCGCGAACCCGACAGCTTCCTCGGCCTGCTCTGGCTGAACATGAGCATGGGCCAGTGGCTGTGCGTGCCGATGGTGGCGGCCGGCCTCGGGCTGTGGTGGTGGTCGGGCCGGCGCCGGGCGTGACGACGATGCGACAGATCTTCCTCGACACCGAGACCACCGGCCTGTCGGCCGAGAACGGCGACCGCATCATCGAGATCGGCTGCATCGAGATGCTGAACCGGCGCCTGTCCGGCAACAACCTGCACTTCTACCTGAACCCCGAGCGCCCCAGCCATCCGGACGCGGTGCGCGTGCACGGGCTGACCGACGAGTTCCTGGCCGACAAGCCGCTGTTCGCGTCGGTCGTCGACGAGCTGCTGCGCTTCCTGGCCGACGCCGAGATCGTGATCCACAACGCGGCCTTCGACGTCGGCTTCCTGAACGCCGAGCTCGCGCGCCTGAAGCGCCCGCCGATCGCGCACCACGTGGCCAAGGTCACCGACAGCCTGCTGATGGCACGCGAGATGTTCCCCGGCAAGTCGAATTCGCTCGATGCGCTGTGCAAGCGCCTCGAGGTCGACAACAGCAACCGCGCGCTGCACGGCGCGCTGCTCGACGCCGGGCTGCTGGCCGAGGTCTACATCCGGATGACGCGCGGCCAGGAGTCGCTCGTCATCGACGCCGGCGACGAAGGCCGCGGCGAAGTCGCCGTCGCCGCAGTCGACCTGTCGGGCTTCGAGCTGCCGGTCACGCAGCCGAGTGCCGACGAGGCCGCGGCCCACGACGCGCTGATCGCCGAGATCGACAAGGCCAGCGGCGGCCGGGCGATCTGGCGCGCTGCCATGGCATAATCCCGCGCTTTCCGGCATGCCCGGACCCGGACACCCGGGCGGTTAGCTCAGCGGTAGAGCACTGCCTTCACACGGCAGGGGTCGCAGGTTCGAACCCTGCACCGCCCACCAGCAAGTCGACGTGCTGCGCCACCTTCGGGTGGCGTTTTCTTTGGCGCTGGGGAAGAAGTGGGCAACACTGCGGCTCTCGATCTGCCGCCGACGTACCGCATCGATGCTGGAGCTGGACCTGCGTGACGCGTCCCTGGACTCGCGCCCGCGACGATGCCCGCCGCATCCGTTGCCGGGCGTCGGCGGTCATCGCGACGAGCACGGCTGCCCGAGCCGGCGCCGTCGCGCTGAATCTGCCTGGACGCGCCGAGCGGACGCATCGGTCGCGCTGAGTTCGCCGGCATGAGCGGAAAGCCGAACGTCCCCATCCATCGAAGCGCGCACGCCGGGCGGAGTTGGCCGTGGCGGCACTTGCGCCGCGGAACGGGGTTCGCGCAGACCCGGCGCATTGCCGAACCCCGGCGAATGGCTTACGCGCTGCTGCTCTCGCTGGCGCTTCACGCGCTGCTGTTGAGCCTGGATTTCGATGGGCCGGGCTTCGGCCTTCCGGGCTTCGACTTTCCCTGGCGAGAGCGACGGATCGAGGTGCCCGCGCTGCGCATCGTGCTCGTTCCGACGCCGGTGCCGGCTCTGGCCGCGGCGCCAACGGGCACGACGATCGCGGAGCCCGTGCAACGCGTGTCGGTCGAGAAGCCGGTTGCCGGCGGGCCGGCGCCGCCCCGGCCGGCTGGCCCGGCTGCGCCGCCTGCGCCGCCTGCGCCGCCACGCCGCAGGCCGAACGCCGACGGGGCCCAGGCCAGGCCGGCAGTGGCGGCGATTGCCAAGACCGACGTCGCGACGGCGGCGCCCGACGTGCAGGCGCCATCGCGCGCCGCTGCGCCCGGCGACACCGCGCCCGCGCCGCCCCCTGAGCCGGACACGATCGCCTTGGCAAGAGCCGACGAACCCGCATGGGTCGTGCCCGCCGCGCCATCGGTGCCGACGCCGGTGAGCGCGGCGGCTTCAAGCGCGTCGAGCCCGGACGCTGCGCTGCCGGCGCCTCGAGATGGCGGCGGCGAAGCGCAGGAACGAGCCGACCCGGCGGCGCGAGCAGGCAGCGTCGAAGCGGCCGAACCCGATCCCACCGAGCCGGACGCGCAACGGCAGGCCGAGCTGTTGGCGCAAGCGCAAGCGGAGATGGCGCGGACCGAGGCCGCGCGCCAGGAGGCCGCTCGAACCGAGGCGGCGCGCCGGCGGGCGGCGCAGCAGGACGCGGCTCGTCAGCAGGCGGCGCATGTCGAGGCGGCGCGCTTGGAGGCCGAACGCCAGGAGGCCGCGCGCCAGGCGGCCGCTCTGCAAGACGCGGCGCAGCAGGACGCGGCTCGTCAGGAGGCCGAGCGCCAGGAGGCGGCGGCGCAAGACGCTGCTCGCCTTGAATCGGCGCGGGTCGAGGCGGCGCGGCTCGATGCACAGCGGCAGGAGGTTGCGCGCGCCGAGTCCGCACGTTTGCAGGCCGAGCGTGACGAGGCAGCACGACAGGCGGCAGCCCAACAAGCGGGAGCCCAGCAAGAAGCGGCTCGGCAGGAGGCAGCCCGACAAGAGGCCGCGCGTGAGGAGGCTGCGCGTGAGGAGGCTGCGCGGGAGGCGGCAGCTCAGCAAGAGGCTGCGCGTCAGGAGGCTGCGCGGGCTGCGGCAGCCCAGCAGGCGGCGGCGCGTGCCGAGGCCGCACGCGAGGCAGCCGTTCAGCAAGCAGCGGCCCGGCAGGAGGCAGCGCGGCAGGAGGCAGCGCGTCAGGAGGCGGCGCGTCAGGAGGCGGCGCGTGCCGAGGCCGCGCGGCAGGACGCCGCACAGCAGGCACAGGCCCTGCAACGGTCCACGCAACTGCAGGCTGCACAAGAGGCGGCGGCACGACACGAAGCGGCGCTTCGGGCGATAGGGCGACAGCTGGACGAGGAAGCCGCCCGGCGTGACGCGGCCTCGACGGCAGGGCAGCTGCCCGCCGCGCTCGCGCCCGCGTCGAGCAGCGCAAGACGAGGCTGGCTGTTCGGGCACACCGACCCGAACCCCGATCTCGTGCTGTACGCCGAAGCCTGGGCCCGCAAGATCCAGCTCAACATGACCTTCGACATGGTCCGCGAAGCCGCCCAGAAGCCCCACACCGATCCCCTCGTCACGGTGGCGATCCGCAGCGACGGATCCGTCGAGTCGGTGACCTTCGTCCGTCCCAGCGGCGTGCCGGAGCTCGACGCAGCGATACGGCGCATCGTGCAGAGCCAGGCCCCGTACCCGCCGTTTCCGCCCGGGCTGGCTCGTGACTACGACGTGGTCGAGATCCGCCGAACCTGGTTCTTCGACATGGCCGTGCGGCTGTACTGATGCTGCGCTGACCGGGGTTGGATCACTGCCGCCACGCCCGCAAGTCCGTCCAGCGCACACCACCCGCCGACGAATGCACCGAATGCTCGGCCGGCTCACCGCGGGCGCTGCGAGCGGGCCGGTTCTGCCTATCATCGGCACACGGCTCGGCGGCCCGCAAGCCGCCAGGCTGCGCGAGATGACCACCTTCCAGTCCACCCCCGTCCCCGAGACCCTGCCGCCCGCGGCCTATGCCGTGCTGTCGCACCGCAAGGTCCTTGCGACGGTGCTGACCCGCGGCCCCTGGGATCCGCAGCATCAGCACGCCGGGCCGCCGATCGCAATGGTGTGCCGCGCCATCGAGTCCGTCGCCAGGGACCACGGCCTCACCCACATCGGCCGGCTCACGGCGAACCTGCTCAGGCCCTTGCCGATCGGCGAGCTGGAGATCGAGGTCGAGACGGATTACGCCGGGCGCAACGCTGCGCATTACTCGGCGCGGATCCGGGGCGCTGGCAAGGAGCTCGCCCGCTTCACGGCGCTGGCGCAGCGCGAGATCGAGCTCGCATTGCCCGAAGAGCTGGACGGCCACCCGCTCCCCCGGGCGCCCGAGGCACCCGCCGACAGTGCGGTCCAGCGCATGCCCTTCGGTCATCGTCAGGCTGGCTATGCCGACCTGGTCGAGAACCGCATCGCCCGTGGCACCTTCTTCCGCGGGCGCTGCGCCGCCTGGTTCCGGCTGCAGCGGCCGCTGGTCGCGGACGAGGCGCCGAGCGGTTACCAGCGCGTGGCCGTGGCGGCCGACTCGGGCAACGGCATCTCGGCGGTGCTGGACTTCGCGCGCTACAGCTTCGTCAATTCCGATCTCACGATCAACCTGCTGCGCCGACCTCTGGGGGAGTGGATCTGCGTGGATGCGCGCACGCTGCTGGCGCCCAACGGATGCGGCCTGGCCGAGTCACGGCTTTTCGACGAGGTCGGCCTCATCGGTCGCGCGACGCAGAGCCTGGCCGTGCGCGCA
>MEGM01000171.1 GCA_001725505.1 Rubrivivax sp. SCN 70-15 | reverse complement strand
CCCGCCGCAACGGGCGCCGAGCCCGCTGCGCAGGCTCAGCGCCCGTTGCGGATCGGCACGTTCATCTCGTCCGCCTTGATCACGCGCACGAGTTCGGGCACGCCCCAGGGGAAGGCCGGGTCGACCTTGATCTTGAAGGCGAACATGTCCTGCATCGCCTGGTGGTCCTGCTTGCGGAAGGTCATCTTGCCCTTGGGCGTCTCGAAGCTCATCCCTTCCATCGCCGGGATCAGCTTGGCCGCGCTCGCGTCGCCGTGGGTCTTCTTCAGCGCGTCGACGATCGCGATCGCCGCGCTCATGCCGCCGGCGGTGAAGAAGTCGGGCGGGCTCTTGAACTGCTTGTAATGGTTGGCGACGAGCCAGTCGTTGACCGGGTTCTTCGGGATGCCGTAGTAGTAGTAGGTGGCGCCCTCCATGCCCGGGAACTGCTTGTACGCGACCATCGCGGGCAGGATGTTGCCGCCGGTCGCGATCTCGATGCCGTAGCGCTTGAGGTCGAGGTCGGCGATCTTGAACGGGTTCGCCGCGCCGGCCCAGTTGATGAAGATGATCTTGCGGCCGGGCTTGTCCTTGAGCGCGTCGATGAGGCGCTGCGCGCCGGCGGTGAAGTCGGTGGTCGCGATCGGCAGGAACTCCTCGTGCACGATCTTGGCGTGCTTGAGCGCACCCTTGAACGCGGTCACGAAGTCACGCCCGAAGGCGTAGTCCTGCGCCAGCGTCGCGATGCTGGTGCCGGGCTGGTCGAGCGCGGCAGCATTGCTGATCGCGTCCTGGCTCGAGTTGCGCGCGGTGCGGAAGATGTACTTGTTCCACTTGTCGCCGGTGATCGAGTCGGCGACCGCGGGCTCGACGAGCAGGATCTTCTTGTACTCCTCGGCCACCGGCAGCATCGCCAGTGCGACGTTGCTCGCGGTCGGGCCGACGGCGAGGTCCGCATGGTCGTCGCTGTAGGCGGCGGCGAGCAGGCTGCGGCCGACGTCGGGCTTGCCCTGGTCGTCGCGCTCGATGACGACGATCTTCTTGCCCGCGACCTTCATCGTGCCGCCGGTCGCGTAGTCCAGCCCCATCATGAAGCCGGTCGTGGTCTGCTTGCCGTAGGCCTCGAGCGGGCCGGTCAGGCTGTGGATGTGGGCGATGCGGATCTCGTCGCCGGCCGCGAGAGCGGCGAGCGGCAGCGAGCACAGGGCCAGGGCCAGGGCGGCGAGCGAAATCTGACGGCGGCGCATGCGAGGGTCTCCTGGGTGGATGTGTCTCGCCAAAGAGCAAACGCCGTGCCGACTTGCACCGAATCAGTGCAAACCCGGACCTATGAGCCTCGGAATGGAGCTTTTGACTTACGAAGGCGGTGGGAAGCTCGAACACCGGACACGCCGGAATGTCGAACTGTCTTCATTAAAGACATTTCAGACAGACAACTGTCCGACATCGAGACAATTCGTCAACGCCCCAGCTTGCCCAGTTCCGGGTAACGGGCGAGCCGGTCGTAGAGCGCGGCGCGCGAAATCTTCAGCAGCTTGGCCGCGGCGACGCGGTTGCCGCCGGTGGCGCGCAGCGCCTCGGCCATCGCCGCGCGCTCGAGCTCGGCCACCTGGTCGGGCAGCGGGCGCGGGCGCAGCACTTCGACCGGGACCGGGACGGCGACCGGCGGCGGGCTCGCGCCAGCCGGCCGTGCCGTGGCGCCGAGCGCGAGCGCCGACGCGAAATGGGCCGGCGTCAGGTGCGCGTCGTCGGTCATCAGCGTCGCCTGTTCGAGCACGTTGCGCAGCTCGCGGATGTTGCCCGGCCAGGGCTGGGCGGCGAGCAGCTCGAGCGCTTCGGCCGAGACGCCCTTGTGCGCCAGCCCGCTGCGGCGCGCGATGTCCTCGGCCAGCGCCTCGACGAGTGCTTCCAGGTCGGCCAGCCGCTCGCGCAGCGGCGGCAGCCGGATCGGCAGCACGTTGAGCCGGTAGTACAGGTCGGCGCGGAAGCTGCCGGCGGCCACCATCGCGGCGAGGTCGCGGCTGGTCGCCGCGACGATGCGCACGTCGACGCGCTCGACGCGGTTGCTGCCCAGCGGCTCGATCTCCTGCTCCTGCAGCGCGCGCAGCAGCTTGGCCTGCAGCGCCAGCGGCATGTCGCCGATCTCGTCGAGGAACAGCGTGCCGCCGTCGGCGACCTTGAACTTGCCGTCACGGCCCTTGCGGTCGGCGCCGGTGTAGGCGCCGGGCGCGACGCCGAAGAACTCGGCCTCGAGCAGGGTGTCGGGGACGGCGGCGATGTTGACGCCGACGAATGCACGCGCGGCGCGCCGGCTCGCGGCGTGGATCGCATGCGCGAGCAGCTCCTTGCCGGTGCCGGTCTCGCCGAGCAGCAGCACGGTGCTGTCGGTCAGCGCGACGCGGCGCGCCTGGCGCTTGACCTCGAGCGCCGCCGCGCTGGCGCCGATGAAGCTGGCGATCGTGTGCTTGGGCCGGCGCTCGGCGGCGAGCTGGCGGCGAGCGTCGTCGAGCTCGCGCTGCAGCCGACCGAACTTCTGCATCAGCGGCTGCATCGTCGTCTCGGGGTGGTCGAGCAGCACCATGCCGAACGCGCCGACGACCTCGCCCTGCTCGTTGCGCAGCGGCAGCCGGCTGACGAGAAAGGTGCCGGCGTGGTTCGTCAGCAGGTCGACGAGGATCGGCATGCCGGTGTCGACGACATGCGCCATCAGCGTGTTCGGCACCACGTCCTCGACGCGGCGGCCGACGAAGTCCTGCTCGGCGTGGCCGAGCGCGGGCAGGAACTGCTTGTAGCCCTCGCTGATCCAGACGATGCGGTGCTCGCGGTCGACGACCATCGTCCCCATCGCGCTCTTCGCGAAGCTGTCGAACATGCTGCGCGCCGCGAGCTTGAGCACGGTGTCGGCGTCGAGCGGGGTCGGCGGCTTGGGCATCGAGGGCGGTGACGTTGCTGGGCGGCAATGTACTGCGCCGGCCGGCGGCCGCGCCGTCACCCGCGGCCGAGCGCCGTGCCTGGGGCGCCGGCAGGCCCCTTGTGACGCTGTAATTACAGCGTTATAATGAACCGATGGTCGATCCGATTCCCCTGCGCGGAACCTCGCTGCACGACGGCGTGGCCGCCCGGCTGCGCGCGATGCTGTTCGACAACCAGCTCCAGCCCGGCCAGTGGGTCGACGAGAAGGCGCTCGCCGCGGCGTGGCAGATCAGCCGCACGCCGCTGCGCGAGGCGCTCAAGGTGCTCGCCGCCGAGGGGCTGGTCGAGCTCGTGCCGCAGCGCGGCTGCCGCGTCGTCGAGCTGAGCGAGGACGACGCCGACGCGCTGTTCCCGGTGATGGCGCTGCTCGAGGGGCGCTGCGCGCACGAGGCCGCGCTGCGCGCGACCGACGACGACCTGCGCGCGCTGCGCCGGCTGCACGAGGACCTCGAACGCCACGCCGCGGCGCAGGACATCGACGGCTACTACCGCGTCAACCACCTGTTCCATTCGCGCGTCCAGCAGCTCGCGCACAACCGCTGGCTCGACCGCTGCACTGGCGACCTGCGCAAGTTCGTGCGCCTGATGCGCGGGGTCCAGCTGTCGCTGCCGGGCCGCATCGCCGCGTCGCTGAAGGAGCACCGCGCGCTGATCGACGCGCTCGAGACGCGCGACGCCGAACGCGCCGAGCGCGCGATGAACGCCCACCTGATGGCCCAGCTGGTCGCGCTGAAGAAGCTGCGCCGCACGCTGAAGAGGAACACCCATGCTCGATGAACTGCGCCAGGCGGCCGCCCGCCAGAGAACCGAACGCGCGCTGCGCGCGCTCGTGCTGGGCTGCAAGCGCCTGCTCTCCGAACGCGGCGAGATGAACGGCATGCCGATCGCGCGCGAGCTGATCGACCGCCTCGATGCCCTGAGCGACGATCAGCTCGACGGCTTCTTCGACTACCTCGCGCGCGACCTCAGCCCGGACCCGCAGCAGGTACTGCGCCTGGCCCAGGCCTACGCGGCGACGCCGACGGCGGAGGCGCTGATCCCGCTCGTGCGCGCGGCCGAGCCGCCGCGCCAGGAACTGCTGCGCCGGCTCAACCGCACGCCCGGCGGCACCGCGGCGATCCTGCGCCTGCGCCGTGCGCTGCTCGGCCGGCTCAAGGCGCGCCCCGAGCTGCAGGCGATCGAGGCCGATCTGCTGCACCTGCTCGGCTCCTGGTTCAACCCGGGCTTCCTGCAGATGCGCCGCGTCGACTGGAACTCGCCCGCGCAACTGCTCGAGAAGCTGATCCAGCACGAGGCCGTGCACGCGATCGACGGCTGGAACGACCTGCGCCGGCGCCTCCAGCCGGACCGCCGCTGCTTCGCGTTCTTCCATCCGCAGCTGCCCGACGAGCCGCTGATCTTCGTCGAGGTCGCGCTGCTGCCGGAGATACCGGCGGCGATCGCGCCGCTGATCGACAAGGCCGCGACGCCGCTGCCGAGCGACCGCTTCCGCGTCGCCGCCTTCTACAGCATCAGCAACTGCGAGCCCGGGCTGCGCAGCGTTTCGCTCGGCAACTTCCTGATCAAGCAGGTCGCCGAGCAGCTCAAGCACGAGCTGCCGCGGCTCAAGACCTTCTGCACGCTGTCGCCGGTGCCCGGCTTCGCGAGCTGGCTGCGGCGCGAGCCGGACATGACGTCGCTGCCGGGGCTGCGCAAGGGTGCCGTGGCCCCGCTGCAATCGGCCTTCGCGCTGCTGCAGCAGGCGACGGCGGGCGACTTCGGCGTGTTGCATGCGCGCGCAACGCTCGAGCAACTGGCGCCCGACGCCCAGGCGGCGCTGCTGACGCTGTGCGCGGCCTACCTGCTGCAGGTCTCGCCCACCGCCGACGGCGACCCGGTGGCGCGCTTCCATCTCGACAACGGCGCGCGCCTGGAACGGCTCAACGCGCAGGGCGACCTGTCGTCCAAGGGCCTGCGCCAGTCGTTCGGGATCATGGTGAACTACCTCTACGACCTGGACAGGATCGAGGCCAGCCACGCCAAGTTCCGCGACGGCGAGGTGGCGCGCTCGCGCGCCGTCGGTGCGCTCGTCTGACGCCACAATGCGCGCCACCCGAGCCCCGGGCGCTGCCCGCAACCCCCGTTCCGACATGCCGAACCAGAACCTCTTCGCCGCCTTGCGCGCCGCCTTCCCCGCCGACCTCGACCAGGTCGCAGTCGAGACCGCCGACACGCCGGCCCCGCTGCACTACACCTGGCGCGACCTCGACCGCGGCTCGGCGATGATCGCCAACCTGCTCGACTCGCTCGATCTGCCGCCGGCCTCGCGCATCGCGGTCCAGGTCGACAAGAGCGTCGAGGCGCTGATGCTGTACCTCGCGGTGCTGCGCGCCGGCCATGTCTACCTGCCGCTGAACACCGCCTACCAGGCGGGTGAGATCGAGTACTTCATCGGCAACGCCGAGCCGGCGGTCGTCGTCTGCTCGGCACGCAACTTCGGCTGGGTGAGCAAGATCGCGTTCAAGGCCGGCACGCGCAACGTCTTCACGCTGGCCGACGATCGCAGCGGCAGCCTGCTCGACCGCGCGGCCCAGCATGCCGACACGCACCGGCCGGCCGAGCGGCGCGCGAGCGACCTGGCCGCGATCCTCTACACCAGCGGCACCACCGGGCGCAGCAAGGGCGCGATGCTGTCGCACGGCAACCTGCTGTCGAACGCGCGCGTGCTGAAGCAGGCCTGGGCCTGGCGCTCGGCGGCCGAAGGGGGCGACGTGCTGATCCACGCGCTGCCGATCTTCCACGTCCACGGCCTGTTCGTCGCGACGCATGGCGCGCTGCTCAACGGCAGCAGGATGATCTGGTTCGCGCGCTTCGACCCGAAGGCGGTGATCGCGCGCCTGCCCGACGCGACCGTCTTCATGGGCGTGCCGACGCTGTACGTGCGCATGCTCGCCGAGCCCGCGCTCACGCGCGAGGCCTGCCGCAACATGCGCCTGTTCGTCAGCGGGTCGGCGCCGCTGCTGCCCGAGACGTTCACCGCGTGGAAGGAGCGCACCGGCCACACGCTGCTCGAGCGCTACGGCATGAGCGAGACCGTGATGCTGACCTCGAACCCGTACCGGCCCGAGAGCGCGCGCCGCGGCGGCACGGTCGGGCTGCCGCTGCCCGGTGTCGGCGTGCGCGTGCACGACGACAAGGGCCGGCCGCTGCCCGCCGGCGAGGTCGGCGGCATCGAGGTCAAGGGGCCGAACGTGTTCCAGGGCTACTGGCGCATGCCGGAGAAGACCGCCGACGAGTTCACGACCGACCTCTGGTTCAAGACCGGCGACGTCGGCCGGATCGACGCCGACGGCTACGTCACGATCGTGGGCCGCAGCAAGGACCTCGTCATCAGCGGCGGCTACAACGTCTACCCGGCCGAGGTCGAGGGCATCCTCAACGGGATGCCCGGCGTCGCCGAGTCGGCGGTCGTCGGCGTACCGCATCCGGACTTCGGCGAGGCGGTGGTCGCGGTCGTCGTGCCGCGGCCGGGCGCGACGCTGGACGGCGCGGCCCTCGTCGCCGCGCTGAAGGGCCGGATCGCCAACTTCAAGGTGCCCAAGCAGGTCTTCATCGTCGACGAGCTGCCGCGCAACGCGATGGGCAAGGTGCAGAAGAACCTGCTGCGCGAGCGCCACAAGGGCTTGTTCGGGGGCTGAATGGCCGCACCCGCCGCGCCGGTCCCGAACGCGAGCTGCCCGCGCTGCGGCGCGGACTTCCACTGCGGCGTGCACGACGAAGCCGGCTGCGCCTGCACGCGGCTGACGCTGAGCGCCGAACTGCTCGCGCGGCTGCGCTGCGAGCAGACCGGCTGCCTGTGCCTGGGCTGCCTGCAGGCGCTCGCGGCTCAGGATCCCGCCGCGCCGTGACGCGGCCCGGCGCCTCGGGGCGCCGGCGTCCGGCTATCCGCGGCCGACGAACGGCATCTGCGTCGCCATCACGGTCATGAAGAGCACGTTCGCGTCCAGCGGCAGCCGCGCCATGTGGACCACCGCGTCGGCGGCATGGCGCACGTCCATGCGCGCCTCGGGTCGGATGCTGCCGTCGGCCTGCGGCATGCCCGTGGCCATGCCGGCGCTGAGCTCGGTCTCGGCGTTGCCGATGTCGATCTGCCCGACCGCGATGTCCCAGGCGCGGCCGTCGAGCGCGGCCGCCTTCGTCAGCCCGGTGATCGCGTGCTTGGTCGCGGTGTAGGCCACCGAGCGCGGCCGCGGCGCATGCGCCGAGATCGAGCCGTTGTTGATGATGCGGCCGCCGCGCGGCGACTGCGACTTCATGATCCTGAACGCGTTCTGGGTGCAGTAGAACGCGCCGCTCAGGTTGGTGTCGACCGCGGCGCGCCACTGCTCGAGCGCCAGGTCCTCGAGCGGCGCGCCGGGGGTGAAGACGCCGGCATTGTTGAACAGCAGATCGAGACGGCCGAAGCGGGCCAGCGTCAGGTCGAACAGGTCGGCCACCGACTCCGGCCGCGTCACGTCGGCCGGCGCCGCGAGAGCGCGCGACGCGATGTCGTCGAACGGATCGCCGGCGCGGGCGATCGACTCGTGCAGCGCCTCGAGCCGGCGGCCGCTGAAGACGACGCGCCAGCCGTCGGCGAGCAGCGCGACCGCGGTCGCGCGGCCGATGCCGCTGCCCGCGCCCGTAACGAGCGCGACGCGGTTGTGCGGTGGATGGGTGCTCATGCGATGCCTCCGAGGGTGGCCCATTGCCAGAGGGCAAAGGCGGCGAGCAGTATGGCCGAAGCCCGGTTGACGACACGCTGCATGCCAGCGTCGAAGCGCCTGCGCAGCCGGCCGACGACGGCGCTCAGCGCCAGCCACCACAGCGCCGAGCCGGCGAGCACACCGGCGATCATCGGCCACGGCGACGACGGTGCGCCGCGCGCGGCCAGCGCGCCGAACACGGCAATGAACGAGAAGATCGTCGCCGGGTTCGACAGCGTGAGCAAGAAGGTGCCGGCGAAGGCGGAGATCAGCCCCGCACGGCCCTGCACCGCGGCGACCCGGGTCGCCGGCGCCGAGCGCCAGGTGCGCCACGCGAGCCAGAGCAGGAAGCCGCCGCCGAACAGCGCCAGCGGCGCGCGCGCGCGCGTGAGCGCACCGATCAGCGAAGTCACGCCGAAGGCGCCGACGGCGCCGTAGCAGGCGTCGGCTGCCGCCGCGCCCAGCCCGGTCGCGAGGCCGACCGTCGCACCGCGCTGCACGGTGCG
>MEGM01000170.1:7868-16048 GCA_001725505.1 Rubrivivax sp. SCN 70-15 | reverse complement strand
GCTCGCACCCGAGGCGCGGCTGTTCGCGCCGGCGATCGGCGGCCTCGCCGCCGGGCTGCTGCTCTGGCTGGCCGAGCGCGGGGTCGCCGCGCCGGCCTCGCCGCACGGCGGCGACTACATCGAGGCGGTCGCGATCGGGCGCGGCCGGCTCGACCTGCGTGCCGGCCTGCTCAAGGCCGCGGCCTCGCTGCTCGTCGTCAGCACCGGCGGCGCGGTCGGGCGCGAGGGCGCGATGATCCTGCTTGCGGCGATGGCGGCCTCGGTCGTCGGCCGGCTCGTCGGGCGCTCGGTCGAGTTGCGCCTGGTCGTCAGCTGCGGCGCGGCGGCCGGGCTTGCGGCGGCCTACCATGCGCCGCTCGCCGGCGCGGTGTTCGTGGCCGAGATCCTGATCGGCTCGCTCGCGCTGTCGCAGCTCGGGCCGGTGGTCGTCGCTGCGGTGACCTCGTTCGGCGTCGCGGTCGCGCTCGGTGAGCGTGCGGTGCTGTTCCCGCTCGCTGCGCCGGTGGCGATCGGCGCGGCGCAGATCGCGCCGCTGGCCGCGCTCGGGCTGGCCGGCGGCCTGTTCGGCGCGGCGCTGCTCTACGGGCTCGAGGGCGCGCGTGCATTGTTCCGCCGCATCGCGCTGCCGCTGCCGCTGGCCTTCGCGCTCGGCGGCATCGTCGTCGGCGCGCTCTCGCTGCTGCGACCCGAGGTCTGGGGTAACGGCTACAGCAGCATCGAGCAGCAGCTCGCCGGGCCGGGCCCGTGGCAGCTCGTCGCCTTCGTGCTCGCGTTCAAGCTGCTCGCGATCGGTGCGACCACCGGCTCGGGTGCGCCGGGCGGGGTCTTCACGCCGACGCTGTTCGTCGGCGCGGCGGCCGGTGCGCTCGCCGCCGCGGTGCTGCACGCGCTGGGCGTGACGCAGCTCGTCGAGCCGGTCTATGCGGTCGTCGGCATGGCGACGCTGCTCGCCGCGACGACGCATGCGCCGGTGATGGCCGCGCTGATGGTGTTCGAGATGACGGGCCAGTACGCCTTGCTACCGGCGCTGCTGCCGGCCTGCGTGGTCGCGACGCTGGTCTCGCAGCGCCTGCACGCGAAGTCGGTCTACGGTCTCGACGCCGGACGCACGAAGGCGCGCCCGTGACGAGGGTCCCGGCGCGCGCGTGACGCTCGGCACTGGCCCGGCGCTGCCGGCTGCCGTAGGCTGCAGCCGGCGCTTGCGTATTGCCGTCACGATGAAGCCGACCGTTCTCTCCCGCCTCGGGCCCTGCGTGCTCGCCGCCCTGGGCTTGCTCGGCGCGCTCGCCGCCCCCCCCGCCGCGCTCGCGCGCGAGCAGCGCGATGCCGGCCACCCGGGCGGCTTCGTCGTGCTCGCGAAGCCGCAGGCGCCGGGGTCGTCGCAGGCCGCGCGGCGCCGCGCCGACGAGCGCGTTGCGCGCGCGCTCGACGCACTGCTCGCCGCCGAGCACGCGCTGCGCCACGGCCAGCAGCCGCTGCCGGGCGAGCGGCGCCACCTGGTCGACGGCTACAGCCGGCTCACGAGCGCGTACTTCGACCGCCTCCAGGCCTTGCAGGCCGCCGTCGACAAGGCACGCAGCAGGCTGCAGTCGGCCTACGCCGCGCGCGACGCGCTCACCTCCTGACCGGTTCGTGCCGGGTCGCGCGTGACCTTGGTCATCGCGTCGGCGCTCCGCCCCCGTAACGACACCGTGACCCAGGGTCGCGGCCGAAGGTGACCGCCGCCACTGCTGCGCCCGACGGCCGGCGCCTATCGTGGCCCCGAGACGTTCCCGACGCTCGCAACCCGATCCACTTCGAGGAGTACCGCATGAACAGGGCCGACCTCTCCGTCGCCATCTACGACTCGCACGAACGCGCCGAGAGCGCGGTGCGCCAGCTGGCCCACGCCGGCTTCGACATGAAGGCGATCTCGATCGTCGGCAAGGACTACCACTCGGAAGAGCACGTGGTGGGCTACTTCAACGCCGGCGACCGCGCCAGGTTCTTCGGCAAGCTCGGTGCCTTCTGGGGCGGCCTGGCAGGCATTCTGTTCGGCTCGGCGCTGATGTTCGTGCCGGTGGTCGGCCACATCGTGATCCTGGGCCCGCTCGCGGCGGCGGTGGTCAGCGGGCTCGAGGGCGCGGTCGTCGCCGGCGGGCTGAGTGCGCTCGTCGGCGCGCTCACCGCGATGGGGATCCCGAAGGACTCGGTGCTGCGCTACGAGACGGCGCTGAAGGCGGACCAGTTCCTGGTCGTCGTCAGCGGCAGCGCGGCCGACATCCAGCGCGCGCACGAAGTGCTCGCCGGCGCCGGCAGCCTCGACGTTCAGGACCACAAGGGCACCCGCTGAGCAGCGCGAGAGGACAACATGAAGAAGCTCACCCTCCAGATCCTCACGGCTGCCGTAGGGCTCACGGCAGCGCAGGTCGCAGTCTTCGCCGCCGAGCCAGCGGCGGCAGGTGAAGGTGGCCGCACCGGTGCCGCCTTCAGCGCCGCGACGCAGGCGATCGCGCGCCACGACGACCACGCGGCGGCGGCAGACCTGCGCCAGGCCGCTGCCGTGCTCGAGCACGAAGCCGCGCGCGCCGGCGGCGACGCGAAGCGCGCGCTCGTCGCGGCGCGCGCCGACCTCGAAAGCAGCGCGAGCGCGCTCGACCACGGCACGGAGCAGACCGCGCGCGAACTCGACCGCAGCTTCGCACGCGCCGACCACGCGATGGCGCTGGCGCAGCGCGAACAGGCTGCGCAGTCCTGGTCGGAGAAGGCCTACGCGCGCAGCGGCCGCGAGCTGAAGGAGGCCGCGGACAGCCTCGCCAGCGCCGGCGACTGGGCTGGCGGCCGGGCGAAGGCGGCCGCGCATGCAGCGGCGGCCGGTGCCGACGCGGTCGGCGACAAGCTCGCCCGCGGCGGGCACTGGGCACGCGACGAGGTCGCGAGCGGCTTCGATTCGCTCGGCCGCGGCCTGGACGACCTGGGCCGCGCGATCGGCGTGAATTCAAAGGCGCGCTCGCTGCCCGTCGGCGGCTGAACGGCGGCCCCGAGACCCGATCCGACGCCGTCCCGGGGCATGACGCCGGCCCGGGCCGGCCCGCCTTCGACCCGGCGCCGTGGAGATGACGATGAATTCGACGAACCGTGTCCCGGCCGCGGTGGCTGCCGCCGCGACGCTGCTGCTGCTCGGCGCCTGCACGACGATGGGCACCGGCGGCGGCGACCTCAGGCTCGCCGGCGGCGGCGAGGCACCGGTGCTGCTGCGCTGGACCAGCCACGATGGTGGCATCGACGGCACGATGCAGGTCACGCTGCCCGAAGGCACCTACAAGGGCCGCTTCTTCCAGATCACCCAGCAGACCCAGCGCGAGGCGATCGCGCCGCTGTGGGCCGGCTGGCACGAGGGCTGGTACGGCTGGCCGTACTGGGGCTACGGCGCCTACGGCCCCTACGGCGTCGACCAGTTCATCACCCGCTACAGCGGCAAGGTCGTGGCCAACCTCGAGGACGCGAACGGCCGCCACCTGCGCTGCCGGCTGCACCTGGTGGCGCCGGCGCGCGGCATGGCCGGCGGCGGCGAGGGCGAATGCCAGCGCTCGGGCGGCGGCGTCGTGCACGCGCGCTTCTGACGCGCCGGCCGCCGGCCGCCGGCTTAAGGCAGGGCTAACTTTGGGCGCCGATGATCGCGCCACCGGGCGGCCCGCCCGTCGCCGATCACCGGACCGAAATGCAACCCCCACGCTCGCTTCGCTCGCTGCCATCGGCCTTGCAGGTCCGATGGCCTTCACCAGCCACGCGCGAACACGCAGGTGTTCGCTCGGCGCGGGTTCAGCCGCCCGAGGGGGCGCTCGGTACCATCGGAACGGCAGGGAGATACTGAATGAACCTTCCCGCACGCGCCAAGCCCTTCGAGCTGCTCAAGGCCGAGTCCTTCATCCGCGGCGAGAGCACGCTGTCGGTGGTCTGCGAGGCGACGTTCGACGACGTCGCGGCGCGGCTCGAGGGCAGCATCGTCGCCAACGGCATGGCGATCGTCCATTGCCACGACTGGGGGCGCTGGATGCCGGCCGGTGCGGCAGGCGAGCCCTGGCCTTGCCGCGTCTACGAGGTCTTCGACGCGCGCCTGTCCAGCCAGCTGCTGGCGCTGGACCCGACGCTGGCGCACCTGCTGCCGTGCCGGATCGCGGTCCACGCCGGCGACGGTCTGACGACGGTGACGACGGCCATGCCCACGGTGCTGATGACCGAGTTCTCGCACGCGGCCGAGGTCGCGCGCGTCGCGAAGGGCTTCGAAGCCGGGCTGCAGCGGGTGTTGCGCGGGCTGCTCTGAAGCGGCCGGGGCGGCCCCGGGCCGTGCGGCCGGCTATGCTGCGCGCGCCGACCGCCACCCCCGACCGCGCAGATGACGAACCTGCTCCTGCCCACGATGCATGCACCGACGCTGTTCCTCGTCGTCGGGCTGATGCACCTGCTGATGCCGCTGACGCTGTGGACCGTGCTGCACGGCCGCCACGACGCGCGCAGCACCGCGCTGTGGTGCGTCGGCGCGATGCTCTCGGCCGCGACGCTGCTGCTCGCGAGCCTGCGCGGCGCCGAGACGAGCGCGCTCGCGATGGACAGCGCCAACGCGCTCGGTTACCTGGGCGTCGGGATGCGCTGGGCGGCGCTGCGGCGCGAGCGCGGGCGCGTGCCGCCGCCGCTGACCATCGTCGTGCTGGTGCTGCTCGCGAGCGCCGGCTACGTCGCGTTCACCGCGATCGGCGACCGCGCCCGGCTCGGCTTCTCGCTGCCGGCGAACGCGCTCGGCGCGGCCTTCATCGCCTACGAGGCGCTGCGCCTCGCGCGCGAGCAGGCGAGCCGCAGCGCGCGCATGCTCGGCATTGCGTATGCGGTGCTGGCGGTCGCGCTGCTGGCGCGCCTGGTCTCGACCTTCGCCGGCATCGCCGAGCCGCCGACGCCGAGCTTCAGCCTCGAGACGCTGACCGTGCTCGTCGGCAGCCTGCTCGCCGCGCTGTGGGGCAACATCGGCTACCTCGGCTTCGCGATGGAGATGGCGCAGCGGCGCGAGACCGCGCGCACCGCCGAGCTCGCGGCCGCCACCGCGCGCAGCGAGGTCGCCGAGCGCCAGGCGGCCGAGCTGAAGGCCCTGTCCGACGAGCGCCAGGAGCTGCTGCGCGTGATCACGCACGAGGTGCGCCAGCCGCTGCACAACGCGCAGGCGGTGCTGCAGGGTGTCGACAGCGCGCTGCAAGCGCATGCCGGCGCCGACCCGGTGGCCGAGGCCTGGGTCGCGCGCACGCACACCGTGCTGCGCAACATCACCGCGTCGCTGGACAACACGCTCGCCGCATCGACGCTGCTTGTCGGCGAGCCGCCGACCCCGCCGCGCGACGCCGACCTCGACATCCTGCTCGACCTGACGCTGGGCGACCTGCCGCCCGCCGCCCGTGCGCGCGTGCGCATCGTGCGCGACAGCGAGGTGCGCACTGCGGCGATGGACACCGGGCTGATGCGGCTGGCGCTGCGCAACCTGCTCGTCAACGCGCTCGCCTACGCGACGCCGGGCAGCACGGTGACGCTGCGCGTCAGCGACAGCGACGAACCGCTCGCGCTGCTGATCTCGGTCATCGACGAAGGGCCGGGGATCGCCCCGGAGCTGCTCGCGCGCGTCTTCGAGCGCGGCACGCGCGGCCGCGCCGACCTGCCGGGACAGGGGCTGGGCCTGTACATCGTGCGCCGCGCGATGCAGCAGCAGGGGGGCAGCGTCGACGCCACGTCCGGCCCGGCGGGCAGCGTCTTCACGCTGACGCTGCCGCAGGGGGTCGAGCCCGCCTAGCGCCGCGCCACGCGGCAGCGCGAGCGGCGCCGCTAGAGCGACTTCAGCGGCGCGCGGAAGACGTAGCCGACGCGCGGCTCGGACTGCAGCGGCACCAGGCTCGACGAGGCCTTCTCGATGCGTCGGCGCAGCCGGTAGATCGTCGCGTGCAAGGTGTTGTCGAGCGTGTTCGTGTCGTCGCGGCCGAGGCGCTGGACGAGCGTCTCGCGCGTGACGATGCCGCCGTCGGCGTCGAGGAAGCAGCGCAGCACGGTGAGGTCGGTGTCGCTGAGGTCGACCTTCGCGCCGTCGGGCGCGAGCAGCTGGCTCGCGCGCAGGTCGACGACCCAGCCCTGCTCGCGCAACCCGCGCAGCTCGGCACGGCGCTGCAAGGCCTTCGTGACGAGCAGGATCTGCTCCAGGCTGACCGGCTTGTCCAGGTACATGTCGGCGCCGGCGTCGACGACGCCTTCGAACACCGATCGGCCGAGCTTGCCCGAGACCACCAGCACGCCGGCGTCGGTGCGCTTGCGCAGGATGCGGATCAGCTGGTCGCCGTCGACGGTGGGCAGCATCAGGTCGACGACGTAGAAGTCGAAGCCGAACGGCGACTCGCTCGCGAGCAGGTCACCGCTGTCGGCGAACACCTTCACGTCGACGCCCTGCTCGCGCATGTAGGCGGAAAAGGAGTCGGTGAAGTCGACGTCGTCGTCGATGATGGCCAGGGTCTTGGGCAGCATGGTTCGTGACATGGCGTGACGCAATGCGCAAGTCTAGGCGCAGCCGGCGTCGCCGAAGTGGCGCACCGCGCTGCGCGATGCGGGATTTTGCGCCTGCGGCCGATCGGTGCTGACGGCGTCGATCATTTCACTCCGATTCTCGGGCGCCGGCGTCAGCGCCGATCAGCCGGCCTCGCGATGATAGGCAAGCACGCGCTCGACCTCGTGCTTCGAGCCGAGCACGACGCTGACGCGCTCGTGCAGCCGCGTCGGCACCAGGTCGAGGATGCGCTCGCGGCCGTTCGTCGCCGCGCCGCCGGCCTGCTCGACGAGGAAGGCCATCGGGTTGGCTTCGTACATCAGGCGCAGCTTGCCGGCCTGGCCGGGCTCGCGCGCGTCCCAGGGGTAGAGGAAGACGCCGCCGCGGCTGAGGATGCGGTGCACGTCGGCGACCATGCTGCCGACCCAGCGCATGTTGAAGTCCTTGCCGCGCGGGCCGTGCTTGCCGGCCAGGCATTCGTCGATGTAGCGCGTCACCGGTGCCGCCCAGTGGCGCCGGTTCGACATGTTGATCGCGAACTCCTTCGTGTCCTCGGGAATGCGCAGATCCTGCTGCGTCAGCACCCAGGAGCCGGTCTCGCGGTCGAGCGTGAACAGCGCCACGCCGTTGCCGACCGTCAGCACCAGCGTCGTCTGCGGGCCGTAGACGCAGTAGCCGGCCGCTGCCTGCTGCTTGCCCGGCTGGAGGAAGTCCTGTTCCGAGACGCCGCGCGCATGGCCGATCTTGCGCAGCACGCTGAAGATCGTGCCGATCGAGACGTTCACGTCGATGTTGCTCGACCCGTCGAGCGGATCGAACAGCAGCATGTACTCGCCCTGCGGGTAGCGGTTGGGCACGACGTGGATCGAGTCCATCTCCTCGCTCGCCATCGCCGCGAGGTGGCCGCCCCATTCGTTGGCCTCGATCAGCACCTCGTTGCTGATCACGTCGAGCTTTTTCTGCACCTCGCCCTGGACGTTCTCGGTGCCGGCGCTGCCCAGCACTTCGCCCAGTGCGCCCTTGTTGACGGCGATCGCGATGTGCTTGCAGGCGCGCGCAACGACCTCGATCAGCAGCCGCAGCTGGCTCGGGATCAGGCCATGCTCGCGCTGCTGCTCGACCAGGTATTGCGTCAGGCTGATGCGCTTCATGCGCGCGCCTCCAGCACGGCGTCGGTCTTCATGCGCTGGCCTCCAGCGCGAAATCGGTCGTCATGCGCCCGCCTCCAGCGCAGAAATCGGTCTTCATGCGCCCGCCTCCAGCGCGCGCGTGACGACCTCGCGCACGTCGTCGCTCAGCTCGGCGCGCGCGGCGACGCGCGCGATCGCCTCGCGCGCCGCGCTGCGGCAGGGTTCGACGAGCGCGGTCCAGCGGTCGAGCGCGCGCGCCAGTCGCGCGGCGAGCTGCGGGTTGATCGCGTCGAGCTCGAGCAGCCGGTCGGCCCAGAACACGTAGCCGGCGGCGTCCGGCCGGTGGAACGCGGCCGGGTTCGAGCTGCACAGCGTGAGGATCAGGCTGCGCGCGCGGTTCGGGTTGCGCAGCGTGAAGTCGGGGTGCTTGAGCAGCGCCTTCGCGCGTGCGAACACGGCGCCGGCGCGCGGTCCCAGCGGCTCGGGCGCGCCGGCCTGGAGCG
>MEGM01000170.1:0-7842 GCA_001725505.1 Rubrivivax sp. SCN 70-15 | reverse complement strand
GCTCGGGCGCGCCGGCCTGGAGCGTGAACCACTTGTCGACGACGAGCGGGTCGCCGCCGGCCAGCGCGTGGAAGCGCTCCAGCGCCGCATCGGCCAGTTCGGCGTGCGAGACGACGAGTGCGGTCAGCGCGCCCAGACGGTCGGTCATGTTGGCCGCGTCCTTGACGCGCTGGAAGGCGCGCCCCGGCCAGACCGGGTCGCCGCTGCGCGCGGCGTGCAGGCACAGCATCGCCAGGCTCAGGTTGGCGAGCGCGCGCCGGCCGGCCTGGGCCGGGCTCGGCGCATAGCCTTCGCGCACCTCGTGCGCGTCGAAGGCCCAGGCCCAGTCGGCGTGCAGCACGGTGGCGAGCTCGGTGCGCAGGTGTTCGCGCGCGGCGTGGATGCGCTGCGGGTCGACGCGGTCCAGCTGCTCGGCGATGAAGCCCTCGTCGGGCAGCGTCAGCACGAGCGCCTTGAACGCCGGGTCCAGCGCCGGGTCGCGCAGCAGCGCGCGCATCGCGTCGACGAAGGGCGCGTCCAGCGCCGTCGGCGTCTCGACCGCGGCGAGCAGCCGGCGCAGGGCCAGACGCTGGCCGGCCTCCCAGCGGTTGAACGGGTCGCTGTCGTGGGCGAGCAGGATCAGCAGCTCGGCGTCGCCGAGGCCGTCGTCCAGGATCACCGGCGCCGAGAAGCCGCCGACCTCGTCGAAGACGAAGCTCTGTTCCGCGCCGTCGAGCACGAGCAGCCGGTCGGCGGCCAGAGCCCGGCCGTCCGGCGCGAGCAGCCCGGCGACCACCGGGATCACGAACGGCTGCTTGACGGGCTGGCCCGGTGACGGGGCGTTGTGCTGCGACAGCGTCAGCGTGTAGCGGCGCGCCGCGGCGTCGTGGTGGCCGCGTGCAGTCACGCGCGGCGTGCCGGCCTGCGCGTACCAGCGCTTGAACGCATCGAGCCGCACGTTCAGCTCGCTGCCGGGGTTGGCGTCGGCGACGGCCTGCGCGAAGTCGTCGCAGGTCACGGCCTGGCCGTCGTGGCGCTGGAAGTACAGCGTCAGCCCGCGTGCGAAACCGTCGCGGCCGACCAGCGTCTGCATCATGCGCACGAGCTCGGCGCCCTTCTCGTAGACGGTGGCGGTGTAGAAGTTGTCGATCGCGGCGTAGCTGTCGGGTCGCACCGGGTGCGCCATCGCGCCGGCATCCTCGGGGAACTGCAGCGCGCGCAGGCGCTTCACGTCGTCGATGCGCCTGCCCGCGCGCGCAGAAACCGGGGCAGGGGCCCCGGTTCCCGGGGCCGTGGTGCCGGCCATGTCCATCGAGAATTCCTGGTCGCGGAAGACGGTCAGGCCCTCCTTCAGCGAGAGCTGGAACCAGTCGCGGCAGGTGATGCGGTTGCCGGTCCAGTTGTGGAAGTACTCGTGGCCGACGACGCTCTCGATGCCGTCGAAGTCGTCGTCGGTGGCGGTCGCGGGGCTGGCCAGGACGTACTTCGTGTTGAAGATGTTCAGGCCCTTGTTCTCCATCGCCCCCATGTTGAAGTCGGAGACCGCGACGATCATGAAGCGCTCGAGGTCGAGCGCGAGGCCGAAGCGCGCCTCGTCCCACGCGACGCTGGCGATCAGCGAGGCCATCGCGTGCTCGGTCTTGCCGAGGTCGCCGCGCCGCACGTAGACCTGCAGCAGGTGCTCGCGGCCGCTGCGCGCGCGGATGCGCTGCTCGCGGCATTCGAGGTCGGCGGCGACGAGCGCGAACAGGTAGCTCGGCTTGGGGAACGGGTCGTGCCAGGTCGCGTAGTGGCGACCGCCCTCGAGCGCGCCCTGAGCGACGAGGTTGCCGTTGGAGAGCAGCACCGGGTACTTCGCGCGGTCGGCGCGCAGCGTCACGGTGTAGACCGCCATCACGTCGGGGCGGTCGAGGAAGAAGGTGACGCGGCGGAAGCCCTCGGCCTCGCACTGCGTGAAGAAGCCGCCGCCGCTGGTGTACAGGCCCGAGAGCTGGGTGTTCTTCTCGGGCGCGCAGGTGTTGCGGATCTCGAGCGTGAAGCGCTCGGCCGCGGGCGGGTTGTCGATCACGAGGCGGCCGTCGTCGACCCGGAACGACAGGCTCTCGCCGCCGGACATCACGCGCAGCACCTGCAGGTCCTCGCCGTGCAGCACCAGCGGCTGCGCCGGCTGTGCCGGGTTGCGCTCGACCTGGAGCCGGCTCGCGACGAGGGTCTTCGCCGGGTCGAGGTCGAAGGTCAGTTCGACCTGGCGGATCCAGTACGCCGGGGGCGCGTAGTCCTGGCGCTGGATCACGGGGGCTGGGCCTTCACGCATGGTGGTCTTGCCTTGTCTCTTGGGGCGGGCAGCGCGGGCTCACAGGCCCTGCTTCAGGCTGGCTTCGATGAACGGGTCGAGGTCGCCGTCGAGCACCTTCTGCGTGTTGCTGATCTCGACGCCGGTGCGCAGGTCCTTGATCCGGCTCTGGTCGAGCACGTAGCTGCGGATCTGGTGGCCCCAGCCGACGTCGGTCTTGGTGTCTTCCAGCTTCTGCTGCGCTTCCTGCTGCTTGCGCATCTCGTGCTCGTACAGGCGCGAACGCAGCACCTTCCAGGCCTCGTCGCGGTTGCTGTGCTGGCTGCGGCTGCTCTGGCACTGGACGACGATGCCGGTCGGCAGGTGCGTCAGCCGCACTGCCGAGTCGGTCTTGTTGATGTGCTGGCCGCCGGCGCCGCTGGCGCGGAAGGTGTCCACGCGCACGTCGGCCGGGTTGATGTCGATCTCGATCGAGTCGTCGACCTCGGGGTAGACGAACAGGCTCGCGAAGCTGGTGTGGCGGCCGCCGGCGCTGTCGAACGGGCTCTTGCGCACGAGCCGGTGCACGCCGGTCTCGGTGCGCAGGTGGCCGAACGCGTAGTCGCCCTCGACCTTCAGCGTCGCGCTGCGGATGCCCGCGGTGTCGCCTTCGCTTTCCTCGAGCACCTCGGCCTTGAAGCCCTTCTTCTCGCAGTACTTCAGGTACTGGCGCAGCAGCATCGAAGCCCAGTCGCAGGCCTCGGTGCCGCCGGCGCCGGCCTGGATGTCGATGAAGCAGTTGCCGGGGTCGGCCGGGTTGCTGAACATGCGCCGGAACTCGAGCTGCTCGACCGCCGTGCGCAGCGCCTGCGCCTCGGCCTCGATCGCGGCGAGGTCGTCGAAGGCCTGGTCGGCCTTGGCCATCTCGTACAGCTCGGTGTGGTCGGCGAGGTTGCTCTTCAGGTGGTCGATCGTCTCGACCACGGTCTCGAGCGCCTTCTTCTCGCGCCCCAGCTCCTGGGCGCGCTTGGGTTCGTTCCAGACGCTCGGGTTCTCGAGCGCGGCGTTGACTTCGTTCAGCCGCAGTGCCTTGCGGTCGTAGTCAAAGATACCCCCGGAGCTGCTCGGTGCGGGCGCTCAGGTCGGCGAGCAGCGCGCCGATCGAGTTGATGTGTTCGATGTCCATGGGCGCGATTTTGGCATGTCGACCCGGGGTCGCCAGGCCGAAGCCTCCGGCTTTCGCCTTCAGCCGAGGAAGCGCCGCAGGTGCGCGGCCAGCGCCTCGGGCTGGTCGTGGTGCAGCATGTGGCCGCATGGCGCGAGGCGGGCACGCTCGACCCTGGGCACGACGGCCAGCCGCGCGTCGAATTCCTCGCGCGGGTAGCGGTGGCCCCACCACTGGGCGATGTCGGTGCGGTCGCCGTCGACCCACAGCAGCGGCGCCGCGATGCGCTTCCAGGTCGCGAGGATCTCGTCCTTGCGGTAGAGCACCGGGTTCACGCGCTTGTGCGCCGGATCGCCCAGGATGTGCCAGCGGCCGTCGGCGCGGCGCTCGGACCAGTGCGGCGCGAGCCAGGCCGCCTTGTCGGGGGTGAGCAGCGGGTTGTTCTTCATCAGCCGCTCGGCCACCGCCTGCAGGCTGTCGTAGCTGCGCAGCTCGGCCGGGGTCCTGAGCTCGTCGAGCCATTGGAGCAGCCGCTTCGGTGCCTGCTCGGGGCTGGTCTCGGGCAGCCCGAAGCCTTCGAGGTTGACGAGCCGGCGGATGCGCTCGGGGCGCACGCCGGCGTAGCTCATCACGACGTTGCCGCCCATGCTGTGGCCGAGCAGGTCGACCGCCGCGCCCGGCGCCAGCACGTCGAGCAGCGCGTCCAGGTCGGCCAGGTAGTCGGGGAACCAGTAGCTGTCGACGACGGGGCTCTCGGTGCGCCCGAAGCCGCGCCAGTCGGGCGCGAGCACGAGCCGCTCGAAACCCTCGGCCGCGGCGAGCGCGTCGACGACGAACTGGAACGACGCGCCGACGTCCATCCAGCCGTGCAGCATCACCAGCGGCGCGCGCTCGGGGGTGACGAGCGCAGCGTCGCCCCAGCGGTTGACGTGGACGCGCAGGCCGCGCACGGCGACGAAGTCGCTCTGCGCGGCGCGGCGCGGGCGGTAGGGGGCGGGCTCGTTCATGCGCCGCACTGTAAGGGCAGGGCGGAGCGGCGCGCTGTCGGGGGCGCGACAATCGCGCCATGAACGACACCACCGACTTCACCCTTCGCCCGGCCCAGCCGCACGACCTGCCGGCCGTCGTCGCCCTGATCCGCGAGCTGGCCGAATTCGAGCATCTGGCGCACCTCGTCCGCACCACCGAGGCGGCGCTGGACAAGCACCTCTTCGGCGCGAAGCCGGTGGCCGAGGCCGTGGTCGCCGAGGCCGATGGCGAGGTGGTCGGCTTCGCGCTCTACTTCACGAACTTCTCGACCTTCCTCGCCCAGCCGGGGCTGTACCTGGAAGACCTGTACGTCCAGCCCGCGTTCCGCGGCCGCGGCATCGGCCGGGCGCTGCTGTCGCATCTGGGCGCGCTCGCGCTCGAGCGCGACTGCGGCCGCTTCGAGTGGAGCGTGCTCGACTGGAACGAGAACGCGATCCGCTTCTACCAGGGCATGGGCGCGACGGTGATGCCCGACTGGCGCATCTGCCGCGTTGCCGGTGAAGCGCTGCAGCGCTTCGCGCGCGCTACCTGACGGTCAGCGCCATCAGCTTCTCGGCGGTGACGCGCACGTTGATGCTGCGCTCGCCGACGATGCCCGCCACCGCGTGCTCGCGCTGCGAGGTGTCGACGCGGTACGGCGCCGACAGCGCGATGCCGTTCGGCCCGGTCAGGCAGGCGACGACCGGCGTCGTCACCGTCGGGCCGCGCTCGACGACGATGCCGAGCGCGCCGTCGACCAGCCGCACGTGGCTGCCGGGCGGGTAGATGCCGAATTCCTTCACCAGCGCGGCGGTCATCGGGTGGCCGGGGTCCTGCATGAACATCTGGCGCCCGGCGACGTCGGCGGCGAGCGCGTCGCGGTGCGAGCGACTCGCGAGCTTGGCGGTGTACGCGTCGGCACGGCGCGCCAGCGATGCGAGGTCGCCGACATCGGTGCAGCCGCGCGGGTAGCCGCTGCCGTCCTCCATCTCGTGGTGGCGTTCGACCGCGAGCAGCCAGTCGCGATCGGTGATGCCGGCGAGCTCGAGCATCGCGACGCTGCGCAGCGGGTGCGACTGCAGCGCCGCGCGCTGCTCGTCGGTCGGTGGCGTGCGCTGGCGCGCGAGCTGGCCCTGCAGCTCGAGCATCGCGACGTTCATCGTCAGCGCGACCTTGAACACCTTCTCGGTCGCGTCGGCGTCCCAGCCGAGCCGGTGCGCGACCAGGTGCGCGGTGATCGCGCTGTTGATCGAGCGGCGCGCGCCGTAGGCGGAATGCTCGCCCTCCTGGCGCAGCACCTGGAAGATCGCCAGGTCGGGGTCGCGCTCGATGAGCGCGACGACCGGCTCGGCAGCGTCGTCGAGTGCGCCCTGGAAGCCGTGGTGCGGCGCATGCTGAAGCGCGCGGTCGACCCGGTTCAGGCAGTCGGCCCACAGCCGCGGCAGCTGCTCGCGCGGCGCCTGGCGCAGCTTGTCGCGGGTGGTCTGCAGGTCGGCCAGGTCGACCAGCGCGCCGCGCTCGAACAGCGCCTCGAGCTGGCTGTCGCTGCCGACGTGCTGGCCGCGCGCCAGCAGCAGCGTGCGGTCGGCGTCGCGGACGTCGAAAGGCAGCGGGGCACCGACCCGGATCCGGTGCCTGACGGCCGACAGCGCTGTGAACTTCATGTTGTCTCGCTGGGTGAAGGACTTTCGAATCGGGCTGCGCGGCTGCGAAACCCGTCCCATGGCGAGGTTTTCGGCGCAAGGTGTCGGAACTTGACGCCGTGTTGCAGCCGGCGCGGCGGCCGGCCGGCAGCGCGGGCGGCCTTGCGGCACACTGCGCGCCCGTTCCGCAACTTCCGCACCCGCGATGGACCACGTCACCCTCGGCTCCTCCGACCTGCGCGTCGGCAAGATCTGTCTCGGCACCATGACCTTCGGCGAACAGGTCGGCGAAGACGGCGCGCACGCGATCCTCGACCAAGCGCTCGGGCGCGGCATCGACTTCATCGACACCGCCGAGATGTACTCGGTGCCGGCGCGGCGCGAGACCTACGGCGCGACCGAGACGATCATCGGCCGCTGGTTCGCGAAGAACCCGGGCGCGCGCCGGCGCGTCGTGCTCGCGACCAAGGTTGCCGGGCCGTCGCGCAACATGGACTGGGTGCGGGGCGGCAGCACCGACCTGAAGCCGGCAGAGATCGTGCAGGCCTGCGACGACAGCCTGCGCCGGCTGCGCACCGACGTCATCGACCTCTACCAGATCCACTGGCCGAACCGCAACGTGCCGGCCTTCGGCGCGCTCTACTTCGACCCGGCCCAGGACCGCGACTTCACCGGCATCCTGGATCAGCTGCAGGCGCTGGACGGGCTGGTCCGGGCCGGCAAGGTGCGCCACATCGGCTTGTCGAACGAGACGCCCTGGGGCGTGACCGAGTTCCTGCGCCTGGCCCAGGCACACGGGCTGCCGCGCATCGTCAGCGTGCAGAACCCCTATGCGCTGGTGAACCGCAGCGTCGACAACGGCCTGGACGAGGTGCTGTACCGCAGCGGGGTCTCGTTGCTCGCCTATTCGCCGCTGGGCTTCGGCACGCTGACCGGCAAGTACGACGCGACCGGCTTCGACGAGAGCCGGCCCGAGCTGGGCCGCATCGCGCGCTTCGCGAGCGTGCGCGC
This sequence comes from Rubrivivax sp. SCN 70-15, assembly GCA_001725505.1. Lineage (GTDB taxonomy): Bacteria > Pseudomonadota > Gammaproteobacteria > Burkholderiales > Burkholderiaceae_C > Rubrivivax. The sequence goes on along the minus strand of MEGM01000170.1, from coordinate 764 downwards.
GCAGCGCTGGGCGCGGCCCGAGACGCTGGTCGCCGCGCGCCAGTACAACGCGCTCGCCCGCGACCACGGCCTGACGCCGACGCAGATGGCGCTCGCCTTCTGCTACCGCAGCTGGCGCGTCGCGAGCACGATCGTCGGCGTCACCTCGATCACCCAGCTCGAAGAGAACCTCGCCGCCTGGTCCACGACGCTCTCGCCCGAGCTGCTCGCGGCGATCGACGCGATCCGCTGGCGGCATCGCGATCCGGCGCAGTGAGGCCGCGTGCATGGCGAAGAAGGACAAGCACGTCAGCGAGACCCCGGCCACACAGTGGCTGCGTCGCGCCGGCGTCGCGTTCAGCGAGCATCCCTACGACTACGTGGACCATGGCGGCACGGCCGAGTCGGCGCGCCAGCTCGGCGTCGCCGAGCACGAGGTCGTCAAGACGCTGGTGATGCAGGACGAGCGCGCGCAGCCGCTGATCGTGCTGATGCACGGCGACCGCCAGGTGAGCACGAAGAACCTGGCGCGTGCGATCGGCGCGAAGGCGGTCGAACCCTGTTCGCCCGAAATCGCGCAGCGCCACAGCGGCTACCTGGTCGGCGGCACCTCGCCGTTCGGGACGAAGAAGGCGATGCCGGTCTACGTGCAGCAAGGCGTGCTCGCGCTGCCGCGCATCCTGATCAACGGCGGCCGGCGCGGCTATCTGGTCGGCATCGCGCCGGCCGTGCTGACCGACGCGCTAGGCGCGAAGCCGGTCGACTGCGCGATCTGAGATCGCTTC
>MEGM01000169.1:3905-14888 GCA_001725505.1 Rubrivivax sp. SCN 70-15 | reverse complement strand
CCGACGGTTCGCGCGGGCTGACGCTGAGATCGGTCGCGCAGCGCCGCGCCGAAGCCGAGGCCGCCGAGCGCCGCGCCGAGCTGCTCGACCTGGCGCGCGAGGTCGGCCGGCTCGGCGTCTTCGAGCGCGACCTGCGCAGCGGGCACGCGACCTGGGACGCGCAGATCCTGCAGATGTGGGGCCTGAGTGCGAGCGGCGAGGCGCCGTCGGTCGAGGACGCACTGCGCAGCGTCGTCCCGGCCGACCGGGACGGGTTCGAGCGCGCGTTTCGTGCGTCGATGGCGCAGGCCGGCACCTACGCCCACCATTACCGCGTCCGGGGTGCCGACGGCGTGCTGCGCCACCTGCATTCGCAATGGGTCGTCAAGAACGGCGCCGACGGCCGGCCCGAGCGCGTGCTCGGCCTGGTGATGGACGACACGCACAGCTGGACGCTGGCGCGCTGGCACGACGAGACCGTGGCCCAGCTCGCGCTCGCGGTCGACCTCGCCGGCATCACGATCTGGCGCCACGACCTCGCCACCGACCGGATGCACTACAACTACCAGGTGCGCGTGCTGCTGCAGATCGAGCCGCGTCCCGAAGGCGTGCCGGTGGCCGAGATCCGCGCGCTGGTCCACCCCGACGACCTGCCGCGCCTGCGCGCCTCGGTCGACGCCGCGCTGCAAAGCGACCGGCCGAACGACACCGAGGCGCGCTACCGCCGCGCCGACGGCGAATGGCGCAGCGTGATGATGCGTCGCGTCGTCGAGCGCATCGACGATTCGCGCCGCGCGCTCGAGCTGGGGCGCCGCTTCGAGCTCGCCACGCGCGCGGCCGGCATCGGCTACTGGAGCCTGGAGGGCAGCGACGAGCGCGCGCGCTGGAGCGACCAGCTGCGCCGGCTGCACGGCCTGGGCGCCGACGACCCGGTGCCGACGCTGCGCGAATGGCTGCAGACCTTCGTGCACGGCGACGACCGCGACGAGGTCGGGCAGCGCTTCGCCGACTGGGTCGCCAGCGGCCGCAGCGACCTCGAGGCCGACTTCCGCCTCGTCGGCCGCGACGGCCAGATGCGCCACGTGATGACGCATTCGCGCGTCGAGGGCGGCAGCGCGCGCACGCTGCTGTTCGGCCTCGTGATCGACGTCACCGAGCGGCGCAGCGTCGAGCTCGCGCTGCGCCGTGCGAGCGAGCGCGCCGCGCTCGTCGCGCGCGGTGTCGGTCTGGGCACCTGGGAGCACGATCTGCGCGACGGCAGCGACCACTGGGACGAGCAGATGTGGCGGCTGCGCGGCCTCGCACCCCGCGCGCAGGCGCCGAGCGCCGACGAGCGGCTCGCGATGGTCCACCCCGACGACCGCCGGATGGCGCACGAGCGCCTGACCCGCTCGATGCGCGAGAACCGGCCGACGAGCTTCGAATTCCGCGTGCTGCTGCCCGACGGCAGCGTTCGCTGGCTGGCGTCGCGCTCGACGCCGGTGCGCGACGAGCAGGGTCGCACGGTGCGCCGGATCGGCGTCAACTGGGACATCACCGACAACCGCACGGCCGCCGCGGTGCGCCAGGAGCGCGAGATCGCGCAGCGCGAGAGCCAGGCCAAGTCGCAGTTCCTCGCGCGCATGAGCCACGAGCTGCGCACGCCGCTGAACGCGGTGCTCGGCTTCGCCCAGCTGCTGCTCGCCGAGGATCACGGCGGCGACGTCGCGGCGGCCGGGCGGCGCCGCCGCGTCGAGCACATTCGCGCCGCGGGCGCGCACCTGCTGTCGCTGATCGACGACGTGCTCGATCTCTCCAGCCTCGAAGGCGGCGAGCTGCGCATCACGCTGCAGCCGGTGCCGCTGGCGCCGCTCGTGGGCACGACACTGCCGCTGATCGACGCGCAGCTGCGCGAGCGCGGCGTCACGCTGAGCTGCACCTCGCTCGACGCGGTCGCGCTCGCCGACCCGACGCGGCTGCGCCAGGTGCTGCTGAACCTGCTCGGCAACGCCGCCAAGTACAACCGCGAGGGCGGCCGCATCGCGCTGAGTGCGGCACGCGAAGGCGGCCGCGTCGTGCTGCGCGTGGCCGACACCGGCCGCGGCATGAGCGAGCTGCAGCTGCGCCACCTGTTCGAACCCTTCAACCGGCTCGGTGTCGAGCGCGATGGCATCGAAGGCACCGGCATCGGGCTGGCGATCGTCAAGGCGCTGGTCGAGCGCATGGGCGGCACGGTGGCGGTGCACAGCCAGGTCGGCGTCGGCACCACGTTCACGCTCAGCCTCGCCGATGCCGGGGGCGAAGTGCCGGCCGCGGCGGTGGCGCCGACGGCGAGCCGGCCGATCCCGCTCGCCGGTGCCCAGGCGCGCGGCACGCTGCTCTACGTCGAGGACAACCCGGTCAACGCGATGATCATCGCGGAGCTGGTCGCGCGCCGCGCCGACCTCGCGCTGCACATCGCCGCGGACGGCAGCAGTGGCGTCGACAAGGCGCTGGCGCTGCAGCCGGACCTGATCCTGCTCGACATGCAGCTGCCCGACTTCGACGGCCACGAGGTGCTGCGCCGGCTGCGCGCCGAGCCCGCGACCGCCGGGATCCCGGTGATCGCGCTGTCGGCGAACGCGATGCCCGAGGACATCGACCGCGCGCTGCGCGCGGGGATGGCCGACTACTGGACCAAGCCGCTGGACTTCCGCGCCTTCATGAACTCGCTCGAGACGCTGTTCGGCCCGGCGCCGTGACGGCGCCGTCCGGCGTTCACCCTTGCAGGGCGCGCGCCGCGAGGACGCGGCGCCCCGTTCGCTGGCGTTCGACCGTGCGCAGGCACGGTCGCACGTCCGGCTCACGCCTGCAGGGCGCGCGCCGCGAGGACGCGGCGCCCGTTCGCTGGCGTTCGACCGTGCGCAGGCACGGTCGCACGTCCGGCTCACGCAGCCGCGGGCGCGTCCTCGATCAGGCCGCGCTTCTTCAGCAGCGGCTGCACCGTCGGCGCGCGGCCGCGGAACGCGGCATACGCGGCGCCGGGTTCGAGGCTGTTGCCGCTGGAATAGATGTAGCGGTACATCGCCTCGGCGACGCGCGGGTCGAACGGGTTGCCGACCTCGGTGAAGGCGTCGAAGCCGTCGGCGTCGAGCACCTCGGCCCAGAGGTAGACGTAGTAGCCGGCGGCGTAGCCCGAGCCCGAGAACAGGTGCTGGAAATGCACCAGCCGGTGGTTCATGCCCACCGCGGCGGGCAGGCCCTGGCGCTGCAGAAGGTCGGCCTCGAACGCGCACAGGTCGGTGGGCGGCTCGGCGTCGGGCAGCGAGTGCACCGCCATGTCGACGATCGCGCTCGCGGTGTAGCGCGCGGTCTCGTAGCCCTGGTTGAAGCGGCGCGCGGCGTGCATCCGGCGCACCAGGTCGGCGGGGATGGCTTCGCCCGTCTGCCAGTGGCGCGCGTGGCGTGCCAGCACCTCGGGCTCGGTGAGCCAGTGCTCGAACATCTGCGACGGCAGCTCGACGAAGTCGCGCAGCACCTGGGTCCCGGACAGGCGCTCGTAGGTCACGTTCGAGAGCAGGCCGTGCAGCCCGTGGCCGAACTCGTGGAACAGCGTGCGCGCGTCGTCGAGCGAGAGCAGCGTCGGTCGATCCGGCGCCCCCTTCGCGAAGTTGTTGTTGTTCAGGATCAGCGGCAGGTCGAAGCCGCCGGGCGCGTTCCGGCCCGCGCCCGGGCCACCGGGCGCATTCCGGCTCTGCCAGCGCAGCGAGCTCATCCAGGCGCCGCTGCGCTTGCTCGCGCGTGCGAAGTTGTCCTGCAGGAAGACGCCGACCACCGCGCCGTCGGCACGCCGGACCTCGTAGGCCTTGACGTCGGGGTGGTAGACGGGCAGGTCGGCGCGCGGCACGAAGCTCAGCCCGAACAAGCGGTTCGCGCAGTCGAACGCGGCCTCGACCATCGCCTCGAGCCGGAAGTAGGGCTTGATCTCGGCGTCGTCGAGCGCATAGCGCTGCTGGCGCACGCGTTCGGCCCAGTAGCGCCAGTCCCAGGCCTCGAGCTCGCCCTGGGCCGCGACGCCGCCGGCGGCGTCCATCGCGTCGCGCAGCATCGCGTGCTCGCGCTGCACCGCGGCCAGCGCACGCGGCCAGACCTCGTCGAGCAGCTTCTGCACGGCGCCGCGCGTGCCGGCCATCGTGTCGGTGAGCGCGTAGTCGGCGTAGCTCGCGTGACCGTGCAGCCGCGCCTGCTCGTTGCGCAGCTTCAGGATCCGGCGCGCGACCTCGCGATTGTCGTGTTCGCCCGCATGCTCGCCACGGCTCGTCCAGGCGCGCCAGGCCTGCTCGCGCAGGTCGCGCCGCTCGGAGTAGGTCAGGAACGGCACGACGAGCGAGCGCGACAGCGTGATCACGTGGCCGTCGATGCCGCGCTCGGCCGCCGCCTGGCGCGCCGCGGCGCGCACGAAGTCCGGCAGTCCGGCGAGATCGGCCTCGCTCTTCAGCACGAGCTGGTACGAGGATTCGTCGTGCAGCACGTTCTGTGCAAAGCGCGTCGTCAGCGCGGCGAGTTCCTCCATCACCTGCGCGTAGCGCCGCTGCGCGTCGGGCGCGAGCCGTGCGCCCGAGCGCACGAAGTCGAGGTGGATGCGCTCGAGCAGCCGGCGCTGCTCGGGGTTCAGGCCCAGCGTCTCGCGCCGGGCGTGGAGCGCGTCGATGCGCGCGAACAGCGCAGCGTCCATGTAGACCGCGCTGTCGTGCGCCGCCAGCGGCGCGGCCATCTCGCGCTGCACCGCCTGCAGCGCCGGGCTCGTCTCGGACGCGGTCAGGTTGTAGAACACCGAGCCGATGCGCGCGAGCAGCCGGCCGCTGCGGTCGAACGCGGCGACGGTGTCGTCGAAGCCCGGGGCGCCAGGCTGCTGCGCGATCGCGCGCAGCTCGGCCAGGTGTTCGGCCATCGCCTGGCGCAGCGCGGGCTCGAAGTGCTCGGCACGGATCGCGTCGAAAGGCGGCAGGCCGAAGGGCGCGGTCCAGGGCTGGAGGAGGGGGTTGTCGGTGGTCATCGCCGGCTCCCTGGGCTACTTGCCGTTGCGGATGGCGGTCTCGTCATCCTCGTGGTAGCGCCGGTCGGCGCAATCGACGGTCCACTTCTGGCTGTCGTCGTTCAGCGCCTGGACCTGCTCGCCGAACTTCGCGTTGCGCTGGTTCCAGTCGGTCGACTTCTGCTCCAGTGCCTTCACGTGCTCGTTGAACGCTGCTGCAGCCTTCCGCGGGCCGTCGCCGATCTTCGCGCGCTCGGCTTCGAGCGTCTTCTGCTCCTGCTGCAGCGCCTGCTGCTCGTGTTCGAGCCTCTTGCGCTCGCGGTCGGCGGCGAAGCCGGCCTGGTCTCCCAGCGCCTTCGCACGCTCGTTCCAGTCCTTGACCTTCGCACCGTAGGCGTCGAACCGGGCGTTGAGGTCCTGGACGCTCTTCACGGCCGCGTCGACCTGCGCGCGCTCGGCCTTCAGCGCGTCCTGGTCCTGGGCCAGCGCCTGCTTGTCGCGCTCGAGCGCGGTCTTCTCGGTCTCGAAGTCGGCGCGCCGCGTCTTCAGCGAGGCCTGCATCGTCAGGCAGGCACGCAGCTCGTCGCGGCTGAGCAGCCGGCCGTTGCCCTTGCCGCCGCCGAAGGACTTGGTGCTGTCGGCCGCAGCGGCCGGCTTGTCGGCCGCCTGCGCGGCGGCGAGGCCGAGCGCCAGCAGACCGACCGCGGCGGCGCGAGTCAGATCGAATCGGATCATGAGGGGTCCCGGAATCAAAAGCGGGCAATGATGCCACCGGCCGGCGGGGCGGGCCGGCTGTGGCACAGTGCGCGGCCCATGGCGCTCAAATCCACCATCTACAAGGCTGCGCTGCAGATCGCCGACATGGACCGCGGCCTCTACGCGGACCATGCGCTGACGATCGCGCTGCACCCGTCCGAGACCGAGGAGCGGCTGATGGTGCGCCTGCTCGCGTTCGCGCTCCAGGTGCCCGCCGACGACGCGCGCGGCCGGCTGCAGTTCGCGCGCGGCCTGTCCGACACCGAAGAGCCCGACCTCTGGCAGCACGACCTGACGGGCCAGCTCGTGCACTGGATCGACGTCGGCCAGGTCGACGATCGCCGCCTGGCCAAGGCCTGCGGCCGCGCCGAGCGCGTCACGCTCTACGCCTACGCCGCGTCGGTGCCGGTCTGGTGGAGCGCCCTGAAGGGCAAGCTCACGCGGCTGCGCAACCTCGAGGTCTGGCAGCTGCCGGCCGAGCAGAGCCAGGCGCTGGCGGCGCTGGCCGAGCGCTCGATGCAGCTCCAGCTGACGATCCAGGACGGCACGGTCTGGGTCGGCGACGCCACGCAGAGCGTCGAGATCACGCCGCGCCGCCTCTGGCCCGAGACTTGAACGCCGCCCCGAGATGATCCGCCTCTTCCGCCCATTCCTGCTCAGCCTCGCGCTGTCCGTGACGACGATGAACGCACCCGCTGCCAACGACGACGACCCCCTGCTCTGGCTCGAGGACGTGCAGGGCGCGCGCGCGCTCGCCTGGGTGCGCGAGCGCAATGCCGAGTCCGAAAAGCTGCTCCAGGCGCGGCCCGGCTTCGAGGCCACGCGCGAGCGCATCCGCGCGATCCTCGATTCGCACGAGCAGATCCCCTACGTCGTGCGGCGCGGCGACTTCCTCTACAACCTGTGGCAGGACGAGAAGAACCCGCGCGGCCTGTGGCGGCGCACGACGCTGGCCGAATACCGCAAGCCCGCGCCGGCCTGGGAGACGGTGATCGACGTCGACGCGCTCGGCCGCGCCGAGGGCGAGAACTGGGTCTGGGCCGGCGCCCGCTGCCTCGGCCCGGACTACCGGCGCTGCCTGGTGAGCCTGTCGCGCGGCGGTGCCGACGCCCACGTGGTGCGCGAGTTCGACACCGTCGCCAGGCGCTTCGTCGACGGCGGCTTCACGCTGACCGAGGCGAAGAGCCGGGTCGAGTGGGTCGACGCCGACACGCTGCTCGTCGGCACCGATTTCGGCGCCGGCTCGCTCACCGATTCGGGCTACCCGCGCGTCGTCAAGCGCTGGCGCCGCGGCCAGCCGCTGGCCGACGCGACGACGGTGTTCGAGGCCCAACGCAGCGACGTCAGCGCCGGCATGTCGGTCGACCGCACGCCGGGCTTCGAGCGCACGAGCTTCGTGCGCGCGATCGACTTCTACACGAGCGAGATCTTCCTGCTCCAGGGCGACCGGCTGGTGCGCGTCGACAAGCCGCTCGACGCCGAGCTGGAATTCTGGCGCGAACGCGTGCTGATCACGCTGCGCAGCAGCTGGACGGTGGCCGGCCGCACCTGGCCCGCGGGCTCGCTGCTCGTCGGCGACGCCGCCGCCTACCTGCGCGGCGAACGCGCGCTGCAAGCGCTGTTCACGCCGACCGCGACGCGCTCGCTCTCGGGCTACAGCACGGCACGAGGCACGCTGCTGCTGACGGTGCTGGACAACGTGGCCAGCAGGCTCGAGGAATGGACGGCGAAGGGCGACGCGTGGCAGCGGCGCGAGGTCGCCGCGCCCTTCCCCGGCGCGCTGTCGGCGTCCAGCCTGCACGACCCGCTGATCGCCGACGACACGCTGGCCGACGCCTACCTGCTCTCGTACACCGACTTCCTGACCCCCGACACGCTGCAGCTCGGCCACCTCGGCAGCGACCGGTTCGAGCCGCTCAAGTCGCGCCCGACCTTCTTCGACGCGAGCGGCATGCGCGTCGAGCAGCGCTTCGCGGTCTCGAAGGACGGCACCCGCGTGCCCTACTTCGTGGTCTGGCCCAAGGGCGCGACGGCCGACGGCCGCAACCCGACCCTGCTCTATGGCTACGGCGGCTTCGAGGTCTCGATGACACCGTTCTATTCGGGCTCGATCGGCGCCACCTGGACCTCCAAGGGCGGCGTCTTCGTGCTCGCCAACATCCGCGGCGGCGGCGAGTTCGGCCCGGCCTGGCACCAGGCGGCGGTGAAGGCGAACCGGCAGAAGGCCTTCGACGACTTCGCCGCGGTGGCCGAGGACCTGATCAGGACCCGCATCACGAGCGCGACGCATCTGGGCATCGAAGGCGGCAGCAACGGCGGCCTGCTCGTCGGCGCGGTGATGCTGCAGCGGCCCGAGCTGTTCAACGCCGTCGTCTGCCAGGTGCCGCTGCTCGACATGCGCCGCTACACCAAGCTGCTCGCCGGCGCGTCGTGGATGGCCGAGTACGGCGACCCCGACCAGCCCGCCGACTGGGCCTACATCTCCAGGTACAGCCCGTACCAGAACGTGCACCGGGCGCAGAAGCTGCCGCGCGTGCTGTTCGTCACCTCGACGCGCGACGACCGCGTCCACCCCGGCCACGCGCGCAAGATGGCCGAGCGCATGCGCGAGCAGGGCCACGCCGTGCTGTACTGGGAGAACGTCGAGGGCGGCCACGGCGGCGCCGCCGACAACGCCCAGCGCGCGCAGATGATGGCGCTGGAGAACGCCTTCCTCTGGCTGCAGCTCGGCGGCCGCTGACGCCGCGACGCCCGTGGCGCTGAGCTGGATCGCCGACGACACGCCGCTGCCGCCGGCGAGCAGCGCGCTCGGCCCAGGTTCCGAGGCGCCCGGGCTCGTCGCCGCCGGTGGCCGCGTCACGCCGGCGCGGCTGGACGAGGCCTACCGCAAAGGCATCTTCCCCTGGTACAGCCCCGGCCAGCCGCCGCTGTGGTGGAGCCCGGACCCGCGCATGGTGCTGCCGACGGCCGGGTTCCGCGTCTCGCATTCGCTGAGGAAGACGCTGCGCCGCTTCGTGCGCGACCCGGCCTGCGAGATCCGCGTCGACCACGACTTCGAGCGCGTGATCCGGGCCTGCGCCGAGACCCCGCGCGAAGGCCAGGACGGCACCTGGATCGTGCCCGCGGTGCGCCAGGCCTACATCGCCTGGCACCGGCTCGGCCGCGTGCACAGCGTCGAGACCTGGATCGAAGGCGAGCTCGCCGGCGGGCTGTACTTCGTCGGCCTCGGCCGCATGGTGTTCGGCGAGTCGATGTTCGCGCACCGGCGCGATGCGTCGAAGATCGCGCTCGCCGCGCTCGTGGCCGCGTGCCGCACGCACGGCATCGCGCTCGTCGACTGCCAGCAGAACACGCCCCACCTGGCGTCCTTCGGTGCGCGCGAGATGCCGCGCGCCGATTTCGAGCGCCATCTGGCCCTCAGCACCGGGGGGCCGGAGGTCGCCGATTGGACCTATGATTCCCGCATGTGGGAGCAACTGGCGCTGTTCGAGACGTGACGCACCCGAAGGAACTGCCGCTCTCGTCGTTGCAGTTCTATGCCACGGCGCCCTACCCCTGCAGCTACCTGAGCGAGCGCCAGGCGCGCTCGCAGGTCGCCACGCCCAGCCACCTGATCCACGCCGACGCCTACTCGGGGCTGGTCGCGAACGGCTTCCGGCGCAGCGGCATGTTCACCTACCGCCCCTACTGCGACGGCTGCCGCGCCTGCGTGCCGCTGCGCCTGCCGGTGGCCCGCTTCGAGCCCACGCGCAGCCAGCGCCGCGCCTACAAGGCGCATTCGAACCTGAAGGCGCGCGTGCTGCGCCTGTGCTTCGTGCCCGAGCATTACCAGCTCTACCTGCGCTACCAGTCGGGGCGCCACAGCGGCGGCGGCATGGACCACGACAGCGTCGACCAGTACACCCAGTTCCTGCTCCAGAGCCGCGTCAATTCGCGCCTGGTCGAATTTCGCGAGCCCGGCGTCGACGGCAAGCCGGGCGTGCTGAAGATGGTCTCGATCCTGGACGTGCTCAACGACGGCCTGTCGGCCGTCTACACCTTCTACGAACCCGAGCCGAACAGGAGCTACGGCACCTACAGCGTGCTCTGGCAGGTCGAGCAGGCGAAGGCGCTGAACCTGCCGCATGTCTACCTGGGCTACTGGATCGCCGAGAGCCCGAAGATGGCCTACAAGAGCCAGTTCCGTCCGCACCAGCTGCTCGTCGACGGGCGCTGGCAGGACGCGCCGTCGCCGAGAGCCTGAACCCGGCTACTTCTTCGCGCCCGAGGCGCCCTCGGCCGGCAGGCCGACCTTCTTCGCCACGCGCGAGACCACGCGACCGGTCGCCTTGGCCCCGGTCTCGACCCCCGACGCGGTGACCTTGGCGGCGTGGACGACCGCATGCTGCGCGACGTCCAGCCCGTGCACGGTGGCATGGCCGGCGACCTTCAGCCCATGCTCGGTGGCGCTGGCCGCCTTGTGCACGACCTCGGACACATCGGCCCGTGCCGACATCGACGCGAGCAGGGTCAGGGACAAGGCAGTGGCGACGCGGGCGAGCTTGGACATGGGTTCTCCGTGGCGGATGCCGGACGACGCGGGTCGGCCGGAAAGATCATCGGACCGCGAGTGTGCCCCGACGGTTCCACGGCGTTGTAACCGAACGCGCAGCGGCCGGCGTGCCGCCGGTCGGGTCGTCAGACGGCGCCCGGCGGCGGCGCGGCGACGCGCCAGCCCGAGGCCGCGCAGACCTCGGTGCGCGGCCCGGAGGCAGGCGTGGAATGGATCTCGGTGCCGGGCGGCGCACCGAGCGCGGGCAGCACCCGCTTCAGCAGCGCGGTCGCGGCCTCCAGATCGACGACCTCGATGTCGATGCGGTGGAAGCCCAGCGCGCGGCTGCCGTCGCGGCGCGGATCGCTCAGCGATCCACCCCAGCCGAGCACCGTGCCGAGCCCATGGGCGACGAGCTCGGCCTCGATGCCTTCGTGCAGGCGCCGGTCACGAGCGTCCGAATCCGCCACGACCGGAACCTTGACGTAGACGAAGTGCATGGACGGCCCGTCGACGGTGTCGCCTGGCGCCGCCCTCGCGTCAGCGCGTGCCGCCGACGCGCACGAACGCGACCTCGGCATGCGCGAGCCGGCTGTCGCGCACGGCCGCCTGGACCGCGTGGATGTCGGCCTGCGGCGACGCACTGATCTCGACCAGCAGCTCGGTGCCCGGCACCTGCCGGGCATCGAAGGCCCGCGTCAGCGCATCGGCGCCGGTGCCGCCG
>MEGM01000169.1:0-3892 GCA_001725505.1 Rubrivivax sp. SCN 70-15 | reverse complement strand
AACCGGCTCGCCGCCGAAACCTGCAGCAGCGCGTGGGTGTCGGGCCGCGGCAGGCCGCAACCGGCCAGCAGGAGGGCGGGCGCTGCGAGCAGCAGCGCGGTCAGGCGACGGGTCGGCATCGGGAGCACCTTGGTGGCGTGGGAGGCGCCATCGTAGCCGTCCGGACCTGCCCCAACCTCGCGAGGCATGACCCGGTCGCGCCACGGCCTGCTGCCCAGCCCGAGCCTGCGCGTCCCGCCGCTGGCACAATGAAACCATATTGGTTCCATATTGGTGCACTCATCATGCCGACCACGCTGACGCTGAAGAACATCCCCGACGCCGTGTATGAACGCCTGAAAGCCGCCGCGGCGACGCACCGGCGCAGCCTGAACAGCGAGGCCATCGTCTGCCTGGAAGCGGTGCTGCTGCCAACCCGGATGGCGGCGGGCGAGCGCCTGGCCCGGGCGCGCGAACTGCGGGCGGCCCTGCCTCAAGGGGAGTTCCGCGCGCGCGACATCGACGCCGCCAAGCGCCTGGGCCGGCCATGATCGTGGTCGACTCTAATGTGCTGGCCTGTCTGTACCTGCCCGGCGAGCACACCGCGGCGGCCGAGGCCTTGCTGGAGCAGGACCCCGACTGGGCGGCCCCGATTCTGTGGCGCAGCGAGTTCAGGAACATCCTGGCCGGCTACCTGCGCCGCAAGGCCCTCACCTTCGAGCAAGCAAACAGCCTGCAGCGGGAGGCCGAAAGCCTGCTCGAAGGCGCCGAGTTCGAGATCGATTCATCGACCGTTCTCGAACTCGTCCGTGACAGCGAATGCTCGGCCTACGACTGCGAATTCGTCGCCCTCGCGATCAAGCTCGAAACGCGGCTGGTGACGATGGACAAGAAGCTGCTGCGGTCGTTTCCGAAGCAAGCCGCGGCGCTGGCTGCGGGTTGACGGATCCGGCAGGCGGATCACTGCCTGCGAAGCTTGCAGCGTGCGCCATCGCCGGCGTCCGCAGCAGGGACGAGGATGTCACGGTGGGCACGCTGCCGGTATCAATGTTCAGGCTCTGGCGGCTCACAACGAGAGCATCTCGATGACAACTCGGTAGGCCTCGCGATGCTCCGGTGTCTTGGCTTGCGCATCTCGTTGAGCCTTGAGGACATTGAGGCTCGCTTCTCCTATGCCGGAAGACCTCAAAACCGATGTGAGCAGTTGTTCCAGGATCGTGGCGCGCAGTTCGAGCGTTGCGACTTTCCTCGTCAGCTCAAGCATGAGTTCATTCGTGACGGTATCGGACGGCATCTCTGCTCCTTTGTGTTCAGGCGATAGTATGGGCAAGGTAGGCATGCGGAAGCCCCGGCGGGTGGTCAAACGGCTGACCTTGCATCCCATGTGGTCGCTCTCATGTACTCGACAGCCTCTGATCGCCGGTACTACCCCACGCCCCACACCTCCCCCGCGACCTTCGCCACCCCGTCCTCCTGCAGCTTCAGCAGGTGCGCCAGCAGCGAGCGCCTGGCCACCGGGTGCAGCGCCGCCGGCACGTCGGCGTAGACCTCGGGCAGCAGCGCGTCGAGGCTGCACGGCGCGTGCGCCTGCAGCGCCGCCAGCACCTTCGCCTCGCGGCGCAGCCGGTGCGCGATCAGGCCGCGCAGCACGGCGTGCGGCGCTTCGACGAGGAAACCATGGCCGGGCGCGAGCCATTCCAGGTCCAGATCCAGCAACGACTGCAGCGCGCGCAGGTAGGCCGCCATGTCGCCGTCGGGCGGGTTGATGACGACGGTCGAGCCCTGCATCACGTGGTCGCCGGTGAAGAGCAGCTTCTCGTCCTCGAGCAGGTAGCACAGGTGGTTGGACGCATGGCCCGGCGTGTGGATCACGCGCAGCATGCCGGCGTCGCCCAGCGCCAGGCGCTCGCCGTGCTGCAACTCGCGCTGCGGCGCGAAGCTCGCGTCCTGGCCCTGCGCATGCGCCGGCCGGCGGCCGAGCACTGGCGCGCCGGTGGCCTCGGACAGCGCCGCCGCGCCGGGCGAATGGTCGGGGTGGGTGTGCGTGACGAGGATGCGCGCGATGGGCCCCGGCGCCGCGGCGAGCAGCGCCTGCAGGTGCGCGTCGTCGGCAGGGCCGGGGTCGATCAGCGTCCATTCGCTGCCGGCGCCGACGAAATAGCTGTTCGTGCCCGGGCCGGTCATCATGCCGGGGTTCGGCGCGGTGACGCGCGCGATGCGCGGCGACAGCCAGACCGGCCGGCCGGCGACCAGCTCGCTCGAGACGTCACCCCGGCCCGTGGGGTCGAGGCGCCCGATCTCGGCCCAGGGCAGCTGGTCCGGCAGCACGATCTCGCGCCCGCGGCGCGACGTCGCCAGGCGCGGCATCGTGAGCCGGATCTCGCGCCGCTCGCGCGCCTCGGCCAGCGCAGCCTCGGTGCTGGCAAAGCGCGCCAGGTCCTCGAGCGTGCGCCGCGTCACCGGCAGCAGCTTGAGGCCGCGCGCCGGGTCGAGCGCAGCCTTAGCGGTGAGCCACATCAGCTCGAGCGCCTCGGTCGCGTCGGCCACCGCCTTCTGGCCGGCCGGCGCCGGCGCGATGAAGAAGCGGGTGTCGAAGCGCTTGGGCACGCCGGGCGGCGTGAGCCAGTGGCTGTGATAGTGCAGATCGCGCAGGTCCAGCCGCAGCCCCTGCGCGGTGCAGAACTCGGCGATCGACAGCTCGTGCGCGTGCAGGCGCAGCCGCCAGGGGTGCAGCGCCTCGGCGTCGACGGGGCGGTCGGCGAGCAGCAGCCCGACCTCCTCGAAGCATTCGCGCAGCGCCGCCACCGCATACGCCAGGCCGCCATCGGCGAGCGACATGCGCGCGCTGAGCGTCGCGTCGTCGGCGCCGACGCAGACCGCCGCCGCGTGGTGGTCGTTCGCGTCGACCACGCCGCCGGGGAAGACGCAGGCGCCGCTGCGCAGGTCACCGTCGCGCTCGGCGCGGCGCAGCATCAGCACCTCGACGCCGTCGGCGCCGTCGCGCAGCAGCAGCACCGACGCCGCCGGCCGCGCATCGGCGGGCACCGCGTAGGCCGCGCTCATCGCGCGACCCCGGCCGCGACCAGCGCCGCGATCTCGTCGGCACCATAGCCGGCCTCGGCCAGCACCTCGGCGGTGTGCGCGCCGACCGCCGGCGCCGGGCGAGGCGGCTCGGGGCGGCTGCGGTCGAAGCGCGGCGCCGGTGCCGGCTGCACCACGCCGTCGACGCTGACGAAGGCGTCGCGCACTCGGGCATGGACATGATTCGGCGCCTCGTCGAGGTCGAGCACCGGCGCGAAGCAGGCATCGCTGCCTTCGAGCACGGTGCACCATTCGTCGCGCGTCCTGCGGCGCACGAGCGCCGCGATCGCGTCGCGCATCTCGGGCCACAGCGCGCGGTCGTACTGGCGCCGGACGAAGCGTTCGTCCAGCCCGATCCGCGTCGCCAGCTCGGCGAAGAACTTGGGCTCCAGCGGCGCGAGCGCGACGTGGCGGCCGTCGGCGGTCTCGTAGGTGGCGTAGAACGGCGCGCCGCCGTCGAGCAGGTTCTCGCCGCGCGGCGCGTTGAAGCTGCCGCCGGCGTGCAGACCGTAGAAGATGCCCATCAGCGACGCGGCGCCGTCGACCATCGCGGCGTCGACGACCTGGCCGAGCCCGCTGCGCTGGCGCTCGAACAGCGCGGCCATCAGGCCGAAGGCGAGGTAGAGCGCGCCGCCGCCGTAGTCGCCGACCAGGTTCAGCGGCGGCAGCGGCGCGCCGCCGCGCGGCCCGATCGAATGCAGCGCACCCGTCAGCGCGATGTAGTTCAGGTCGTGGCCGGCGGCCTGCGCCAGCGGGCCGGTCTGGCCGAATCCGGTCATGCGGCCGTAGACCAGGCGTGGGTTGCGCGCCTGGCAGTCGGCCGGGCCGAGAC
>MEGM01000168.1:16318-17609 GCA_001725505.1 Rubrivivax sp. SCN 70-15 | reverse complement strand
GCAAAGGACCAATTGTGTGGTGGCGTCATTCGTGTCTGTCAGCGTCAGCGAGAGGCTGCCGCTGAAGTCGCCCCAGTCGGTGCCATACATGCCGAACGCATGGACTGCGCTCGAGAAAGTGATTGTGAAGTTGCCGTTCGTCTCCCACCAGTATTTGCCGCTGGCGGTGGTGTTGAAGCGGCCGGTGCTGACGTTGCCGCTGGCGTCCGTGCCGATGTTGGTGACGCCACCGGTACCCGAGGCCAGCGAAATGCCGGAACCGGAGCCAAAGAGCGTCAAGGGAAGGCCCGTCGACGGCGGGATCGATTCGCTGGGCAGGAAGTTCTCGAAGCCCTCCGTCTGCAAGGGTGTCGGGAGGAGTTGCTTCAGGAACTCGGTCCTCGCGTTCAGGGCGTTGCCCGGATCTGGGACGGTCGCCTTGGGCGCCGTGTCCTCGCCGTAGTAGACCGTCGGCGCGGCGACCACGCCGCCGGCGGCCAGGGCAAGAACCGCCGCCAGTGCGAAGCGGGCCTGGCGGAACTGCGGGGTCATGGGCAAGTCTCCTGGATCGTGGTCGGTCTTGGACTGGTCGAGAGCAAGCTCCGCGCCAGTGGAAAAACATCATACGGATCAAGTGCTTGGAGCGTCACCCTCATCTGCGGGGCGGGGTGGCTGTCAAGGCGATCGACAGGCGGTAGCCCGTTGCGCCGCTCGCGTCCATCCCCAGGTCATGCATCGGGGCGGCGCGATCGCAGGCGTAGGTCAGCGCCAATGCGGTCGACGGCGACGAAGCGGAAGTCCAGCCGTTGGCCCAGATCGTCGAAGGGGCCCAGCGCCGCCATCTCGCGGCCGATGCCCAGCAGCGTCGGCGCCAGGTAGACCAGCAGCTCGTCGACGAGGCCGGTCTTCAGCAGCGACGCATTGAGCTTGGCACCGGCCTCGACGTGCAGTTCGTTGACACCGCGCCGGGCCAGGTCGGCCAGCATCGCCGTGAGGTCGACCTTGCCGCGCTCGTCGGGTAGCCGCTCGATTTGCGCGCCCGCTGTGCGCAGCGCTTCCGAGCGGCCGGCGTCGTCGAGGGCAGCGACGATCAACACCTCGCCGGGCGGTTGCAGAATCCGCGCGCCGGGCGGCGTCTGCAGCCGCGAGTCGACGACCACGCGCAGCGGTTGGCGCGCGGTCGGCACGTGGCGCACGTCGAGCCGGGGGTCGTCGTCGAGCACGGTGCCGATGCCGGTGAGCACGGCGCTGGCGCGCCGGCGCCAGGCATGACCGTCGGCGCGCGCTTCGGGGCCGGTGATCCACTGGCTGG
>MEGM01000168.1:0-16247 GCA_001725505.1 Rubrivivax sp. SCN 70-15 | reverse complement strand
CCGTTGAGCAGCGCGGTGCGGCCGTCCAGCGACGCGGCGATCTTCATCCGCACCCAGGGCCGCTGGCGCTGCACGCGCGAGAAGAAGCCGATGTTGAGCTCGCGCGCGGCGTCGGCGATGTCGGCGTCCGCCATCTCGACCCGGACGCCGGCCGCGCGCAGGCGCGCGATGCCTTCGCCCGCCACCTGCGGGAAGGGGTCGCCGACGGCGACGACGACCCGTGCGATTCCGGCGTCGATCAGCGCGTCGCAGCAAGGCGGCGTGCGGCCGTGGTGGGCGCACGGCTCCAGCGTGACCCAGGCCGTGGCGCCGCGCAGGTCGTGTCCTGCGCGCTGCGCGTCGCGCAGCGCCATCACCTCGGCATGCGGCCCGCCGGCCTGCTGGGTCGCGCCGCGGCCGAACACCGCACCCGATTCGCTGCCGATCACGCAGCCGACGCGCGGGTTCGGCTCGGTGAGGCCGAACGAAGTCTCGGCCAGGACCAGCGCCTCGCGCAGGCGCTCCCGGTCGAGGGGCGACGAGGTCATGCCCGTCACGCTGCCTTGGTCGGCGCCGGTCACGGGTGCGGCTGGTGCCACCAGGTGTTGCCGTCGATCAGCGGCGTGGCCGGGTCGTCGCCCGGGCAGTCGAAGGCGGCGACGCCGTTGCCGGCGCGGATGACGAGGAAGTTCTGGTTGCGCAGCGGGCCGGTCACGTTGGCGGGAAGTCGCCGTCCGGCTTGCCGTCTCCGTTGGCGTCCTCGCCACGGCCCGGTGTGTAGCGGCAGACCTTGTAGCGGTCGGCGTCGGTGTCGGCGACCGAGCTGGAGAGGGCGATTCCGCTGATCGTCGAGCGGCCCGACCAGCGTGCCGGCGCCGAGGTCGTGGTCGGGATCGCGCACCAGTAGGCGATGTACTGCGTGAAGGTCTGCTCGAAGCAGGCGATGGTGGCCGCCGACGGCACGGTACGGGCGACGCCGACGTCGAGCGACGGCAGCGCCAGGCTGCCCGGGTTCTCGGCGTCGGCAGGCGTCGGGGCGGTGGTGCCGGTGGCGAAGCGGATGTAGCCACTGAGGAGGAAGGCCGAGGTGTCGGTGCAGGCCGGGTTGCAGACCCGGGTGATGACGGCGCGGAGGTTGTCGAAGGTCCAGGTCACGCCGCCGCCGCCCGGGGGCGTGAACAGGCTCGTGCCGTCACCCTGGTCGACCGCGCTCACCGGGATGGCAGGGTTGCGCCCGCCGGGCAGCCCGGTGGCCGAGGCGTCGGCCGGGATCGCCAGCGAACCGGCGAGCTCGGGCGCGATGCCGGCGATGCTGGTGTTCAGCACGACATGCTGGGTCTGGCCGGTGCGGTCGGTCCAGGCGACGTCGACGACCAGGTTGCGCAGGCGCGGCTCGGCCGGGTCCGACGCCTGCGCGTCCTGGACGCTGCGCGTCAGCGTGTAGACGGTGTTCGCGATGTCGGGCGTGACGTCGACGCCGGCGGTCGTGACGACGTCGGCATACGCGGTCTGGCCCGGGGTCGTGGCCAGCGCCGAGAACGAGCGCCAGTTCTCGACCGCCTCCTGCGCGATGCGCACCGCTTCCGCGCGCTGGCGCGAGACGTCCGCGTTCTGGCGCAGCGTGGACTGCACGCCGACCACGCCGAGGATGCCGAAGGCCATCACCGCCAGGGCGACCAGAGCTTCGATCAGCGAGACGCCGCGCGCGCGCGGCCGGCCGGGGGCGGCGTTCATGGGTAGAAGTCGTGCCAGCTGCCGGGCACGAGGACGAAGGAGCCGGTCGACAGGCGCAGCCGGTTGATCAGCGCCGGGTCGTAGGCGATCTGCGGCGTGCCGGTGTCGAGATCGCCCTCGACCGCCACGGCGCCCTGGACCTGCAGCGCGCCGGCGTCGGGCCAGTCGGCAGTCTGCACGTAGAGCAGGCCGTGGATCGTCGCGTCGCTGGCCGTGACGGCGACGCTGCCGGTGACGACGAGCAGCACCGGCGAGTCGGCCGAGCCGATGTTGCCGCCGCTGTCGATGGCGAGGCTGCCGTCGACCCAGATCGGCCGGCCAGGGTTGAGCGCGATGCGCTGGCGCAGCGTGGCCGCGTCGCAGCTCGAACTGCTGCAGTCGAGCACCACCGCGGCTGGCTGCTGGCGGAACGTCTGGCTCCACAGATTGAACTGGGCGGCGAAGAAGCGCTCGGGGCTCAGTGCCGAGAGTGCCGCCTGGCTTGCCAGCACGGCGGGGCTGCCCGGCGAGCCGGGCGAACGCGTCAGCGTCATCGACGGGTCGGTGCTGACCGTGCCGCCGGCCTGCACCGCAACATCACCGTGGATCGCGCCGCCGGCGAGCGCGACGCGGCCCAGCGCCGTCAGCGCCGCGGCCGGCGGGCTGGTGGCGCCGCCGGTCAGGCCGACCAGTGCGGTGACGTAGGCGCGCCCTTCGTTGCCCACGCCCAGCACCGCGCCGGGCGTGCCGGGGAAGGTGAGGCAGGTCGGGTCGAGCCGCGTGCAGGCCACGGACTCGACCTGGACCAGCCCGGGCTGGGAGGGCGTTCCCGGCAAGGGCTTGAAGCGGATGCGGAACGCCGGATGGACCGCGCTGTCGCTTGGCGCGGCAAGCGTCGGCGCGCCGCTGCGGCCGGTGCCGTCGAACACGCAGCTGGGCAGCAGGTCGGCCCCGGTCGAGGTCTTGCGCACGGCGATGCTGCCGGTCGAGGCGTCGATGTTGAGGTAGCGCTGGCGGAAGCTGGTGTCGGCGGTCGAGCTGCTGGTGGCGCAGGCGGCGTCGATGCGGCCATGGTTGAGCATCGCCAGCGCCCATTCGAGGCCGGCCTCGGCGGCCTCGATCGCCGCGGTCGAGCGGTACTGGTTGGCGGCGGTGCGCTGCTCGAAGATCAGGTTGCGGCTCGCGTAGGCGGCAACCAGTGCGACGATGAAGAACAGCACCAGCACCGTGACGAGCGCGGCGATGCCGCGTTGCCCTCGGGGCCGCGCGGCGCCGCCACGCGGGGGGCGGCGATGGTGGGGGGCTGCGACGCGCTTCATGCCGGACAGACCAGGCTCGGGTTCAGCGGGTCGTTGAAGCGGACCCAGTCGTTGCGCAGGCGCACGGTCGCGTGGATGCTGCGCTGGATCGCCGCGTCGCTGGGGGCCTGCCCGACGATCGCGACGACGAGCTCGCGCACCGTCACCGTCGGCCAGCAGTCGGTGCTGCCGTCGGCGCAGAGCTTGGGGCAGGGGAGCTTCGTCGGCGTGGCCGGTGCCGAGACCGGCGTGATCGTGAAACTCGTGACGGTGAGCGTGCGCGGATCGGTGAGCTCCTGCCAGCCGCTGCTGCCCAGGCGTGCCTGGATCACGCCGCCGTTGAGCCGGAAGCCGAACGGCCCTTCGGCGCCGGCGCTGCGGTGGTAGGCGTAGTCGACCTCGGTGGCCGGCGCCGAGGCCGGGCTGACGGCGGCGAACGGATTGGCCAGCGGGGCGGGTCCGCCGGCGTACCACACGCCTTTGAACGAGCCGTTCCAGGCACCCGCGCGGCGCAGTTCGCGGGTCACGATGTCCGCCGTGGCGCGCAGGTCCTGCTGGACCTGGGTCTCGATGAGCAGGTTGCGGTTCTCGACCAGCTGCGTCGAGACCACCATCGACGCCGCGGCGACGACGAGCAGGCCGATGGTGATGCCGATCATCATCTCGACGATCGACAGGCCGCGCTGGCGGCGCCGGGAGTGCGGGTGCCGGCTCAGCACAGCGGCGCTCCCAGGTTGGCGCTGGTGCCGCAGACCGTGGGCCGGCCCGTGCTGCCCAGCGTCGTTCGCAGAATTCGGGCTGCGTCGATGCCGGTGTCGATGACGAAGTCGGGCGATGGGCTCGAGAACGTGTCCTTCGGAATCGTGATGAGGCCGCCGGTGACGTTGTCGAAGCCGATCGCGGGGTCGACACCGGCCACCGTCGAAATCCGGACAGACGACGAGGCCGGGACTTGGACTGTCCGAATCTCGGTGGCGTCGCTGTCGGTGCAAGCAGCGCCGGCACCGAGCAGGCAGTCGCAGCGCACGCCCGCATCGGACCCGAGCTTGAGCGTGTACATCGTGTAGCAGGTCATCGAGCTGTCCGCGCCGAAGACCACGCGCATGTAGATCCCGCGCGAGACCGCCTCGCTGCGCGCGTATTGCAGGTCGGTGACGAGCTGCGCGTTCACGCCCTTGAGCCGCTGGACCTTGATGAAGTCGTAGAACGACGGTGCGGCCAGCGTCAGCACGATCGCGACGAGCACGACGACGATCATCAGCTCGAGCAGCGTGAAGGCGCGCTGGCGCTTCATCTCACTTGGCCCAGCAGTTGCTGGCGTCGGGGTAGGCCGCGCTGCTGGCACCCGAGCCGTAGTCCAGGTTGCCGCCCTGCATGCGCATCGCCATGACCTGGCAGTTGGCGTCCTGCGCCTGCGACTTGCCCGACACCGCGGTGGCGGTGAGCACGTAGTCGGTGGCGTCGGCCGAGGTGATCGCGATGCCGTAGTAGCCCGACGACGAGGTCGCTGACTGCCCCAGGCCGCCCGGCGCCGCGGTGGCGAGCAGGCTGTCCGGCGCATAGGCGCCGTGGTTGTTGCGCCAGCGTTCCTGCGCCTGCTGGACGGCGGTCAGCGCGGCAAAGGCGTCGGAGCGGCGGCTCTTGCGGATCGAGCCCGTGAACGTCGGCAAGGCCACCGCGGCCAGGATGGCCAGCACCACCATCGCGATCGCGAGCTCGATCAGCGTGAATCCGCGTCGTCGGGTGGGCGGCCGGGGCCTGGGTCCGTGCATGATTTCTCGATTATCCCGGTGTCGCGCCCCCGCGCCGTCTTGACAGGCGCCGTCGGTCGGGGCCTGGGCGCCGTTCGTCGGCCTGGCGGCGGGCGCTCCCGGATCAGCAAGCCCGGTAGCCCGGCAGCGCCGGCGCCGGCGAGCAGCTCCGGATGCGGCCCATCAGGTTGACGATCTGGCGGATCTCGCGGCCGTCGGCGGCGGCGAGCCGGACGGTGGCGGTCGGCGTCACGGTGCCCTTGACGGCGTCGAAGGCGATCGACCGGCTGTTCGAGCTGATGCCGATGCGCCCCAGACGCACGACGCGGTGCACGGCCGGGCTGCCGGTGCATTGCGCGCTGCCGTCGTCGGCGCAAGTGCAGTCGGCCGGGCCGCCGCTGTGCACGACGTAGCAGGCGGTGCCGACGAAGGCGACGCGCAAGGTCTCGTTGCGGGCCACGGCGAGGCTGCGGGTGTACTGGAGATCGGTCTCGAGCTGTGCCGCTGCGCCCTCTAGCCGGCGCAGCTCGTGGGTCTGCTGGAAGCTCGGCGCGGCCAGACCCAGCGCAACGGCGGCGATGGCCAGCACGATGGACGATTCGATCAGCGTGGCGCCGAGCTGGCGGCGGGCGGCGGCGTGGTGCATGGTCGGCTCCTTCGGTGACGGCGTGACATCACTCTAGGCAGGAGCCTCGGTTTTCGCGTCCCCTGGCGGCGGGTTGCGCGGGGGCCCGCCGAGGCAGGTCCCCCCGGGCGGGGGCACCTTCAGATGTCGCGGATCAGCTGGCGGAACTCGTCCACGTCCTCGAAGCTGCGGTAGACGGACGCGAAGCGCACGTAGGCGACCTTGTCCATGCGCTTCAACTCGCGCATCACGAGCTCGCCCAGCCGCGTGCTCGGCACCTCGCGCGCGCCGCTGGCGAGCAGCTTGTCCTGGATGCGTTCGATCGCCGCGTCGACCTGCTCCATGCTCACCGGCCGCTTGCGCAGCGCGAGCTGCATCGACGCGCGCAGCTTGGCCGGGTCGAACTCGACGCGCGCGCCGTCCTTCTTCACCACCGCCGGCAGCGCGATCTCGATGCGCTCGTAGGTGGTGAAGCGCTTCTCGCAGTGCAGGCAGCGCCGGCGCCGGCGGATCACGCCGCCTTCGTCGGACTCGCGCGTCTCGACGACCTGGGTCTCGTCGTGACTACAGTACGGGCAACGCATGCTGAGGCCGATCCAAGCGGTCGCCGCGGAGCCGGCTCCGCCGGGCCGCTGGCGACGCCCCCCCGGGGGGGAGCGCCGAAGGCGCTGCGGGGGGGGTCAACGGTACACCGGGAAGTCGCGCGTCAGCGCCGCGACCTTGGCGCGCACCGCGGCGATGTTCGCCGCGTCGCGCGGGCTGTCGAGCACGTCGGCGATCAGCTGCGCGGTCTGCCGCGCCTGGTCTTCCTTGAAGCCGCGCGTCGTCATCGCCGGGGTGCCCAGCCGGATGCCGCTGGTGACCATCGGCTTCTGGGGGTCGTTCGGGATGCCGTTCTTGTTGCAGGTCATGTGGGCTTCGCCGAGGATGGCCTCGGCCTCCTTGCCCGTCAGGCCCTTGGGCCGCAGGTCGACCAGCATCACGTGGCTCTCGGTGCGGCCGCTGACGATGCGCAGCCCGCGCTCGATCAGCGTCTCGGCGAGCACGCGGGCGTTGGCCACGACCTGCTGCTGGTAGGCCCTGAAGCCGGGTTCCAGCGCCTCCTTGAAGGCCACCGCCTTGCCGGCGATCACGTGCATCAGCGGCCCGCCCTGGATGCCGGGGAAGATCGCGCTGTTGATCTTCTTCGCGATCGCTTCGTCGTTCATCACGATGATGCCGCCGCGCGGGCCGCGCAGGCTCTTGTGCGTGGTGCTGGTGACGACGTTGGCGTGCGGCACCGGGTTCGGGTAGACGCCGGCGGCGATGAGGCCGGCGTAATGCGCCATGTCGACCATGAAATACGCGCCGACCGCCTTCGCGACCTTCGCGAAGCGCTCGAAGTCGATGCGCAGGCTGTAGGCCGAGGCGCCGGCGATGATGAGCTTGGGCTTGTGCTCGTGCGCCAGGCGCTCCATCGCGTCGTAGTCGATGGCCTCGTTCGCGTCCAGCCCGTAGCTGACGACCTTGAACCACTTGCCGCTCATGTTCAGCGGCATGCCGTGCGTCAGGTGGCCGCCTTCGGCCAGGCTCATGCCCATGATCGTGTCGCCGGGTTGCAGCAGGCCGAAGAACACGGCCTGGTTGGCCTGCGAGCCGGAGTTTGCCTGCACGTTGGCGAAGTTCGCGCCGAACAGCTGCTTGCAGCGCTCGATCGCGAGCGTCTCGACGACGTCGACGTTCTCGCAGCCGCCGTAGTAGCGCTTGCCCGGGTAGCCCTCGGCGTACTTGTTCGTCAGCTGCGAGCCCTGTGCGGCCATCACCGCCGGGCTGGTGTAGTTCTCCGACGCGATGAGCTCGATGTGCTCTTCCTGGCGCCGGTTCTCGGCCTGGATCGCGGCCCAGACTTCGGGGTCCACTTGGGCGACGGTGGATTGATGGCGGTCGAACATGGCAGTCCTCTTCGGGGGTCAGCGGGCCCTCGGGGCCGTGCCGGCCGCTGCGGGCCGCTGCGCGGTCGAGGGTTGCCCAGGCGAACGGCAGGCACCGGCGGCAGGGATAGTGAGCGCTGCCGGCTGCGCTCCCCGGTGGTCGTCCACCTCGAGGGAGGTCGGACTTCCGGCCGCCGCCCCGTATCGCCAGTCGCGCAGGCTGCGCAGTGTAGCGTGCGGCTTCAGTGCGCCAGCGCGATCTGGGCCGGGGCCGGCAGGTCGGGAGCACTCGCCGCGGGGGGTGCCTGCGGCGCAGGTGTCGGCACCGTGCTGGGCGCGTTGATCGCGACGCGCTTGCCGTCGGCCACCCGGCGCAGATAGCTCTGCTCGAGCAGCACCCGGTCGGCGTAGCCGCCGTCGTTCGGGATCAGCGCCGCGCCGACGTAATAGCGCAGCCCTTCCTGCAGGCTGCCGGCGCGTGCGATGCAGTCCTTCAGCACCTGGACGCCGACACGCAGGTTGCTGATCGGGTCGAACGCCGCCGGCGTGCCGCCGAAGGCCAGGTACTTGTCGTCGTGGACGCGCGTCAGCACCTGCATCAGCCCCTGCGCGCCGACGGAACTCTGGGCGAAGGGGTTGAAGCTCGACTCGACGGCCATCACGGCCAGGATCAGCGTCGGGTCCAGCTTGGCGCGCTCACCGATGGACCAGGCTTCACGCACCAGCGCGCTGATCGGCTCCGGCGCCACCTTGTAGCGGCGCGCGATCCATTCGGCGACGGCCGCCTGGGCGTGGGTCAGCTGCCTGGGGTCGGCCACCGTGACGCGGTTCACCGCGTCCGGCTCGGCCACGGTGGCCAGCACGTTGCCTGCCGCCAGCTCGCGTGCTTCCTGGCGTGTCTGCAGCCACTGGAAGGCCATGCTCTCGGCCTGGTGGCGCAGGTCGGCGCGGCCGGCGGCGAACACCAGCGCAGCCACCACCGCCAGGCCCAGAAGGGCCAGGGTGTTGTGGCTGATCTCCAGCAGACCGTGACCCACGTCACGGACGAAAACCGCGAGCGATCGACCGGTGGCTCGCGGCGCATCGCGCAGCAGGGCTAGGGCATTCATCGCATTCCTCAAACCCACCGAGGCGCCGGGGTGGCGACGGTGATAATCGTCCGCCGGCTGCATCGGCCCGGAATACGGACCTCCAGCGCAACGGGACTTCTGAACTCCGGCGTGCCGGGAGCGTTCTCCGGCGACACGGGTAAACCCTGAAAGGTGAGAGCGGATTCTAGAAACCGCTTCATACATGGTCAAGAATATGAAGTCTCCGTCTAATTTCAAATCGGTATGAAATACCGGGACCTTCGCGACTTCACCGCGCAGCTGGAGCGGCAGGGCGAACTGCGAAAGCTGGCCGATCCGGTGTCGCCGAGGCTCGAAATGACGGCAATCGGCGACAAACTCCTGCGCCAGGGCGGGCCGGCGGTGCTCTTCGAGAACCCCGTCGGGTACGACATTCCCTGCCTGATCAACCTGTTCGGCACCCCGAAACGAGTGGCCCTGGGCATGGGGGCCGAGAGCGCCGCCGAGCTGCGCGACATCGGCCGCCTGCTCGCCGCGCTCAAGGAGCCCGACCCGCCCAAGGGGCTGAAGGACACCGGCCGGCTGCTGCAGATGGCCAAGGCCGTCTGGGACATGAAGCCGGCGCTCAGGCGCAGCGCGCCCTGCCAGGAGGTGGTGCACGAGGGCGACGCGGTCGACCTGGGCCGGCTGCCGATCCAGACCTGCTGGCCGGGCGACGCCGGGCCGCTGATCACCTGGGGCCTCGTCGTCACGCGTGGGCCGCAGGGCGTGGCGCAGCCGCGCCGGCGCCAGAACCTGGGCATCTACCGGCAGCAGCTCATCGGCCGGCGCGAGCTGATCATGCGCTGGCTTGCGCACCGCGGCGGCGCGCTCGACTTCCGCGAGTTCGCCCAGGCGAATCCGGGCCGGCCGTTCCCGATCGCGGTCGCGCTCGGCGCCGACCCGGCGACCATCCTCGGCGCCGTGACGCCGGTGCCCGACAGCCTGTCCGAGTACCAGTTCGCCGGGCTGCTGCGCGGCAGCCGCACCGAGGTCGTCGACACCGGCGTCGGCGAAGACCTGCGCCTGCAGGTGCCGGCGAGCGCGGAAATCGTGCTCGAGGGCCATGTGCCGCCGGCCGAACCCGGCTATACCGGCGAGTCCGAGCGCGGCGTGAAGCTGAAGGAGCTGAACGGCTACCTGCATGCGCTGGAAGGCCCGTTCGGCGACCACACCGGCTACTACAACGAGCAGGACTGGTTCCCGGTCTTCCGCGTCGAGCGCCTCACGCACCGGCGCGATCCGATCTATCACACCACCTACACCGGCAAGCCGCCCGACGAGCCGGCGGTGCTGGGCGTGGCGCTGAACGAGGTCTTCGTGCCGATCCTGCAGAAGCAGTTTCCGGAGATCGTCGACTTCTACCTGCCGCCCGAAGGCTGCAGCTACCGGCTGGCCGTGATCTCGATCAGGAAGGCCTACCCCGGCCACGCCAAGCGCGTGATGTTCGGCCTGTGGAGCTTCCTGCGCCAGTTCATGTACACGAAGTTCATCATCGTCACCGACGACGACGTCGACATCCGCGACTGGCGCGAAGTCATCTGGGCGGTGACGACCCGGATGGACCCGTTGCGCGACACGACGCTGGTCGGCGAGACGCCGATCGACTACCTCGACTTCGCGTCGCCGGTGAGCGGCCTGGGCGGCAAGATGGGCCTGGACGCGACGAACAAGTGGCCCGGCGAGACCACGCGCGAATGGGGGCGCGCGATCCGCATGGACGCCGCGGTCGAGGCCCGCGTGCAGGCGCTGGTGGAGCGGCTGCAGCAGCCGAGCTGAACGCGCGGTTATCGCTTGCCGCGGGCGCCGAGCTGGTCTATGGTTCGCTGGCCTGCTCGCAGGCAACACCCGATGGCGCAGTCACTGCGCATCAGGAGCCCCGGACCTCATTCCTCCGGAGCCCCACCGGCGGCTTCAGCCGCCCGCCCCTCCGGCCTTCGTGGCTTGGAGGGGTTTCGCTTTTCAGGCCAGGGAAAACTCGCGCGCGAGCAGCGCGTAGGACTGCCGGCGCACCGCCGGATCGTGGGCCCAGGTGTTGACGACGAGTTCGTCCAGTGCCAGCGACGCGGCGAGCGCACGCAGCTTCGCGCCGACCGCGGCCGGGTTGCCGACGAAGGCGCGCGCGCGCAGCGCCTGCACGGCCGAGGCTTCGTCGGGCGTGAAACCGCGCTCGGCGATCTGCGCCGGCGGCTGCAGCGGGCCGAGCACGCCGCGCTGGCGGTCGAGGCGCCAGCGCTCGCGGCTCAGCGCGTGGTGCACGGCGTCCTCGTCGCGCTCGGCGGCGAGCGCCCAGACGCAGATCGTGGCCTGCGGCCGCGGGTGGTGCCCGCTCGGCCGGTACAGGCGCCGGTACAGCTCGAGCGCCTGCTCGACGCCCTGGCCGTCCATGAAGAAGTAGGCGAAGGCATAGGGCAGGCCCAGATGCGCGGCGAGCTGCGCGCCGTAGTCCGAACTGCCGAGGATCCAGATCTCGGGCGTCGCGCTGCCGGCCGGCGGCCGCGGGCGGCAGCGGATGCGCCCGGATGCCCTGGTGGCGCAGCCCGGCGGTCCAGGCCTGCAGGTCCACCACCTGCTGCGGGAACTGCTCGGCGGCCTGCGCCGCGTTCGGGTTCAGCGCCATCGCGGTGCGCATGTCGCCGCCCGGCGCGCGGCCGACGCCGAGGTCGATGCGGCCGGGCGCGAGCGCGCCCAGCACGTTGAACTGCTCGGCCACCTTCAGCGCCGAGTAATGCGGCAGCATCACGCCGGCGCTGCCGATCCGGATGCGCCGCGTGCGCGCCGCGATCGCCGCCATCAGCACCTCGGGCGCGCTGCCGACGATGGTCGGCAGGCTGTGGTGCTCGCTGACCCAGAAGCGCGAATAGCCCAGCGCCTCGCAGTCCTCGGCGAGCGCGAGCGTGTCGCGCAGCGCATCGCCTTCGTCGCGGCCGGCGCAGGCGACCGACTGGTCCAGCACCGACAGCTTCATCGCGCCGCCGCGCGGATCATCTCCGCGGCCTTCTCGGCGATCATGATCACCGGCGCATTCGTGTTGCCCGAGACGATGTTGGGCATGATCGACGCGTCGACGACGCGCAGGCCGTCGATGCCGTGCACGCGCAGCTGCGCATCGACCACGTCGTCGGTGCGCGGCCCCATCCGGCAGCTGCCCACCGGGTGGTAGATCGTGTCGGCGTGGTTGCGCACGAAGGCCTCGATCTGGTCGTCGCTCTGGGCGCCGGCCGACGCAGCCAGCTCGCGCCCGCCCAGGCCGGCCAGCGCCGGCTGCTGCAGGATGCGGCGCATCGCCTTGAAGCCGCGCACGAGCCGGTCGACGTCGTCGCGCTCGGCGAGGAAGGCCGGGTCGACGAGCGGCGCCGCGGCCGGGTCGGCGCTCGCCAGGCGCACGCTGCCGCGACTCTTCGGCTGCAGCACGCAGACATGGCAGGAATAGCCATGGCCGAACACCGTCCTGCGGCCATGGTCGACGAGCTTGCCGATCACGAAGTGCAGCTGCAGGTCGGGCCGCGGCTCGTCGGCGCGGCTGCGGATGAAGGCGCCGGCCTCGGCGAAGTTGGTCGTCAGCATGCCGCTGCGGCTGCGTCGCCATTCCAGCACGCCCTGCAGCGCATGCCAGGCGCCGGCGAGCGACAGCCCGAACAAGTCCTTCAACTGCGGCGCGTCGACGATCTGGACGACGTCGACATGGTCGTGCAGATGGCGGCCGACGCCGGGCAGGTCGTGCACGACCGCGACCCCGTGGCGCTGCAGCTCGGCCCCCGGGCCGACGCCCGACAGCATCAGCAGCTGCGGCGACTGCAGTGCGCCGGCACACAGCAGCACCTCGCGCCGCGCGCGCAGCTGGCGCGTCGTGCCGCCTTCGCGCAGCTCGACGCCCACCGCGCGCCGGCCTTCGAACAGCAGCCGCGTGACCTGGGCGCCGGTCAGCACCTGCAGGTTGGCGCGGCCCCGGTTCGGCGCCAGGTAGGCCTTGGCGGCGCTGAAGCGCTCGCCGTTGCGGTGCGTCACCTGGTACAGGCCGGCGCCTTCCTGGCGCTCGCCGTTGAAGTCGGGGTTGGTCGCGATGCCGGCCTGGCGCGCGGCCTCGACGAAGACCGCGCTGTAGCGGTTCGGGCTGCGCAGGTCCATCACGTTGAGCGGGCCGCCGGTCGCGTGGTGCGCGTCGGCGCCGCGCTCGTTGTGCTCGGCCTTCAGGAAATAGGGCCGCACCTCGTCCCAGCTCCAGCCGGGGTTGCCGGCGGCGGCCCAGGCGTCGTAGTCCTCGCGCTGGCCGCGGAGATAGATCATCGCGTTGACCGAGCTCGATCCGCCCAGCACCTTGCCGCGCGGCTGGTAGCCGCGGCGGCCGTTCAGGCCGGGCTGCGGCACGGTCTCGAAGGCCCAGTTCGCCTGGCCCGTCTGCGCCAGCAGCGCCAGGCCGGCCGGGCACTGGATCAGGACGCTGTTGTCCACCGGGCCGGCCTCGAGCAGGCCCACGCTGACGGCGGGGTCCTCGCTCAGCCGGGCGGCGAGCACGCAGCCGGCAGAGCCGCCGCCGATGACGAGGTAGTCGAACGGGCCTGGGCTGGGCAGCATCGGCCGATCATAGCGACCGGCCCGGGGCGCGCCCGGCGCGCCTCCTCCTGCTACTTGCGCACGTTGTCCAGCGCCACCGCCGGCTGGTAGCCCAGCGCCAGCGCGAGCGCCTCGTAATGCGCAGCGAGCACCGGCTGGCCGGTGCGGCGGAAATGCAGCGCCAGCGCGTAGCTCGCGCGCTCGTCGCCGAGCAGCGCCGCGAACTGCAGCCAGCCGACGTAGCGCTGCGTGCCGTGGGCCTCGTCGTAGGCACGGCTGGCCTGCGCCAGGCGCACGGCCGCGGCGCGGTCGCCCAGCGCCGCCTCGCGCAGGTCCTGTTCGAGCGCCGGATCCTGGGCCGCGAAGGCGCTGCGGTACAGACGCACCTCGCTGCTGCGCAGAAGGCGCCAGGACCCCGCGGCACGGTCGCGCAGCGACTGGACGGCGGCGGCGCCCGCACCCGTGGGGTAGGCGCTCAGGTAGCGGTCGGCGGCCTGGACGATGTCGCCCGGCCAGACGGCCTGCTCGACGGCGTCGCGCAGCGCCGGCTCGGCCGTCGTGGCCGCTTCGGGCTGGGCCGCGGCGGCCGAGGCGGCCAGGGCCCAGCACAGGCCGACGGCGCACAGCGTCCTCTTCATGGCGTCACTCCCAAAGACACCCCGGGTTCATCGGCAGTCTGCCGCGCCGGTTGCGTAAGCGGGTGTTGCAGGGTGTGGCATTCCGCGCTCGCAGGCCGGCGCGGCGTGACAACTTCACGCACGGTGGATCGGGTCGACCCAGCGCACCGCCTGCGGCGTCTCGACCGGCTCGATGTCCAGGTTCACCGCGACGGCCTCGCCGTCGCTGCGCACGAGCACGCACTCCAGCGTCTCGGTCGGGCTGGCGTTGATCTCCTGGTGCGGCACGAAGGGCGGCACGTAGATGAAGTCGCCCGGGCCGGCCTCGGCGGTGAATTCGAGCTTCTCGCCCCAGCGCATCCGTGCCCGGCCCTTGACGACGTAGATCACGCTTTCCAGCGGCCCGTGGTGGTGGGCGCCGGTCTTGGCGTCAGCGTGGATGTGCACCGTGCCGGCCCAGAGCTTCTGCGCCCCGACGCGGGCGAAGTTGATCGCGGCCTTGCGGTCCATGCCGGGCGTCTGCGCGGTGTTCGGGTCGAGCGCATCGGCGGCGACGACGCGCACGCCGTCGAGCTTCCAGCGCGCGGCGGGCTCGGACGGGGAGGGCTTGTCGGACATGGGGTCTCCTTCCGGCACGACGCCGTATTGTGAACCGCATAATCCGCTCCCTTCGCCGGGAGCCGCTGCCACCGTGGCGGCTTCCCCACCGCGCTCACCCGGCGCCATTGCGGGAGCAGACCTTGTTCCGCCGATTCGAAGCGCTCGTGCATCCCTACCCGGAAGCCTTGTCGCCACCGCCACCGAAGACCTTCTTCGCCTTCCTCTGGGCCTGCGCGCGCGGCGCGCGGCCCTACCTCGCGCTGCTGACGCTGCTGACGGCCGCGATCGGCGCGTTCGAGGCGCTGCTGTTCGCGATGCTCGCGCATGTCGTGGACCTGCTCGCCAAGGTCGCGCCGGCCGAGCTGTGGGTGCGCCACGGCCCCATGCTGCTGCTGCTCGGCGCGCTGCTCGTCGGCAGCATCGGGCTCGTCGCGCTGCAGGCGCTGATCAAGTACCAGGGCGTGTTCGGCAACTTCCCGATGCGGCTGCGCTGGAACTTCCACCGGCTGATGCTCGAGCAGAGCCTGAGCTTCTACCAGGACGAGTTCGCCGGCCGCATCGCGACCAAGGTGATGCAGACCGCGCTGGCGGTGCGCGACACCTGGCTCGTCTTCGCCGACATCCTGGTCTACGTGGTGATCTATTTCGTCACGATGGTCGCGGTCGTCGGCGAGATGGATGCCTGGCTGATGCTGCCCTTCGCCGGCTGGCTGGTGGCCTACGGCTTCACGCTCTGGTACTTCGTGCCGCGCCTGGGCCGCGTCGCACGTGCACAGGCCGACGCGCGCTCGCTGATGACCGGGCGCGTCACCGATGCGTACACCAACATCGCGACCGTCAAGCTGTTCTCGCACGCGCACCGCGAGGCGCAGTTCGCGCGCAGCGCGATGCAGGAGTTCATGGTCACCGCCTACGGCCAGATGCGGCTCGTGACCGGCTTCGAGGTCGTCAACCAGGCGCTCAGCGTCGCGCTCGTCGCGTCGACCGTCGGCGCGACGCTGGCGCTGTGGATGCAGGGCCAGGTCGGGGTCGGCGCAGTCGCCGCGGCGAGCGCGATGGCGTTGCGGCTGAACGGCATCTCGCACTGGGTGATGTGGGAGATGTCGTCGCTGTTCGAGCACATCGGCACGGTGCAGGACGGGCTCAACACCTTGTCCAGGGCGCGCGCGGTCGTCGATCGTCCGGACGCGAAGCCGCTCGAGGTCCGCCGCGGCGAGCTGCGCTTCGAGAACGTGCGCTTCACCTACGGCGGGCCGAAGACCGTGATCGACGACCTCTCGTTCACGATCCGTCCGGGCGAGAAGATCGGCCTCGTCGGCCGCTCCGGCGCCGGCAAGAGCACGGTCGTGAACCTGCTGCTGCGCCTGTACGACGTCGACGGCGGCCGGATCCTGATCGACGGCCAGGACATCGCCGGCGTGACGCAGCAGAGCCTGCGCCGCGCGGTCGGCATGGTCACGCAGGACACCTCGCTGCTGCACCGCTCGGTGCGCGACAACATCCTCTACGGCCGCCCCGACGCGAGCGACGCCGAGATGCTGCGCGCCGCCGAGCGCGCCGAGGCGCACGACTTCATCCTCGGCCTGTCCGACCCGAAAGGCCGCAAGGGCTACGACGCCCATGTCGGCGAGCGCGGCGTCAAGCTCAGTGGCGGCCAGCGTCAGCGCATCGCGATCGCGCGCGTGATGCTCAAGGATGCGCCGATCCTGCTGCTGGACGAGGCGACGAGTGCGCTCGACAGCGAGGTCGAGGCGGCAATCCAGGCCAGCCTGTACCGGCTGATGGAGGGCAAGACGGTGGTCGCGATCGCGCACCGGCTGTCGACGATCGCGGCGATGGACCGGCTGATCGTGATGGACCATGGCCGCATCGTCGAGAGCGGCGACCACCGGAGCCTGCTCGCGGCGGGCGGCATCTACGCCCGGCTCTGGGCGCACCAGAGCGGCGGCTTCCTCGGCGAGGAGACCGACGACGAAGGCGCGGCGCTGCCGGCCTGAGAGCGTGAGAGTTTTTTCTCGCCACCGATTCACCTGGCACGCGACTGGCTTCGGCGAAGGCATGAGCTATCAGAAGCACCAAGTTCAAGCGAAG
>MEGM01000167.1:8428-16844 GCA_001725505.1 Rubrivivax sp. SCN 70-15 | reverse complement strand
GTGCTGCGGCCCCAGGGCGCGCATTCCTGCCGCTGCGGCGCGCCGGGCGCTCAACTTTGCCGGGGCGCAACCTTCCTGGATCGGGGGGTGGTTCTATACTGCCGCGAGATGGTCCTTTCGCCGGAGGCGTGTCGAAGATGGGTGCGAAACTGAGAGTCGCCGGGCTGCTGGCCGTCGGTGCGTTGGCCGGGGTGCTGACCACCTTGCAGCTGCAGGCCAACGCGCGCGACTCGCTGGCGCCGCTGCCGCTGGAGGAACTGCAGCAGTTCGCCGCCGTGTTCGGGATGATCAAGTCCGACTACGTCGAGCCGGTGGACGAGAAGAAGCTGATCTCCGACGCGATATCGGGCATGGTCGCGGGGCTGGACCCGCACTCGCAGTACTTCGACAAGAAGAGCTTCAAGGAATTCCGTGAAGCCACCGGCGGCCAGTTCGTCGGCATCGGCATCGAGATGGGCATGGAAGACGGCTTCGTCAAGGTCGTCTCGCCGATCGAGGGCTCGCCTGCCTTCCGCGCCGGCCTCAAGCCCGGCGACCTGATCGCCCGGATCGACGACACCGCGGTCAAGGGCCTGACGGTCGACCAGGCGGTCAAGAAGATGCGCGGCGACCCCGGCACCAAGGTCACGCTGACGATCTTCCGCAAGGCCGAGAACCGGACCTTCCCGGTCACGATCACGCGCGCGGAAATCCACGTCCAGAGCGTGCGCGCGAAGATGTTCGCGCCCGGCTACGCCTGGGTCCGGATCACGCAGTTCCAGGACCGCACGGTGAACGACTTCGCGGCCAAGGTCGAGGCGCTGTACAAGCAGGACCCGAACATCAAGGGCATGGTGCTCGACCTGCGCAACGACCCGGGCGGCCTGCTCGACGGCGCGGTCGCGGTCGCCGCCGCCTTCCTGCCGCCCGACGACGTCGTCGTCAGCACCAAGGGCCAGATCCCCGAGTCGCGCGCCACGTTCAAGGCCTCGCCCGAGTACTACGCGCGCCGCGGCGCCTTCAACGACCCGCTGCGCGGCCTGCCCGCGGCGATGAAGACGGTGCCGCTGGTGGTGCTGGTCAACGAAGGCTCGGCCTCGGCGAGCGAGATCGTCGCCGGCGCGCTGCAGGACCACAAGCGCGCCACGATCATGGGCGCGCAGACCTTCGGCAAGGGCTCGGTGCAGACCGTGCGCCCGCTGTCGGCCGACACCGCGCTGAAGATCACGACCGCGCGCTACTACACGCCGTCGGGCCGCTCGATCCAGTCCAAGGGCATCGTTCCCGACATCTGGCTCGACGAGACCGCCGAAGGCAACGTCTTCGCGCTGCTGCGCACGCGCGAGGCCGACCTCGCCCAGCATCTGCCCGGCCCGGACGAGAAGAAGGACATGGCGGCCGAGAAGCTGCGCGACGAGGCGCGCGCCAAGCTCGAGGCCCAGCTCGCCGGGGCGAAGAAGGCGCCCAAGCCGCTGCCCGAGTTCGGCAGCGCCGACGACTTCCCGCTCGTGCAGGCGGTCAACGAGCTTCGCGGGCTGCCGGTGGTCGTGAGCAAGACGGCCGTCGAGCGCAAGGCCGAGGCCGACGTCGACGCCAGCCCGGCGCGTTGACACCGCGCCCGCCCGCCGCCCCGCGGGCCCGGCCATGAACGACGACCAGCTGCTGCGCTACTCGCGCCACCTGCTGCTCGACGCGGTCGGCGTCGAGGGCCAGCGACGCTGGCTCGCCGCCCACGCGCTCGTCATCGGTGCTGGCGGTCTGGGCTCGCCGGCGGCGCTCTACCTGGGCAGCGCCGGCGTCGGCCGCCTGACGGTGGTCGACGACGACGACGTCGAGCTCACCAACCTGCAGCGCCAGATCGCGCACGACCTGGGCCGCCTCGGCCTGCCCAAGGCGCAGTCGCTGCGCCACACGCTGGGCGCGATCAACCCCGACGTTCGGGTCGACGCCCTCGTCCAGCGCGCCGACGCGGCGCTGCTCGATGCGCTGCTGCCCGGCGTCGACGTCGTGCTCGACTGCTGCGACAACTTCCGCACCCGCCACGCCGTCAACGCCGCCTGCGTCAGGCACCGCAAGCCGCTCGTCAGCGGCGCGGCCATCGGCTTCGACGCACAGGTCTCGGTCTACGACAAGCGCCGCAGCGACGCGCCCTGCTACGCCTGCCTGTTCCCGCCCGACGCCGCGTTCGAGGAGGTCGCCTGCGCGACGATGGGCGTGTTCGCGCCGCTGGTCGGCATCGTTGGCAGCATGCAGGCGGCCGAGGCGCTGAAGCTGCTCGCCGGCATCGGCACGACGCTCGCCGGCCGGCTGCTGATGCTCGACGCGGCGACGATGCGCTGGGACGAGATCGCCGTCGCGCGCCGGAGCGCCTGCTCGGTGTGCGGCTAAGCTCGGGGCCATGACCGACAAGCGCTACGCACTCACCGCCCGCAACTTCCCCAGCGCCGAGGAAGAGGCGCGCGCGCTGGAGGCGACCGCGCGCTACGCGGGCCCGGAGAGCGCCTACCGGCTTGCGTTCACCGACACCGCCTTCCTGCTGCGCGAGGAGCTGCGCCCGGTGCGCATGCAGCTCGAGCTGCTCAAGCCCGAGATGGTGCAGCAGGAACAGGGCAT
The DNA here is from genome assembly GCA_001725505.1 of Rubrivivax sp. SCN 70-15. Classification (GTDB taxonomy): domain Bacteria; phylum Pseudomonadota; class Gammaproteobacteria; order Burkholderiales; family Burkholderiaceae_C; genus Rubrivivax. The sequence goes on along the minus strand of MEGM01000167.1, from coordinate 14,252 downwards.
CGAGTCGACGATCGTGATCTTCGGCAGCGCGCGCATCGTGCCGCCCGACGCCGCCGCCGAGCAGCTGCGCGCGGCGCGCGCCGGCGCCGACGCGGCCGCCGTGGCGCGCGCCGAGACCGCGCTCACGATGAGCCGCTACTACGACGAGGCGCGCCGCTTCGCCGGCCTCGTGACGAGCCGCTCGCAGACGCACCGCACGCCGATCTACGTCGTCACCGGCGGCGGGCCCGGCATCATGGAGGCGGGCAACCGCGGCGCGCACGACGTCGGCGGCAAGAGCATCGGGCTGAACATCGTGCTGCCGCACGAGCAGGCGCCGAACCCGTACATCACCCCCGAGCTGTGCTTCCAGTTCCACTACTTCGCGCTGCGCAAGATGCACTTCGTGATGCGCAGCATCGCGCTGGTGTGCTTCCCGGGCGGGTTCGGCACGCTCGACGAGCTGTTCGAGACGATGACGCTGATCCAGACCGGCAAGAGCCGGCCACGGCCGATCCTGCTCTTCGGGCGCGCGTTCTGGGAGAAGCTGCTCGACTTCCAGCACCTCGTCGACACCGGGATGATCGGCGCCGGCGACGTGGGCCTGTTCCACTACGTCGAGACGGCCGAGCAGGCCTGGGCCCATCTGGCCGACTTCTACGGCTTCGCGCCCGGCGATGCCCCCGCTGCCGAGCCCGCCGATGAAGGCTGAAGCCCGGCCCGGCGTCAGCCTGATCGGCGCGCCCACCGACATCGGCGCCGGCACCCGCGGCGCGAGCATGGGCCCGGAGGCGCTGCGCGTGGCCGGGCTGCAGGCCGCGCTCGAAGGCCACGGCGTCGAGGTCGTCGACCGCGGCAACCTGGTCGGCCCGGCCAACCCCTGGCACCCGCCGGTGGACGGCTACCGGCACCTGGACGAGGTCGCGGCCTGGAACCGCGCCGTCCACGACGCGGTGCTCGCCGAGCTGCAGCGCTCGCGCCTGCCGATCCTGCTCGGCGGCGACCATTGCCTGGGCATCGGCTCGATCGGCGCGGTCTCGCGCCACTGCCGCGAGACGGGCAGGAAGCTGCGCGTGCTCTGGCTCGACGCGCACGCCGACTTCAACACCAGCGTGCTCACGCCCAGCGGCAACCTCCACGGCATGCCGGTCGCCTGTCTGTGCGGGCACGGCCCGCGCGAGCTGATCGAGATCGGCGGCGCGGTGCCGGCGCTGAGCCCGCGGGCCATCCGCCAGATCGGCATCCGCAGCGTGGACGCGCTCGAGAAGCGCTTCGTCCACGAGGTCGGGCTCGAGGTCTTCGACATGCGCTACATCGACGAGATGGGGATGCGCCACACGATGGAGCTGGCCCTGGCCACGCTGGACGCGAACACGCACCTGCACGTCAGCTTCGACGTCGACTTCCTCGACCCCGAGATCGCGCCCGGCGTCGGCACCACGGTGCCCGGCGGCCCGACCTACCGCGAGGCCCAGCTGTGCATGGAGATGATCGCCGACACCGGCCGCCTCGCGAGCCTGGACGTGATGGAGCTGAACCCGGCGCTGGACCTGCGCAACAAGACCGCGCTGCTCGCCGTCGACCTGATCGAGAGCCTGTTCGGAAAGAGCACGCTGATGCGGGATCGCACGTGAGGCACGCGCCGATGCACCAAGATCGCACCTGACCCGCGGGCGACGCAGCGCATGAGCACCGTCCACGACTTCGCGATCGTCGGCGCCGGCATCGCCGGCACGACGCTCGCTGCGCGCCTCGCGGCGCACGGCAGCGTGCTGCTGATCGAGCGCGAGAGCCAGCCCGGCAGCCACGCCACCGGGCGCAGCGCGGCGATGTTCATGGAAAGCTACGGGCCGCCGCAGGTGCGCGCGCTCACGCGCGCGAGCCGCGCCGCCTATGCGGCGCCGTCGCTGCTGCCGATCCTGTCGCCGCGCGGCGCGCTCTATGTCGCCTGGGCCGGGCAGGAGGCTGCGCTCGACGCCGCCGACCCCGGCCTGCAGCGCCTGGATGCCGCGGCGGCTCTGGCGCGCGTGCCGGTGCTGCGCGAGGCCGGGCTGCTCGGCGCACTCGCCGACGCCGACGCGATGGACATCGACGTGCACACGCTGCTGCAGGGCGCGATCGCGATCGCGCGCGAGCGCGGCGCGACGCTGCTCGCCGACGCCGAGGTCGGCGCCGCGCGCCACGACGCCCGCGGCTGGACCCTCACGCTCGGCGACGGCCGCGACCTCAGTGCGCGGCTGCTCGTCGATGCGGCGGGCGCCTGGGCCGACGAACTGGCGCTGCGCGCCGGCGTCGCCCCGCTCGGCCTGCAGCCCAGGCGGCGCAGCGCGTTCACCTTCGACGCGCCGCCCGGCGTCGGCCACCGCGGCTGGCCCACCGTCTGCGCGATCGACGAGAGCTGGTACTTCAAGCCCGACGCCGGCCAGCTGCTGGGCTCGCCGGCGAACGCCGACCCCGTGGCGGCGCAGGACGTGCAGCCCGAGGCGCTGGACATCGCGCTCGGCATCGCTCACATCGAGCAGTACACGACGCTGCGCATCCGCCGCCCGCGCCACACCTGGGCCGGGCTGCGCACCTTCAGCGCCGACGGCGAACCGGTGATCGGCTTCGACGCCGACGTGCCCGCCTTCTTCTGGCTCGCCGGCCAGGGCGGCTACGGCATCCAGAGTGCCGCCGGCGCGGCCCAGCTCGCCGAGGCGCTGATCGTCGGCACGCCACTGTCCGAGACGCTGGCGCGCGAGGGCGTCGATCCCGCAGCGCTTGCGCCGGCGCGGCTGCGCCGCTGACTTGCGCGCCCTCCGTCAACGGCGAACGGTGGGTCGCCGCCGACCCGGGGCCGAGGGCGACGACAATCCGCAGCTGCCTTGTCGGACCCCGCCATGACCGTCGTCCTGATGTCCTTCGCCACCTTCGTCTCGACGCTGATCGGTGGCCTGGTCGCGCTGCGCTTTCGCGACCGGCTCCATTTCCTGCTCAGCTTCACCGCCGGCGTGCTGCTCGGCGTGGTCAGCTTCGAGGTCCTGCCCGAGCTGTTCGAGCTCGCGCACGAGCATGGCGCGGACCCGATGCGCGCGATGGTCGCGCTGGTGCTCGGCTTCCTGCTCTTTCACGGCCTCGAGAAGTTCCTGCTCATCCACCACGCGCACGAATCGGACTATGCGACGCACCGGCATCCGCAGGTCGGCATCTTCTCGGCGCTGGCGCTGGTCGGCCACAGCGTGATGGACGGCGTCGGCATCGGCCTGGCGTTCCAGGTCTCGCCCGCGGTCGGCGCGACGGTCGCGATCGCCGTGATCGCGCACGATTTCTCGGACGGGCTCAACACCGTCGGGCTGATGCTGTCGCACGGCAACCCGACGCGCCGGTCGATCGTGATGCTGGCGCTGGACGCACTCGCGCCGGTGGCGGGCGCGGCGTCGACGCTGCTCTTTCACCTGCCGCCCGAGACGCTGATGCTCTACCTGGGCTTCTTCGCCGGCTTCCTGCTCTACATCGGCGTCTCCGACATCCTTCCCGAGGCGCATTCGGGTGCGCCGCCGGGCAAGTCGCTGCAGCTCATCGCGCTGACCGCGCTCGGCGCCGGCTTCATGTACGTCGTCGCGCAGTCCGGTCTGTAGTCCGGTGCCGGCCACAGGGGAACGCCCCATGCACCTCCTTCGCCCGCTCTCGCGCTGGCTCCCGCGCCTCGTCCTGTGCCTCGCGTTCGCGCTTCCCGGCGCACAGGCGCAGACCCCGGCGCTGCGCATCGCCAGCGCCTTCGACCCGCAAACGATGGACCCGCAGGCGCTCGCGCTGCTCTACCACTCGCGCGTCGTGTTCCAGATCTACGAGTCGCTGGTCACGCGCGACCAGGCTTTCCGCATCGAGCCCGGCCTCGCGCTGGCGTGGAAGATGACCGGCCCGACGACCTGGCGCTTCGAGCTGCGCCCGGGCGTGGTCTTCGACGACGGCCAGCCCTTCACCGCCGACGACGCGGTGTTCTCGATCGAGCGCGCACTCGCGCCGCCGTCGCAGCGCGCCTTCCAGCTCGAAGGCGTGACCGCGGTGAAGGCGCTCGGCCCGCTCGCGATCGAGATCGATCTCGCCCACCCGGATGCCGTGCTGCCGGGCAAGCTGCAGTTCATCGCGATGATGAGCCGCGCCTGGTGCGAGGCCCACGGCGTCACGCGTGCGCAGGACTTCAACGGCCAGCAGGAGACCTACGCGGTGCGCCATGCCGACGGCACCGGCCCGTTCAAGCTGCTGCGCTACGAGCCCGACGTGCGCACGACGCTGGTGCGCAACCCGGCCTGGTGGGGCTGGGCCGACAAGCGCAGCGGCAACCTCGGCCAGGTCGACTTCGTGACGATCAAGTCCGACGCGACGCGGCTGGCCGCGCTCGCGTCGGGCGAGGTCGACTTCGTGCTCGACCCGCCGTTCCAGGACGTCGCCCGGCTGCAGCGCGACCCGCGCATCCAGCTGCTCCAGATCGCCGACATCGGCGAGCAGTACCTCGGCTTCGACCAGGCACGCGCCGAGCTGACCGGCAGCGACGTGAAAGGCCGCAACCCGTTCAAGGATCTGCGTGTGCGCCGCGCCGTCTACCAGGCGATCAACATCGACCTGATCATCGCCAAGGTGCTGCGCGGCCTGGCGGTGCCGACCGGCGCCTTCCTCTCGCCGCGCGTCGACGGCGCGCCGGCAGAACTGGACCGGCGCCTGCCCTACGACCCGGCCAAGGCGAAGGCGCTGCTCGCCGAGGCCGGCTACGGATCAGGCTTCTCGGTCACGCTGGACTGCGTCAACGTCGCCTGGCGCGAGGCGGTCTGCCAGGCCGCGGCGGCGATGCTGACGCAGCTCGGCATCCGCACCACGCTGCGCGTGAGCCCGCCGAGCCAGTTCTTCCCCAAGCTGAGCCAGGCGACGGCGAGCTTCATCGAGTTCGGCTGGTCGCCGAACCCGGACGCCTGGTCGTCGCTGAACGCGCTCTTCCACAGCTGGAGCGCCGGCGGCGCCGGCGTCTTCAACGCCGGCCGCTACAGCAATCCGAAGCTCGACGCGCTGATCGACGCGATCCGCGTCGAGCCCGACCTCGCGCGCCGGCGCGCGATGGTCACCCAGGTGCTGCGCGACGCCGCCGCCGACCTGCCCTACGTGCCGCTGTACCGGCGCACGCTGACCTGGGCGATGGCGAAGAAGGTCAGCGCCGTGCAATGGCCGGACGACACGGTCGAGCTGCGCTGGGTGAAGGTGAGCACGCCGGGGAAATAGCGCTTCAGCGGCACCACTGCGTCTCGCAGGGCACGCCGTCGTGGTCGCCGTCCATCTTCACCGCCGGGCAATGGGCGAGGAAGAACTTCGCCTCGGCGCAGGAATGCATCTGCGAACAGCGGGTGCGGCCGTCGCAGCGGAACAGGGCCGGCTCGGTGGCTGGCATCGGTGCGGCGCCCGGCGCCGGCGCTGTGGCTGCGGCCGGCGCAGGCACCGGGGACGACGCCGCCCCGGCGCGCGCAGGCGCCGGGCCCTCACAAGGCCCGTGGCGCTGGCGGAAGTCGCGCGGCCGCACCGCACCGCCCTGCCCGAACAGCCCGCGGCCGAGCGCCTGCGCGACGCGCTCCTCCTTCACGTACGGCCCCAGGTCCCACTTGTAGCGCTGGCTCCAGGCGTTGCCGTCCTCGACCTGCTGGGCGTTGACGGCGCTGCCGTCGAGCAGCAGCGTCGCGAGCAGGCGGCCGTAGCCATCGTGGCCGCGCGGCTGCAGCGTGACCTCGCGGCCCAGGACGCGGTCGCGCAGCGCGTCGCGCGCCTCGGGTCCCCAGGGCTGGCACAGCTCGGGCGCGTCGATGCCGGCCAGCCGCACCGCGAC
>MEGM01000167.1:4753-8415 GCA_001725505.1 Rubrivivax sp. SCN 70-15 | reverse complement strand
ACCCAGACGCTGTCGCCGTCGACGACGCGCGTGACGACGCCGGTCTGCGCCGGCGGTGCGGCCCGCGCCGGCATGAGGGCCGAAGCCCCCAGCGCGATCGACAGCAGCAACGCCGCACAGCGCGAGCCCCTCACCACCAGGCTCCCTTCATCCGCCAGACCAGCCAGCCAGCGAACAGCCCGGCCACCAGCAGCCAGACCGCGATCACGAAGGCCGCGCCCCAGAACAGGCGCGGCAGCGCCTCGCCGCCGAGTTCGGCCTCGCGCAGCCGGGCCTGCCAATGCGCCGCCGGCGTGAGCCGGATCACCAGCGCCAGGCCCAACGGCACGAGCACGATGTCGTCGAGCAGCCCGAGCACGGGGATGAAGTCGGGGATCAGGTCGATCGGGCTCAGCGCATAGGCCAGCACCGCCACCGCGAGCCAGCGCACCGGCCGCGGCGTGTCCGGATGCTTGAAGAGCTTCCACAGCGCGAGCAGGTAGACGCCCAGCCGCCCCGGGTTCGCCTTGCGCAGCAGTTGTCGCAGTCGTTTCATCGGACGCCGGCCGCGCCGGGCCGGACGGCCCGGTCCGCGATCCCTTGGTCCGCGTCATTGTGCCGCCGCGGCGCCGGCCGCTCAGGCGAACTGCGCCTCGCCCGCATCGAGCCGGAAGCTGTCGACCAGCCCGGACAGCCGGCGCGCCTGGTCGAGCAGCGAGGCCGCCGCGGCGGCCGACTGCTCGGCCAGCGCCGCGTTCTGCTGCGCCATCGTGTCGAGCTGGGCGACCTGCTGGCCGGCCTGGCCGACGCCGTCACGCTGCTGCGCGGCTTCGCCGGACAGCGTCGTCACGAGCTCGGAGACACGCTCGACCGAGCTCATGATTTCGGTCGTCGCGCCGCCGGCGTTGCGCACCTGCGCACTGCCGCTCTGCACCTTCTCGAGCGAGGCCTGGATCAGCGCCTTGATCTCGCGCGCCGCGGCGGCGCTGCGCTGCGCGAGTGCGCGCACCTCGCCGGCGACGACCGCGAAGCCGCGCCCCTGCTCGCCGGCGCGCGCGGCCTCGACCGCGGCGTTCAGCGCCAGGATGTTGGTCTGGAACGCGATGCCGTCGATGATGGTGATGATGTCGGCGATCTTGCGCGACGCGCCGTCGATCTCCTGCATCGTCGAGACCGCCTCGTTGACGACGCCGCCGCCGCGGTTCGCGACGTCCTGCGCCTCGCGCGCCAGCGTGCCGGCCGAGCCCGCGGTGCGCACGGTCTGGTCGAGCATCCCGGTCAGCTGCGCGATCGCGCTCGCGGTCGACTGCAGCGTCGCCGCGGTCTGCTCGGTGCGCTGGCTCAGGTCGTGGCTGCCCTGCGTGATCTGGCCGCTCGCGGTGGCGATGCCCTGGCAGGCCTCGCGCACGCCGCCGGCCAGGCCGTGCAGGCTGGCGCGCATGCCTTCGAGCGCCTGCGCGAGCTGGCCGAGCTCGTCGCGCCGGCGCGTCACGATGGGCCGCGACAGGTCGTGCACGGCCATGCGCTCGGTGGCCTGCATCGCGTCGCGCAGCCCGGCGCCGATGTCGCGCGTGATGCGCCAGGCGGTGAACGCGCCGGCCAGCAGCGCGAGCAGCGCGCCGCCGACGACCCACGCCGCCGCGTTCTGCGCGTCGGCCTTCGCGGCGACGCTGCGTTCGCGGCCGGCCTGCTCGTCCCAGCTGGACAGCGCCACCAGCGCCTTGCTCCAGGTCTCGCGGCGCTGCGTCCACTTGGCGCCGTCGGGCCCGGTGACCTGGGCACGCAGGTTCAGGATCACCGCGGGCAGGCCGCGCCCGTCGGCGGCCTGGTTGACCACGGTCATGATCTCGCGCAGCCCGCCCGCGCCCTTGGCGGCGGCGTCGAGCAGCGCGCGCGTCTGCGCGGTCGCGGGCATCAGCGGCGCGGCCTCGGCGAGCGCGCGGTCGTAGCGGGCGGTGGCCGCGTTCATCTGGCCGAGCAGGCCCTCGGCCTGGTCGAGCGAGGCGCCGCCGATGCTGCGCAGCGTGAGCGCGTAGTCGTCGGCGGCGCGCATCATCGCGCCGATCGCCTGGCTGCGGCCGGCGCCGCGGATGACCACGTCATCCAGCGTCGTGGTCAGCGCCTGCATGCGCCACAGCGCGTAGCCGGTGGTCAGCACGAGCAGCCCGAGCACGAGGCCGAAGCCCAGCGCGAGGCGTTGCGAGAGTTTCAGGGAAGCGAGCGGATTCATCGTCGTCGGGATTCGGGACAGGGACACCCCGGAGATATCGGCCGCCGAGAGCGTGCACTTGATGCCGCGGCGGGGTGGGTTTTCACGCCCCGGCCGGCGCGGTGCGGCGCGCCGGGCACGCCGGCGTCGGCGACAATCCGGCACCTCGACCGACACCACACCTGCTCATGGCCCCGATCAAGCTCGCCGGTATCGTCCTCATCGTCGCCGGCGTGCTGGCGCTGGTCTACGGCGGCTTCAGCTACACGAAGCAGACGCACGACGTGAAGGTCGGGCCGATCGAGTTCGCGGTCAAGGAGAAGCAGACCGTCGCGGTGCCGGTCTGGGCCGGCGTCGGCGCGATCGCGGTCGGCGCCGCGCTGCTCGTCTTCGGCGGCCGGCGCTAGGCCCGGGCCGAGCCGCGCCGGCCGTCATCGCGCCGACGCGCAGGGCGGCCACAATCCGGGCCGCTGACCCCTGAGAACCCGTGTTCGACAAACCCTTCTTTCCGCGCCAGGTCGTCGAGGCCACCGGCAACCGCTGGGACTGGGCGCTGCTGCCGCTGGTGCTGGCCGTGCTGGCGGCGCTCGGCTATGCGGGCTCGCAGATGGCGCGGCCCTACGCGATCGGCGAGGCGCTGCCGCTGACGCTGAGCCCGTGGATGCTGCCGTACTACCTGCTGCGCACGACGCTGCGGATGTTCATCGCGCTCGGCGCGTCGCTGGTCTTCAGCTGCGCGTTCGCGGCGATCGCGGCCAAGTACCGCGCCGCCGAGCGCGTGATGGTGCCGCTGCTCGACATCCTGCAGTCGATCCCGATCCTGGGCTTCCTGTCGATCACGGTCACCGGCTTCATCGCGCTGTTCCCGGGCAACCTGCTCGGCGTCGAATGCGCGGCGATCTTCGCAATCTTCACCTCGCAGGCCTGGAACATGGCGTTCAGCCTGTACCAGTCGTTCCGCACCGTGCCGGCCGAGCTGAGCGAGGCCGCGCGCGTGTTCCAGCTCTCGGGCTGGCAGCGCTTCTGGCGCCTCGAGCTGCCGTTCGCGATGCCCGGGCTGCTGTGGAACATGATGATGTCGATGTCCGGCGGCTGGTTCTTCGTCGTCGCGTCGGAGGCGATCTCGGTCTCGCACCAGGACATCAAGCTGCCCGGCATCGGCTCGTACATCGCGCTGGCGATCCAGGCCAAGGACCTGGGCGCGATCGGCTGGGCGATCGGCGCGATGCTCGTCGGCATCCTGCTCTACGACCAGCTCTTCTTCCGCCCGCTCATCGCCTGGGCCGACAAGTTCCGCTTCGAGGAAGGCAGCAGCGAGACGGAGCCGACCTCGTGGCTGCTGACCTGGATGCGGCGCACCGATCGCATGCAGGCGCTCGGCAGCTCGGCGGTGCGGCTGCTCGAGCGCTCGCTGACGCTGTTCCGGCGCAGCCACGACGGCACCTCGATCCTGGCCCGCGCGAAGCCGCCGAAC
>MEGM01000167.1:0-4723 GCA_001725505.1 Rubrivivax sp. SCN 70-15 | reverse complement strand
ATCGGCGACGCGCTGCTTGCCGCCGCGGTGCTGCTCGCGGTGGGCTGGCTCGCGAGCTTCATCTACGGCGAGGTCGCGCTCGCCGAGATCGGCCACGTGCTGCTGCTCGGGCTCTACACGATGCTGCGCGTGCTGGTGCTGATCGCGCTGACCGCGCTCGTCTGGGTGCCGATCGGGATCTGGATCGGCATGAACCCGCTCTGGGCCGGCCGGCTGCAGGCGCTGGCGCAGTTCCTCGCCGCGTTCCCGGCCAACCTGATGTTCCCGATCGCGGTGCTGTTCATCGTGCGCTGGCACCTGAACCCGAACATCTGGCTCTCGCCGCTGATGGTGCTGGGCACGCAGTGGTACCTGCTCTTCAACGTGATCGCCGGTGCGTCCACCATTCCCACCGAGCTGCGCTATGCGGCGCAGAACCTGGGCCTCAGCGGCTGGCTCAAGTGGCGACGCTACCTGCTGCCGGCGGTGTTCCCGAGCTTCGTCACCGGCGCGATCACCGCCAGCGGCGGCTCGTGGAACGCGAGCATCGTCGCCGAGTACGTGAGCTGGGGCGACACGACGCTGCGCGCGCAGGGCCTGGGCAGCTACATCGCGCACATGACGGCGATCGGCGACTTCCCGCGCATCGCGCTGGGCATCGGCGTGATGTGCCTGTTCGTGATGGGCATGAACCACTTCGTCTGGCGGCGGCTGTACCGGCTGGCCGAGGACCGCTTGCACTTCTGAACCCGGGGGATCCCAGACCATGTCGGACGCGATCGTCGAACTCAAGGGCGTGGGCAAGTCCTTCCGCTCGGCCGACGGCAGCGCGCGCTCGGTGCTCGAAGGCGTGGACTTCCGCCTCGCCGAAGGCGAGATCGTCGCGCTGCTCGGCCAGTCGGGCTCGGGCAAGTCGACGCTGCTGCGCATCATGGCCGGGCTCATCGACGTCGACGCCGGCCGCGTCAGCTACCGCGGCCAGCCGCTCTACGGCCCGGCGCGCGGCGTCAGCATGGTGTTCCAGTCGTTCGCGCTCTTCCCCTGGCTGACGGTGCAGCAGAACGTCGAGCTCGGCCTCGAGGCGCGCGGCATCGAGCCGGCCGAGCGCGCGCGCCGCGCCGAGGCGGCGATCGCGATGATCGGCCTCGCCGGCTTCGAGAGCGCGCTGCCGCGCGAGCTGTCGGGCGGCATGCGCCAGCGCGTCGGCATCGCGCGCGCGCTCGTCGTCGAGCCCGAGGTGCTGCTGATGGACGAGGCCTTCTCGGCGCTGGACGTGCTCACCGGCGAGCGGCTGCGCGAGGACATCCTCGAGCTGTGGAGCAGCGGCTCGATGCCGATGAAGGCGATCCTCGTCGTCTCGCACAACATCGAGGAGGCGGTGCTGATGGCCGACCGCGTGCTCGTCTTCGCGAGCGACCCGGGCCGCGTGCGCTTCCAGCTCGCGGTGCGGCTGCCGCGCCCGCGCGATGCCGACAGCCCCGAGGTGCGCATGCTCGTCGACGAGGTCTACGCGCTGATGACCGCAGGCGCCACACGCGCCGGCCGCGCCGGCGCCGAGCCCGTGAAGCTGGACCTCGCGCACCGCCTGCCACAGGCCGACATCGCGCGCATGGAAGGCCTGCTCGAGATGCTGCTCGACGACGCCTTCGACGGCCGCGCCGACCTGCCCAAGCTGGCCGAGGCGAGCGAGCTCAGCGACGACGAACTGCTGCCGCTCGTGCAGGCGCTGTCGCTGCTGGACTTCACGCGCCTGGCCGACGGCGACCTGCACATCACGCCGATCGGCCGGCGCTACGTCGACGCCGACCACACTGAGCGGCAGCAGATCTTCGGCGCCCAGCTGCTCGCGCACGTGCCGCTGGTCGCGCACATCCGCCACAGCCTGGAACAGGAACCTTCGGGCGAGCTGCCCGAGGAGCCCTTCCTGCGCCTGCTGCGCGACAGCCTCGACGCCACCGAGGCCGAGCGCGTGATGCGCACCGCGATCGAATGGGGCCGGCACGGCGATGTCTTCGAATACAACTTCCACAACGGCCTGATCCACCTGGACCAGGACGAACCCGAGGAAGCCGAGCCGTCGCGGCCTGCGTAGCCGGCGCCGCCGGGGCCGGCGCGTCACGCGGTCGCGATCCAGCCCTCGACCGCGTCCACCACGCCCTCGGGCAGACCGCCCTGCGATCGCTCGCTCGCCCAGCCGGCCTGCAGCAGGCACAGCGCGGCGTCGACCCGGTCGCCCGAGGCGTCGTCGACGAGCGCCTCGCGCAGCGCATGGCCGAGCTTGAGGCGCAGGCCGAGCCGGCTGCGGCCCTGCTCGAGCGCGTCGACGAGGTCCTTGCGCGCGATCAGCCGGTCCGGCGCGTCCGAGTTCTTGTACGAACGCCGGCCGATCAGCTCGAACGCGAGGAGGCCGGGGTAGGCCTCGACCGCGACGCGCGCCGGGTCGCCCGCACGCAGCCGCGGCAGCGTGACGCCGGCGCGCACCAGCCGCGACAGGCCCTCGTAGTACATGAAGCCGACCGGCACGTAGCGCGTCTGCAGCGGGCTCGTCGAGCTCACGCCGGGCAGCGCGGTGTCGGTCGCGCGGTGCAGCAGCCGCCGGCCCGCGGGGCGCGCGTTGCCCCAGGCGTCGACGAGGGCGCGAAACGCCATCCGCGTCGGGCAGCGGCGCTGCAGCTCGGTGATCACCGCGTCGCAGCTCGCGCCGAGTGCGAGCGAATCGACGAACTCCCGCGGCAGGCCGAACGGGAAATCGAAGGCGCCGAACCAGGGGCCGGGCGTGGCGAGCAGCGCCTCGAAGCCGGCCATCGCCGGCAGCAGGTCGACGCCGTCCAGGCGCAGCACGCTGCCCGCGAGGCGGCCACGCGCCACCGTGATCGGCTTGCGCCGACCCGGCGCGCAGGTGAAGTCGACGCCCAGCAACAGCTTGTCCATCGCGCGATTGTCCGGGCGATACAGTGGCGGCCATGAACACCAACCCGATCCTGGCCGAGGCGCTGCGCGGCGGCAGCGTCGAATCGATGCACCGCGGCGCCTTCGCCGTCGTCGACGCCGACGGCGCGCTGCACGGCGCCGCCGGTGACATCGAACGCCCGATCTTCCCGCGCTCGGCGGTCAAGCTGCTGCAGGCGCTGCCGCTGGTGGAAAGCGGCGCCGCCGACCGCTGGCAGCTCAGCGACGAGGAGCTGGCGCTGGCCTGCGCCTCGCATGGCGGCGAACCGCGCCACACCCAGGCCGCGGCGGCCATGCTGGCCAAGGCCGGCGTCGACGCAGCCGCGCTCGAATGCGGCGCGCACTGGCCGTACCGCGACGTCACGCAGCGCGAGATGGCCGCGCGCGGCGAGACGCCGACCGCGCTGCACAACAACTGCTCGGGCAAGCACGCCGGCTTCGTCTGCCTGGGCTGCCTGATGGCCGAGCAGTCCGGTGCGCGCGACCGGCGCGCGTTCCTGCGCGGCTACGTGACGCCCGACCACCCGGTGATGCGCGAAGTGACGGCGGCGCTGCAATCGACCACCGGCTGGGACCTCGCGCGCAGCCCGGTCGGCACCGACGGTTGCTCGATCCCGACGCATTCGATCCCGCTGCGCCACCTGGCGCTGGCCTTCGCGCGCGCCGGCACCGGCATCGGGCTGCGCGACGGCCAGGCGCGCGCCTCGAAGCGGCTGCGTGCAGCGGTCGCGAAGGCGCCGTTCATGGTTGCCGGCAGCGGCCGCTTCGACACCCGCGTGATGGAGCGCCTGGGCGAGCGCGTGTTCTGCAAGGTCGGCGCCGAAGGCGTCTACTGCGCCGCGCTGCCCGAGGCCGGGCTGGGCGTCGCGATCAAGATCGACGATGGCAACAACGCGCGCGCGGCCGAGGTCGTGATGGCCGCGCTGATCGAGCGCCTGGTGCGCCTGGACGACGCCGAGCGCAGCTTCGTGCACGGCCTGGCCGACCTGCCGCTGAGCAACTGGAACGGCCTCGAGGTCGGCCGCCTGCGCGCCACGCTGCCGGACTGAAGCGCTTGCCAGCCGGCCGCGACCGGAGGACAGTCGACCCACCGATCCACCCCCGAAGGAAACCAGAAATGACGAACCCCGTCCGTGCCTCGAACACCCCGTTCGCCGTCGCCGTCGAAGCCGGCAAGGACTACTGGTGGTGTGCCTGCGGCCAGAGCAAGACTCAGCCCTTCTGTGACGGCTCGCACCGCGCCGCCAACGAATTCACGCCGATCAAGTACAGCGCGACCGAGAGCAAGACGGTCTACTTCTGCGGCTGCAAGGCCAGCGCCAGCAAGCCGCTGTGCGACGGGACGCACAAGAAGCCGGTCTGAGGGCGGGGCGCGACGGGCGTCGCGCGCTGCTGCGCTGCTGCATCACTTCGTCACTGCGCTGATTCGCTTCGGGCAGCGCTCGTGGGCTGGATAGGCCGCGCCGGGTCCCGGCCCGGCATGCCGGGTGACTTTCTTCTGGAGGCCCAGAAGAAAGTCACCAAAGAAGAGGGCCTGAATGCAAAACCATGCATTCGTTCTGCGCGCCCTGGCCCGTCGCCCCGGCGGGCCACTTGGACCCACCGCAGTCCACCGTCCCGGCAGCGCACTCGACGACACGGGCTCGCTGCGCCTCGCCCTTGGCCAGCTGAACGAGGGCGAAGCGAAGCGAGCCTGATACGGAGTTGCGTTCAATAGATTAGATATGATGTCGATCCACGCAGCTTCAGGAGGCGTGGATGAAGAGTCTGATTGTTGGGGACAAGCCCACCGTGG
>MEGM01000166.1 GCA_001725505.1 Rubrivivax sp. SCN 70-15 | reverse complement strand
GCGGGGATCGAGCAGGTGAACCAGGCGGTGGGTCAGATGGACGAGATGACGCAGCAGAACGCGGCGCTGGTGGAAGAGGCGGCGGCAGCGGCGGAGAGCTTGCGGGAGCAGGCGGTGAAGCTTGCTGAGGCGGTCAGCGTGTTCCGGTTGAATGCCCAGTCAGGCACCGCGCGCGCGCCCGTAGCCGTGACCGGAATCGTGCCCACGCCGAATGCCGCAAGCGTACGAAAGCTTGCGTTGCCGGTCATCGAGCCGGTTTCGAGGGCGCACAGGCTCATCTCGGGCGATCGACGCAAACGATCGGCATTTTGAAGAGCGCTTGAACAGACAAAGACAAAGACCCAATAGGGCATGGAGAACTGGTCGAGCGAAATATCTGTGGACCTTATTGGGGATGCATCATGAGAACGAATTTACCTGTCACCAGCAATGAGTATGTTCTTCTGGAGAACGAAGCGCCGACGTCGCGGACGGATATCCATGGAAACATCGTTTATGTCAATCATGACTTTATCCGCATAAGCGGGTTTTCCGAGGCCGAACTGATCGGCGCACCGCAGAACATCGTGCGCCATCCGGATATGCCGTCGGAAGCCTTTGCCGACATGTGGGGCTGCCTGAAGTCGGGCAAGCCCTGGACGGGGCTGGTGAAAAACCGCTGCAAGAACGGCGACTTCTATTGGGTGGAAGCCAGTGCAGCCCCGATCATCGACGGCGATACCATCGTCGGTTACACCTCGGTGCGCTCGAAGCCCACGCGGGAACAGATTCAGCATGCCGATGCGGCATATCGCGCCATCCGTTCCGGCGATCGAGGACTGCGGATCGAAGCGGGACAGGCCGTCAGGCAGGGGTGGCAAGACGGCTTTCAATGGCTGATGGCCATGCGTTCGCTGAAAATGCTGTTGATCGCCTCATCCGCGGCGGTAGCGGCCATGTTCCTGACCATGGGCGTGTTGAGCTGGTTTGCGGAACAGGGCGTTGCGGGGTTGGCGCATATCGTCATGGTGATGGCTGTCCTGGGCGTGCCACTGGCAGGGCTGTGCGGCTGGCTGGCCTATCGCAATGTGGTCCAGCCGCTTGTTTGCATCCGTCGTGAGATCCAGCGTCTCAGTGCAAGCGATCTGACCAGCCGCATTCATTCGAGCGGCGTCAAGGAGCTCGCCAGCATTCTCGATTCGTTGCGCATCCTGCAGGTCAACATGCGGTGGGCAATCGGCCAGATCAAGGAGAGCACGGATATCGTGAATGCCGGCGCGATTGAAATCGCGACGGGCAACGCGGATCTGTCTGCGCGGACCGAATCGCAGGCATCGAGCCTGGAAGAGACGGCCAGCTCGATGGAGGAAATCACCAGCACGGTGAAACAGAATGCCGATAATGCGCGCCAGGCGAACCAGCTGGTCGTATCGACGGCCGAGATCGCGGCCAAGGGCGGCACCGTGGTGAACGAAGTGGTCGAGACCATGGCCTCGATCAAGGACAGCTCCCAGAAGATCACCAACATCATTGGCGTGATCGACGGGATTGCGTTCCAGACCAACATTCTCGCGCTGAACGCGGCGGTCGAAGCGGCACGCGCCGGAGAACAGGGGCGCGGTTTTGCGGTCGTGGCGTCCGAGGTCCGGAGCCTTGCGCAGCGTTCGGCGGGCGCGGCGAAAGAGATCAAGACCCTGATCGAGGACTCGGTGGGCACGGTCGAGACCGGCAGAAAACTGGTGGACGAGGCGGGCGAAGCCATGGACGACATCGTGACTTCGGTACAGCTGGTCGCCGACGCGCTGGAAGCCGAACATCGAGTAGTAGACGTAGAACGGGATCATGATCCGGTTGTTCGTCGAGTACGAGGTCGCCGCGGCGATCCAGCTGCTCATGCCGCCGGCCTCGTTGATGCCTTCCTGCAGGATCTGCCCGGCCTTGTCCTCGCGGTAGTACATCACCTGGTCCTTGTCGACCGGCGTGTACCTCTGCCCCTCGGGGTTGTAGATCCCGATCTGGCGGAACAACCCCTCCATGCCGAAGGTGCGCGCCTCGTCCACGAGGATGGGCACGACGCGCGGGCCCAGCGCCGCGTCGCGCAGCAGCTGCGTCAGGAAGCGCACGTAGGCCTGCGTGGTGCTGATCTCGCGCCCTTCGGCGGTGGCGTCGAGCACGGCCTTGAAGGTCTCGATCGGCGGCACGGTGAAGCTCTCGTCGGCCTTGGTGCGGCGCTTGGGCAGGTAGCCGCCGAGGGCCTTGCGGCGCTCGTGCAGGTAGCGCATCTCCGGCGTGTCGTCGGCCGGCTTGTAGAACGGGATCCTCGCCAGCTCGCTGTCCGGGATCGGGATGTTGAAGCGGTCGCGGAAGTAGCGGATGTCGTCGTCGCTGAGCTTCTTCGCCTGGTGCGCGGTGTTCTTGCCCTCGCCGGCCTTGCCCATGCCGTAGCCCTTGACGGTCTTGATCAGCAGCACCGTCGGGTCGCCGGCGTGATGCGTCGCCGCGTGGAAGGCGGCGTAGACCTTGCTCGCATCGTTGCCGCCGCGGCGCAGGTTCCAGATGTCGGCGTCGCTCATCTTGGACACCATTTCCAGCGTGCGCGGGTCGCGGCCGAAGAAGTTCTTGCGCACGAAGGCACCGTCGTTGGCCTTGAACGCCTGGTAGTCGCCGTCCAGCGTGTCCATCATGATCTTGCGCAGCGCGCCGTCCTTGTCGCGCGCGAGGAGCCCATCCCACTCCTTGCCCCAGATCACCTTGATGACGTTCCAGCCCGCGCCGCGGAACTCGCCTTCGAGCTCCTGGATGATCTTGCCGTTGCCGCGCACCGGGCCGTCCAGGCGCTGCAGGTTGCAGTTGACGACGAAGATCAGGTTGTCGAGCTTCTCGCGCGCGGCCAGTCCGATTGCACCCAGGCTCTCGGGCTCGTCCATCTCGCCGTCGCCGCAGAAGACCCAGACCTTGCGCTTGCTGGTGTCGGCGATGCCGCGCGCATGCAGGTACTTGAGGAAGCGCGCCTGGTAGATCGCCATCAGCGGCCCCAGGCCCATGCTGACGGTCGGGAACTGCCAGAACTCGGGCATCAGCTTGGGGTGCGGATAGCTCGACAGCCCGCGGCCGTCGACCTCCTGCCGGAAGTTGAGCAACTGCTCCTCGGTGAGCCGGCCTTCGAGGTAGGCGCGCGCGTAGATGCCCGGCGCGCTGTGGCCCTGGATGTAGAGCAGGTCGCCGCCATGGCCCTCACTCTCGGCATGCCAGAAATGGTTGAAGCCGGCCGCGAACATGTGCGCCACCGACGCAAAGCTCGAGATGTGGCCGCCGAGGTCGCCGCCGTCGGCCGGATGCAGCCGGTTCGCCTTCACGACCATCGCCATCGCGTTCCAGCGCATGTAGGCGCGCAACCGGCCCTCGAGTTCGAGGTTGCCCGGGCTGCGCGCCTCCTGCTCGGGCTCGATCGTGTTGACGTAGGCGGTGTTGGCCGAGAACGGCATGTCGATGCCGGCTTGGCGCGCCTCG
The DNA here is from genome assembly GCA_001725505.1 of Rubrivivax sp. SCN 70-15. Lineage (GTDB taxonomy): Bacteria > Pseudomonadota > Gammaproteobacteria > Burkholderiales > Burkholderiaceae_C > Rubrivivax. The sequence goes on along the minus strand of MEGM01000166.1, from coordinate 6,689 downwards.
TCCATCAGGCGGTCGAGCAGCGCGTGCGCGCGCTCGGGCCCCTCGTTCGCGATCACCGCGGCGAGCGCGTCCAGCCATTCACGGGTTTCCTGCGCGTCAGGGTCGTGGGCGGCAGCGCCGTTGAAGGACTCCGGCGTAGCGGACATGCTTGTCTCCTCTTGTTGGACCGTTCGGCAAAGGCCGCCAGTTTGGCACAGCGGCGAATAATTTCAAATAGTGCCCACCGATTTCATATTGTGGTTTTGTCCGTTGCGACGGGAGCAGGCCTGGCCCGGATAATCGGTGCCGATGGCCAGACCCCGAAAGCCCTTCCCCAGCGCGCCGCAATCCCTGCCCGACGCGCGCCGGATGTTCGGGCTGTGGTGGCGGCGCCAGTCCCCGGCGCGCCAGGACCGCTTCGCGACGCTCGCGCCACTGATCTCGGTGCTGCTCTTCCTCGCGGCCATCATCTCGGCCTTCTGGTACCTGCGCAACGAGGAGATCGAGCGCGAGACCGAATCGGTCAAGCGCGACACCGAGATCACCCAGCAGCAGATCGGCCTGCGCCTGATCCAGAACCAGGAACTGGTGATCCGGCTGGCGCGCGAACTCGTCTCGCACGAGATCGGCCCCGATGCACTGCGCGAGCAGTTCGTCTCGATCGCGCGCGACCACCCCGAGATCACCTACATGGGCTGGCTCGACGCCCGCCGCAAGCCCAGGCTCAGCCACTGGGCCATGCTGTACAGCACCGAAAGCAGCGAGACCGGCGCCACCGACGATCCGCCGCTGCCCGTGGCCGGCCGCAAGAGCGCTGCCGAGCTGGCCTTCCGTGCCGCGCTGCAGACGCGCCAGCCGGTCTATTCGCGCCCTTTCGCCGGCAGTGTCGGGACCCAGGTCTTCCAGCTCCAGGTGCCGCTCGTCGAGCAGACCCGGTTCGCCGGCGTGCTCGTCGTCGAGTATTCGATCGACTCGCTGCTGCGCAACTTCGTCCCGCTCGACGTCTCGCGCCGGCACATGGTGTCGGTCGTCGACGAGAACGGCCAGCTGCTCGCCGGCACCGCGACCGCGCTGCCCGGACAGACCGTGCACCGCCCGCCGGTGGTCGTCGACGCGCCGCTGACGCCGGCGATGAACGGCATGCTGCTGCGCGGCCAGGGCTGGCGCACGTCGATCGGGCTCATCAGCAACACCTTGTTCTGGATGGTCGTCGCGCTCTCGGTGCTGACGGTGTGGATGCTGCTGGGCACCTGGCGCCACATGCGCCGGCGCGCGCAGATCCAGGGCGCGCTGGTGCAGGAGACCAACTTCCGCCGCGCGATGGAGAACTCGATGCCGACCGGCATGCGCGCGATGGACCTCGAAGGCCGGATCACCTACGTCAACGCCGCGTTCTGCCAGATGACCGGCTTCGCCGAGTCCGAACTGGTCGGGCGCATGCCGCCCTTCCCGCACTGGCCGCCGGACCGGATCGAGGAGAACAGCCGGCTGCTGCTGCAGGAACTGCTCGGCCGCAGCCCGCCGGCCGGGATCGAGGTCAAGGTGATGCGCAAGGACGGCGGCACCTTCGACGCGCGCATGTACGTCTCGCCGCTGATCGACCCCAAGGGTCAGCAGACCGGCTGGATGACGAGCATGACCAACATCACCGAGGCCAAGCGCATCCGCGACCAGCTCTCGGCCAGCCACGAGCGCTTCACGACCGTGCTCGAGGGGCTGGACGCGTCGGTCTCGGTGCTCTCGGTGCAGCAGGGCGAGCTGCTGTTCGCGAACCGTTCGTACCGGCTCTGGTTCGGCGGCGACGCGCGCGGCCACGCGCTGCTCACCGGCGGCGCCGCATCGGCGCCGTTCGAGCCCGACAGCGAGGACGACGTCGACAACCTCTCCGGGCTGCCGACGCAGGAGCTGACCGAGGCCGGCGCGAGCCCGCGCGAGGTCTTCGTCGAGTCGCTGGGCAAGTGGTTCGACGTGCGCTCGCGCTACCTGCAGTGGACCGACGGACGCCTCGCGCAGATGCTGATCGCGACCGACATCACCGCGCGGCTGCGCGCCGAGGAGCAGGCCTCGCTGCAGGCCGAGAAGGCGCAGGTCACGAGCCGGCTCGTGACGATGGGCGAGATGGCGTCGTCGGTCGCGCACGAGCTGAACCAGCCGCTGACCGCGATCACCAACTACTGCAACGGCATGGTCAGCCGCGTGAAGGCCGAGTCGATCGAGAAGGAGGACCTCGTCGCCGCGCTGCAGAAGACCGCGCGCCAGGCCGAGCGCGCCGGACAGATCATCCACCGCATCCGCGCCTTCGTGAAGCGCAGCGAGCCGCAGCGCCAGCCGGCGCAGGCGCGCCAGATCGTCGACGACGCGGTCGATCTCGCCGGCATCGAGCTGCGCCGGCGCAACGTCGCGATTCACACCTACGTCGCACAGCGCCTGCCCACGCTGATGGTCGACCCGATCCTGATCGAGCAGGTCGTGCTGAACCTGCTGAAGAACGCGGCCGAGGCGATCGACGGCGCACAGCTCGGCGCCGCGCGCCGCAACATCGAGTTGCGCGTCGTGCCGCGCCACACACCCGAGGAAGGCGGCGTGATCGAGTTCAGCGTCACCGACATGGGCCCGGGTCTGAAGGAGGAAGTCATCGCGCGCCTGTACGAGGCCTTCTTCTCGACCAAGGCCGAGGGCCTGGGCATCGGGCTGAGCCTGTGCCGCTCGATCGTCGAGTCGCACCGCGGCCGGATGAAGGCACAGAACCTCTACAATGGCGCGCACGTCGTCGGCTGCCGTTTTTCGTTCACGCTGCCCGTCGATCTGCCCGTCCGCAACGAGCCGGCTTCCAGCGGCCCGGACACCGGGACGGCCCGCACCCCGAACCCCACCGTGACTTCCTGAATGAGCCTGATCCCCAAGAAGGGCACCGTTTACGTCGTCGACGACGACGAGGCGGTGCGCGACTCTCTGCAGTGGCTGCTCGAAGGCAAGGACTACCGCGTCAAGTGCTTCGACTCGTCTGAGTCCTTCCTCGCCCGCTTCGACCCGCGCGAGGTGGCCTGCCTAATCGCCGACATCCGGATGGAAGGGATGACCGGCCTCGAGCTGCAGGACCGGCTGCTCGAACGCAAGAGCCCGCTGCCGATCGTCTTCATCACCGGCCATGGCGACGTGCCGATGGCGGTGACGACGATGAAGAAGGGCGCGATGGACTTCATCGAGAAGCCGTTCAAGGAAGAAGAGCTGCTGGGGCTGGTCGAACGCATGCTCGACCAGGCGCGCAGCGCGTTCAGCCAGCACCAGGAACAGGCCAGCCGCGACGCGCTGCTGTCGCGCCTGACGACGCGCGAGGCGCAGGTGCTCGAACGCATCGTCGCCGGCCGGCTGAACAAGCAGATCGCCGACGACCTGGGCATCAGCATCAAGACGGTGGAGGCGCACCGCGCCAACATCATGGAAAAGCTCAACGCGAACACGGTCGCCGACCTGCTGAAGATCGCACTCGGCGCTCAGCGCGCCTAGTGCGATCTCCGATCGCTGGCCCTGGACTCCCCCGAGTCCCCTCCGGGAGGGGGCTCCGGTCAGATTGACGAGACTGGTTCCGACATGACCGCGCAACTGATCGACGGCATCGCGCTGTCGAAATCCATCCGCGCCGAGGTCGGCGCGCGCGCCGCGGCGCTGGCCGCCGCCGGCCACCGGCCCGGGCTGGCGGTGATCCTGGTCGGCGACGACCCCGCGAGCGCGGTCTACGTGCGCAACAAGGTCAAGGCCTGCGCGGAGTGCGGCATCCATTCGGTGCTCGAGCAGTACGACGCAGCGCTGGGGCAGGCCGAACTGCTGGCGCGCATCGAGGCGCTGAACGCCGACGCGAGCATCCACGGCATCCTCGTGCAGATGCCGCTGCCCCGGCACATCGACCCGCACAAGGTCATCGAGGCCATCGCCACGGCCAAGGACGTCGACGGCTTCTCGGTGCACAGCGCCGGCACGCTGATGACCGGCCTGCCGGGGCTGCGCCCGGCCACGCCCTACGGCTGCATGAAGCTGATCGAGAGCACCGGCGTCGATCTGCGTGGCAAGCACGCGGTCGTCGTCGGCCGCAGCAACACGGTGGGCAAGCCGATGGCGCTGCTGCTGCTGCAGGCCAACGCCACCGTCACCGTCTGCCACAGCGCGACACCCGACCTCGCCCACCACACGCGGCAGGCCGACGTGGTCGTCGCGGCGGTCGGCCGGCGCAACACGCTGACCGCCTCGATGGTCAAGCCGGGCGCGATCGTCGTCGACGTCGGCATGAACCGCAACGACGAAGGCAAGCTCTGCGGCGACGTCGACTTCGCCGGCGTGCGCGAGGTCGCCGGCTGGATCACCCCGGTGCCGGGCGGCGTCGGGCCGATGACGATCACGATGCTGCTCGTGAACACCATCGAGGCGGCCAGCGCCACGGCGGCATGACGAACCCGCTGCTGGCCGGCGCCGCGCTGCCGGACTTCGCCGCGATCCGGCCCGAGCATGTCTCGCCGGCGCTGGATCGGCTGCTCGCCGACGCCGAGGCCGCGCTGGAGCGGGCCGTCGGCGACACGGTGCCGGCCGAGTACCTTGCGTTGTCGGCCGTGCTCGACGTCGCGGTCGAGCGGCTGCGTCGCGCCTGGGGCGCGGTCGGCCATCTGCAGGCCGTGGCCGACACGCCCGCGCTGCGCGCCGCGCACGCCGAGAACCTGCCGCGCGTGACCGCCTTCTTCACCCGCCTCGGTGCCGACGAGCGCCTCTACGCGAAGTACAAGGCGGTCGCCGCGAGCCCCGCGGCGGCGCAATTGCCGGTTGCGCAGCGCAAGGCGCTGGCCGACGCGCTGCGCGACTTCGTGCTCGGCGGCGCCGAACTGCAGGGCGCCGACCGCGAGCGCTACGCCCGGATCCAGGACCGCCAGGCCGCGCTGTCGCAGGCCTTCGGCGAGCACGTGCTCGATGCCACCGACGGCTTCGCGCTCTACGTCGAGGCGCAGCGGCTCGACGGCGTGCCGGCCGACGGCCGACGTGCGCGTCGCCACGCGCGCCGCGGCCGAGGCAGAGGGACGCTCCGGCCACAAGCTGACGCTGCACGCGCCGGTCTACCGGCCGCTGATGCAGTACGCGACCGACCGCGGGCTGCGCGAGCAGCTCTTCCGCGCCCACGCGACGCGCGCGAGCGAGCACGGCCCGGCCGAGCTCGACAACTCGCCGCTGATGCGCGAGCTGCTCGAGCTGCGCCACGAGGAAGCGCGGCTGCTCGGCCATGCCAGCTACGCCGATCTCTCACTGGTGCCGAAGATGGCCGAGTCGCCGCAACGGGTGCTCGACTTCCTGCGCGACCTGGCGCGCCGCGCCCGTGCCCAGGCCCTCGCGGACCGGGAAGCGATGCAGGCCTTCGCCGCGCGTGAGCTCGGCCTGCCCGAGTTGCAGGCCTGGGACCACGCCTTCGTGAGCGAGAAGCTGAAGCAGGCGCGCTTCGCGTTCGGCAGCGACGAGGTCCGGCAGTATTTCACCGAGCCGCGAGTGCTCGACGGCCTGTTCCGGCTCATCGAATCCCTGTTCGACGTGAGCATCCGCCCCGGCCAGGCCTCGGTCTGGCACGACAGCGTGCGCTACTACGACGTCGAACGCGCCGGCGAGCCCATCGCCGGCCTCTACCTCGACCTGCACGCGCGCAACGGCAAGGAGTCCGGCGCCTGGATGGACGAGGTGCGCCAGCGCTGGCGCCGCCCCGATGGCAGCGGGCTGCAACTGCCGGTGGCGCACGTGATCTGCAACTTCGCGCCGCCGGTCGGCGACCAGCCCGCGCTGCTCACGCACGACGACCTGATCACGCTGTTCCACGAGTTCGGCCACGCACTGCACCACGTGCTGACGCGCGTCGACGAGCTCGCGGTGTCGGGCATCGCCGGCGTCGAATGGGACGCGGTCGAGCTGCCAAGCCAGTTCATGGAGAACTTCTGCTGGGAATGGGACGTGCTCTCGCGCCTGTCCGGCCATGGGCTGACGGGCGCGGCACTGCCGCGCGAGCTGTTCGACAAGATGGTCGCCGCGCGCCACTTCCAGAGCGCCCTGGCGATGGTCCGGCACTGCGAATACGGCCTGCTCGACATGCGGCTGCACCTCGAAGCCGATGCCGCGACGCGCATCGACGCGGTGGCCGACGACGTCCGCGCCGAGGTCGCGGTGCTGCCGATGCCGCCCTTCCACCGCTTCGCACACAGCTTCACACATCTGTTCGACGGCGCTTACGCGGCCGGCTACTACGGCTATGCCTGGGCCGAGGTGCTGTCGGCCGACGCCTACAGCGCGTTCGAGGAAGCCGGCCCGTTCGACGCCGCCACGGGGCGGCGCTGGCGCGAGGCGGTGCTCGAGGTCGGCGGCAGCCGTCCGGCGCTCGAGAGCTTCATTGCCTTCCGCGGCCGTGAACCACGCCTCGATGCGCTGCTGCGCCATCAAGGCATCGCTTGAGCGCAGGGCCTCAAGTCGGATAGATTCGGGCCCATGTCGCGCCCGCCCCTGCTCGCACCCCTCGCCGCTGCGCTGATGGCCGCCTGTCTGCCTGCCTCGGCGCAGTACAAGGTGGTCGGCAGCGACGGCAGCGTCACCTACACCGATCGTCCCCCGGTGAGCGGCAACGCCCGCGTGATCCCGCTCGGTCGCAACGCCGAGCCCGCGGAGGCGGCGGCAACGCCCGGCGCCGCCGACGCAGG